>JBMOFU010000635.1:0-1500 GCA_049318725.1 Phototrophicaceae bacterium | reverse complement strand
CTCATCAACAGCGCGCTGTCTCCGCGCCAAGAAACCCACCTGCGGCTAGACTTCCAAAAGGCCACTGTAGAAGTGAATGCCCTGTATCGTTATTCCAATGAACACTGGAAGTTCAGCCTGCCCCCCAACACCGAAGACGACGCGCTCCAAAGCTTGTGGAACTCGCTCGATCAAGATTTTATGGGGGCGCATGTGCAACAATTGCATGAGATTTTAGACGCCCTAGAGCGCAACCAGCCGCCCCCCGTCAGTGGCGATGACGCACGCCACATCATCGAATTTACCGCCAGCCTGTATAAATCTGCGTGGCTAGGCCGCCCCGTCCTATATGGGGAAATTACGCCAAATGACCCGTTCTACTACAGCAATAACGGGGTGTCGTTGCCATGAGCATTGGGTTTGCCGCAATTGGCTTCGCGCACAATCACATTTTTAACCAAGTGAATGCGCTCTTGGCGGCGGGGGCAACGTTGGTCAGCTTTTATGATACAGACCCCGCCCAAACCGCTGCTTTTTTAGCGCGCTACCCCAATACGCCCCAAGCGCCTAGCATTGAGGCGATTTTAGAGGATGAACGGGTGGCTGTAGTGGTGAGTGCCGCCATCCCCAACGAACGCGCCGCGTTAGGCATCCGTGTGATGCAACACGGCAAAGATTACCTGTGTGCCAAGCCGGGGGTGATATCGCTTGACCAATTGGCGGCGGTGCGTCAGGTACAGCAAGCCACCGCACGCAAATACTTGATCTACTACGGCGAACGTTTTCATAATCCAGCAACGGTGAAGGCGGGCGAACTGGTTCATGCTGGGGCCGTTGGGAAAGTGATTCAAACGGTCGGGTTTGGCCCTCACCGCCTATTGGGGCATACTCCGCGTCCCGACTGGACGTTTAACCGCACGGCCTTCGGCGGGATCATCAATGACCTTGCCAGCCACCAAATGGATCAATTCCTGTATTTTACGGGGAGTACCCACGCGCAGGTTGTCGCCGCCCATGTGGGCAACTTCAATCATCCCCAGTTCCCCAACATGCACGACTTCGGTGATGTGATGGTGCGGAGCGCTTCCGCGACGGGGTATATTCGCGTAGATTGGTTGACGCCCAAAGGGCTAGAGACATGGGGCGACGTGCGCTTATTCATTCTGGGAACCGACGGCACGATTGAGTTGCGTAAAAACACCGACCTTGCCGGGCGCGCAGGCGATAATCACCTGTTTCTGGTCACTCAGGCTGCAACCGAGTATATCGCCTGTGCCGATGTTCAGTTGCCGTTTGGTGAGCAATTCATCGCTGATGTCCTCAACCGCACTGAAACGGCTATGCCGCAAGCCCATTGCTTTTTAGCCGCAGAATTAGCCCTGCAAGCTGAACAACAGGCGCTAAAGCTCACATAAGCGCCCATCTGTTGCCCCAAGCGTGGCACAGCCCGCCCGCTGAATTTTCGCTTGCGCCCTTTTGGTTCTGGAACGACGCCCTAGCCGACGCGGAATTGCTGCGCCA
>JBMOFU010000634.1:0-1507 GCA_049318725.1 Phototrophicaceae bacterium | reverse complement strand
TACAGGTCGAGGCCGCTTATCAGCGCGAACCCGACACCCTCACCCGCGCCGATATCGCAACCAGTTTAGCTGAACACCGCTAACAAGTGTTCGCCGCGCTCAGATAGCCGATAGTACACGCGGCTCCCATTGCGGGTAGATTCCACCAAGCCGGCCTGTGAAAGGCGCGTGAGTTGCTGCGAAACCGACCCCGCCGTTAAATACAATTGTGTCGCCAGTTCGCTGGTACTGGTCGGCACCGCAAGTGCCTGTAGCAAGCGGGCTTTGCTTGCACCTAAGGTCAGTTCTAGCGCCTCATCGGTTTGAGGGGGTATCGGGTCATACCATAGCCCGCTACCGCGTGCGGGATAAATCAGCATGGGCTGCCAGTCTTCGTTGATCTGTGAATGCCCGTGATTGCGCGAAAACAAGCTAGGGACGAGTTGAATCCCGCGCCCGTCTAGGCAGAGTTCAGCGTCAGGGTGGCTAGTGACCTTTGTCACCCAAATATTTTCGGCGGTACAATTGTAGGTCAACCCCGCCCCCAAAGTGTTTAATACCGTCCCTATCCCCCGCGTGGCAGATTCCCGCGCACGGTGCAGCACATCGTTTTCAAGGTTCGCCACAATGCTTGACCAATGCGCCTCTAGCACGCGCCCCCAGTAGAATTGCAGTTCAGCAAACAAGCAGCCCAAGGCGGCATCCGGGTCATGCAAAAAATGGTCGTGAACGGGCGAATCGCCGCCATATTCACGGGTAACTAGCACATTCTTGATGACCACATCGCGGGGGGTTTCCCACACGCGGTCAAGTTCTTCTTTGAGGCTGGTTTTGGGCGTGATCGGGGTGGGCGTGAGGAAATCCACCACATACGAATCTGGCAAGATGATCGCGTCCATATAGGGTAATTCAACGTCGTCTAATAGCCGTTGGGCGTTGGCCTTCCAGCGTGCAGGAGCCATTTCTGCCCGTGTGCCGCGCAGCGCCATATAGCTCAGGCTCAATTCAATGAGTGGGCTGTAGGCAAAGCGCACTTTGTGTAGGTCTTTGTCATCCAGATAAATCGAGAGCATCTTTTCTCAATCCGCCTGCTTGAATTAACTCTATTATACGATCAAAAGTCGCTCAAATGGTCACATTTGGAAAAATCCAAAACGTTTTGGCATACCTGCCATTCGATATACCCTAGAGATAACAAAAAAGGGAGATGACCTACCATGACTGACTACCAACACCTTGTCTTACACCAAGCCCGCCTACATGAACAAGAAGCCCGCAACGAACAACGGCGGATTGCTAAAGAAGCGCTGATCGAAGCCCAACAAGCCCAACTCCGTGTCCAGCCCCGTGAACCGGTTCAACCCAGCGGGGAACGCCCCGCACCTTCGGCGCGGCTGCGCGTTAGCAGTGCCTCCTGAAAACAGACATCCCCTTCGACTGCAACCCGAAGGGGATGTCATTTCATACCCGTAAAAATTTGCAAACCAAACCGACCTCTAACTAGCCGTGTGGGGCTTTCGATGTTACG
>JBMOFU010000633.1:0-1529 GCA_049318725.1 Phototrophicaceae bacterium | reverse complement strand
CCTTTAGCAAGACTGTCGGCCAAATCATCAGCGTAGACGGCGGCTTACACGAGGCGTTTTTGCGGTAAGCCCTTCATCACAGGGTGTAGGGGCGCAATATATTGCGCCCCTACAGAATTGTAAATTTACCTGTAGGGGCGTTCCATGGAACGTCCCTACACACAACCCTGTATGAAATTTTATTATGTCAACCCCATGTTTTATCGAATCACCCTGCCCCATCATGGCGATTTAATTGCCGTGCGGCCAGCATATGCTATACTCAGGCTAGGAATTTGCGAATCACAGACAGGTCAGCGACCCTATGCCGACAATCAGCCTTAGAGACTACCAGAATAAGTTACGCGGATTGCTGAAACAAGAAAATACCGACCAAGTGATCCGTCATTGTCGGCACATTTTGCAATACTTCCCCAAAAATGTGCGGACGTACCGCATTCTGGGGCAAGCGCTGAATGCCGGGGGGCGGCATCCCGAAGCGGGAGAAGTCTTCCGCCGTGTACTTTCGGTGTTTCCCGATGACTACGACGCCCACTATGGCCTATACCAAAGCTACAAGCAGGGCAATTTAGCCCAAGCCGCGCTTTGGCACCTAGAGCGCGCCCACGAAATTAAGCCCGACAACACCCAACTGATTGACCTGCTGCGCGAAGAATACCGCCGTCAGCGCAACCTAGAGGTGCGTAAGCTCCCCGTCAGTTCCGCCGCCGCCGCCCGCCAGTTCCGCGCCAGCCGCCTGTACAACCAAGCGATTGACACCATCCAAGAAGCGCTCAAGCGCCAACCCGACCGCGCTGACCTGCGCGTGCTGTTAATCTTGACCTTTTGGGAAGCCTCCCGCCCGCGTGATGCCGTCAGTAGCGCGCTGGAAGTGCTGCAACAATTGCCAGATTGCTACGAGGCCAACCGAATCGCCGCGCAGATGTGGCTGGATGAAGGCCGCTCGTCAGACGCGCTGCCTTATTTGTCTAGCCTTGAACAGCTTGATCCCTATGGCGCGCTGGAAGTGGTACGCGGTGAGGCAGTGGACGACAGCCTATTCACCCTAGAAGAACTAGACTTCCGCAAGGCCGCCGAGCGTGAACTGATCGCCACCACCCCAGATTGGCTTGGCAGCTTAGGCGTGGAAGATTTGGCCTTTGATACCCAGCTGAAGCGCCCCGACGAGTTGGATATTGGCATGGTGGGCGACGCCGATGACTTCTTTGCCGCCGAACTCCCTGCCGATTGGCTGGCTGAAGTCGGCGAACTGCAACAGAACGCAGAGTCCGAAACCAACGCGATCAGCGCTGAACAGATGGCAAGCATGATGGCAGGCATTAGTCCAACGCCCGCACGCAATCCCAACGCCGAAGACCCGCTGGCGTGGCTCGGCGCCAGTGGCGCGGGCATGACCGGCATGTTGGCGCAGGCCGAAGACCCCGCCGAAGCAGACCCGCTGGCATGGCTCAACGCCAGTGGCGCGGGCATGACTGGCATGTTGGCGCAGGCCGAAGACCCCGCCGAAGCAGACCCGCTGGCATGGCTCA
>JBMOFU010000632.1:0-1532 GCA_049318725.1 Phototrophicaceae bacterium | reverse complement strand
TAAGTTTTTACGACTTTTTGATAGTCGCTTTAGATGTCTTTGTGCGTATAGCAGGTGAACTTTACACCGTTTACCTACACAACGCATAAGGACATCGCCCTCATGGAACTTACAGCACCCTCTGGTATAGCGTTCAAACCCACCCAATGGCTACAACAGGCATGGCAGGCCGACAAAGCGCTGACCCTCACGGGGGTAGCGATGTTGTTAGCGTTGGCGTTGACCCTCATCGGGATTGCCGTAGACCCGCGCATCGTCACTGGGCAACCCGTTTGGCTCAAACCCGCCAAGTTTGCCATTTCACTGAGCATCTATTGCTTTAGCTTTATCTGGCTATTGGGCTTTATCACGGGCTTGCAGCGCGTTAAAGCGGCGCTCAGTTGGGTGACTGTGGGTGTGATTTGGGTTGAGTTTATTATCATCGCTGGACAGGCGTGGCGCGGGACGACCAGCCACTTTAACAACCTCACCCCACTGGATTTGACGCTGTTCAACATCATGGGGGCGGCCATTGCTACCGCATGGCTGATGTTGTTGATTGTTGGGGTGTTCCTCGCCTTCCAGAAGCTACCAGACCGCGCCTTATTGTGGTCGCTGCGGTGGGGGGTGTTCGTGAGCCTCATTGGGATGGCCGTCGCGGTTCTGATGCTGCTCCCTTCTGCTGAACAGTTGGCAATCCTCACGGAGGGCGGGCAACCGGCCAGCATTGGCGGCCACAGCGTCGGTGTGGCAGATGGCGGCGCGGGTTTGCCGATTGTTGGCTGGAGTACCGAAGGCGGCGATATCCGAATCCCGCACTTCTTTGGGCTGCATGGCTTGCAGGTCATCCCGTTCTTGGCATTTGCGCTTGGCTGGCTTGGGGTAGAGATGAACAAGCGCATTCGATTGGTGTGGCTTGGCGGTGCGGCGTATACCGCCTATATCGGCCTGCTGACGTGGCAAGCGCTGCGCGACCAATCCATTATTGCGCCAGATGCGCTTTCGCTGATGAGCTTCGGCGCGCTATTTGCGCTCACGGCGCTGCTTGCCGCTGTAATCTTCTTTATTCCGCAATCCACCCCTGCACAGGCCGCCTAACATGCCCATGCAAACGATTTTCAGCCTCAGTAGCCTGTTGGTGTTCCCGTTCTGGTTGATGATGGCCTGCTTGCCGCGCTGGAAGTGGGTGGTAAATATCATCGCTTCGCCGCTGATTAGCGCGCCAGCCGCCCTGTTGTACGCTATTTTGGTAATCCCCAACATTGGCGGGGTATTCGCGCTAGTCAGCAACCCAGATGTCACCACGCTTGGCGCGTACTTGGCAACCCCCGCAGGTGTTACGGTGGCGTGGGCGCACTTTTTGGCCTTTGACCTGTTTGTAGGCCGTTGGGCATACCTAGACGCCCACCAACACAAGATTCATCCGCTGGTGATGCTCCCGGTGCTGTTCATGATCTTGATGTTAGGGCCCGTTGGCTTCTTGCTCTACGTCATCGTGCGCGGGGTTGCGCTAGGGCTACAACCGCGTGGGGCATCAACGCAGGGCTAAGGGC
>JBMOFU010000631.1:0-1543 GCA_049318725.1 Phototrophicaceae bacterium | reverse complement strand
TGTGTGTAGGGGTAACGATTCTGTAGGGGCATGGCGCGCCATGCCCCTACTACCATGATATTTTGATGCGATTACCCTAACCTGCCAGATTGTGTTGCAAGTTTACCGCCCGCCCCCTACAATTCTTGTGAATAAATTCCCAATTAGACTCGATTAGACCCCATTAAAGACAGGCTTTTGCGAATGACCCCATTGATGACCATTGAACGCCACATCTTAGAACAACAAAAGCAGTTCCCGCAGGCCAGCGGACGCTTCACCCGTTTACTGCAAGATATTGCACTGGCGGCTAAAATCGTCGCACGCGAAACCACCCGCGCAGGACTGGTAAACATCCTCGGCGCAACCGACGAACAAAATGTGTTTGGCGAACGCCAACAAAAGCTCGATCAATTTGCTGATGAAACGCTCTGGCGGATGGTAGACCATACTGGCGTACTGGCAGGGGTGATCTCTGAGGAATACGAAGGCATCCGCACCATCCCAGACCACTACGAAACCGGCAACTACGTCTTGATCTATGATCCGCTGGATGGCTCTTCTAACATTGACGTGAACACCTCTATTGGTACGATCTTTGCCGTACATCGCAAGTACACGCGCGGGCGCGACGCCTTGCCAGACGACGCCCTGCAAGAGGGCAAGCGCTTGGTGGCAGCCGGCTATGTGATTTATGGCAGCAGCACGATGATGGTTTATACCACTGGGCAAGGGGTGTATGGCTTCACGCTTGACCCGTCCTTGGGGGAATTCATCCTCAGTCACCCCAAAATCGTGATGCCCACCACGCCCACCTACTACAGCGTGAATCAAGGCAACCAAAAGTACTGGCACGCCGGTGTGCAAGCCTATATCGCTCAACTGCAAGGGTTGACCGGGGATGAAGAACCGCTACAACAGCGCTACGTTGGCTCTTTGGTGTCCGACTTTCATCGAAACTTGCTCAAGGGGGGGATTTTTCTATATCCCGCCGACCAGCGCACGGGACGGCAATTCGGTAAGTTGCGCCTGTTGATGGAATCTCAGCCGATGGCGTTTATCATCGAACAAGCCGGGGGCTATGCGTCAGATGGGGTCGGCAACCTGTTACACGTCCTCCCGCACCACCTAGAACAAACCTCACCGCTGTTTATGGGCGATCTGGCCTCCATTCAACGGCTAGAGGCGCTCATCCGTGAGCATGACACGGACTGGCTGACGGCCTACAGCGGCTACCGCAATACCAGACCGCGCTAATAGCGCCCATTTTGGGCGCATATACGCAGATACACCCTGATTGCTAGTTATTGATTTTAACGCCACAAAGACGGACGACACAAGTGTCGTCCCTACAAAACCGTCGAAATGCGACAACATCCTGTACGGACAAGGCCTGCCTTGTCCGCAAAACAGCCCAAAAACATGAACTAGCAATCACCGCAGATATGTGTAGGGGCATGATGTATATCATACCCCTACACCCTGTGATAAAGGGCTTACCGCAAAAATGCCTCGTGTAAGCCGCCGTCTACGCTGATGATTTGGCCGACAGTCTTGCTAAAGG
>JBMOFU010000630.1:0-1544 GCA_049318725.1 Phototrophicaceae bacterium | reverse complement strand
ATGCTGTTGCGCCAATCCCGACGAAGATAAACAGCATCCCGCCGAGGCGGTTGTCTAGCAAGCCCAATTGATATTGGAACGTGCCGGGTTGCAGGTCAGCAAAGCTGGTGCGGAAGAAGGCCATCAGCAAGATAATCAGCAGGATGGTGGGGAAGGCGTACATCACGTCTACAACGCGCATGAGGATGTTATCTACGCGCCCACCGACATAGCCTGCAAACAGGCCAATTGCCAACCCAATCACAATGCTGACAAACGGCCCGATGAACGCCACCGAAAGCGACACGCGCGCGCCGTAAATGATGCGGCTTAACAGGTCACGGCCTAAGCTGTCTGCCCCCAACGGATAGCTGTTGTTGATGGTCACAAAGCCACCATCTTGCTCACGCACGCGCAACAGATTGTCGGTGTAGTTGATCTGTGAGCGGAACTCTGCCTGAATGACTTCGCTGCCGTCAGTCTTGCGGGCGATTACTGTTCCCGCGTCTACGGGGCGGAGCATTTCCAGTTGAGGGATTAAAATTTCCCAAGAGTCGTCGAGTTCATAAAACTGAATGTCTGCCTTCGTCACCGCAACGTAATTGCCATCAAAGTAAGCCACACCTGCAAACAGGGCGGTTGCCTGCGTACCATTGCGGGTGTTTTCGGCCAGCGTTTCACCAGCGGCAACGGTTTGGCCGTTTTCCACCAAGACGTTCCACGCAGGCGGCGGACTCAGTGAAACGCGCTGATCGGCAGGTTTCATCGTCGGGAACAGATTAATCACCCACGCGGGGGCGCTGTCTTTTTCTTCAAGGATTTGTTGGGCGTAGTGGCGCGGCGCAATTGCGCCTGCAAAGACGGCAATGACAATTGCCAACAAGATCACCAGCCCGCCTAATACGGCTGCGCGGTTGCGGAGCAGACGCTTAAAGGCATCTGTCCAGAGGCTTTCTCCCTTAGGGCGTTGGCGGTCTAGTTTTGCCACTTGCCCTGTCGTCATTTTTGCTTGTGCGGTAGCCATTGTAGAGCCTCCGAGCTAATCGAAACGAATGCGAGGGTCAAGTAGGGCATAGAGAATATCCACCACCATGTTTGCCACCACCAAGAAGAAAGCGTACAGCAAAATTGTCCCCATGATGACCGGGTAATCTCGGTTACTGACGCTGGTGACAAAGTAGCGGCCAATGCCGGGAATGGAAAATACCTGTTCGGTCACGAACGAGCCAGTCACCAACGCGGCGAACAAGGGGCCGATCACCGTCACGACAGGGATCATCGAGTTTTTCAGCACATGGACGAACACCACAGAGCGCTCACTCAAGCCTTTGGCGCGTGCCGTGCGGACGTAATCTTCATTCAAGACTTGCAGAATGCTGGCACGGGTCAAACGCGCCAGTAGCGCGGCTTGAGCGAAGCCAAGCGCAAACGACGGCAAGAGATAGTGTCGCCAGCTTTCCCAACCGCTGATGGGTAATACGCCGTTGCTTAACCCGGCCATATAGCGCAGGAACGGCCCCAACACAATCACCGGGAAGGACACCCCCAACACAGCAACGCCCATG
>JBMOFU010000629.1:0-1545 GCA_049318725.1 Phototrophicaceae bacterium | reverse complement strand
TGGAGGAACGCTTTTCGCCTTCAGCGCGGGCGATGGCCGCTTCACGTTCGCCGTCAGCGCGGATGACCTCGGCGCGGCGTTCACGTTCGGCGCTCATTTGGCGGTTCATTGCTTCCAAAATCGCTTTAGGCGGCTCAATCTCTTTAATTTCGACGGTAGTGATTTTCAATCCCCAGCGGTCGGTAATTTCGTCGAGTTTGACGCGCAGCATATCGTTGATTTCTTCACGCTTAGACAGCACATTGTCTAGCTCAATATCCCCGATGACGGCGCGCAGCGTGGTCATGGCGATGTTGGTCGCCGCACGGGTGGCGTTTTCTACCTTGAGGATGGTCAACTTGGGGTCTATCACGCGGTAATACACCAAAAAGTCTACGATGATGCTGGCGTTGTCTTTGGTGATGGCGTTTTGCGGCGGAATATCCAAAAAGCGTTCGCGTTGATCTACCACAAAGGCGCGCTCGAAGAACGGCAACACAATGGTGATGCCCGGCCCGCGGGTTCCGGCGTAGCGCCCTAAGAACAGCACGACCAAACGGTCGTATTCCGGCACAATGCGGATCGCACGGAACAGGATAAACACCAGCAACAACGCGCCAAGTACGGCCAAGGTCGTTGGAATATCTTCAAACATTGCGCCACCTTCCTGTAGGGGTTATGGAATCCACAATTTATATTGTACAAATTTCGGTCAGGTGCGCCACCCACCCCCTTAAGATTTGGGGGGCAGGCCGCCCGCCGAATTGTGCTTTGTACGGGCTTGCGTTATCATCAACGATGAAACGCCCAGTGGCGTAGGAAGCCGACCCTGTGAACGACCTCACCCCAAAATCTGTCTTGTTGCTGATTAGCAAGCTGAACACTGCCATTTTGACCAGCGCCCGCAGCCGCGATGCCAACGCCAACAGTCGGCGGGAATCTTTGAAAGATGAATTGGTCGCACGCGGGGCGGCAGGGCTAACCGACCTGATTGACGCGCTCCGTAAGGCCGATACCGCCTATGATGTGGGGCTGCATCTGGCCGAGGTCATTGGGCTGATTGGCTCGCCAGAGGCTGTGATCCCGTTGGCGCACATCCTTGCCGAAGCCCACCCGCACGCCACCAAACGCCACGCCGCCAAAGCCCTAGCGATGATCCGCACGCCAGAGGCCATGCTTGCGCTCAATATCTGGCAGGGGCGCGTACAGGCCGCCCGCGTGCAGGCGGAAGTCGTCTTTAGTGGCCGCCCTGCCGAAGCCCGCTTTAGCGCGGTGCTACAGTCTTTAGCAGAACAACGCCCGGTCAGCGCCTTACGCCTCGTAGAAGCCTACTTGTTAGAAACCGCCGATCAAAAGTTAGCGCCAGACGCTCAACTGCGCTTGAACGCGCTGCGCCCCACCCCCGCCGAGTGCAGTAGCCTAGAGGCCGCGGCTTCCCCCGTAACGTAGCATCCCGTCATAAAAGCACAAGAACCGCAGGGCAATCACATCAAAATGGTTGGGGTTCTTAAAAGCAATACCTGAGCCAAAAGAGATGCTTAAACGGTAGGGCATTTTGAGGTAAAG
>JBMOFU010000628.1:0-1550 GCA_049318725.1 Phototrophicaceae bacterium | reverse complement strand
GCCTGCATTCCCATCTGGACAAAATCGCCATCAATCACACTGTTGTCGGTGGTCATCTCTAGCAAGGCGATACCGTCGCCCATGTCCAGAATTGCGCCGCCGCTGTTCTTCTTGACTAACTTCTGGTCGGCGCGCAAGTGCGCCACTTTGATCTGTTTGGTGTCGGCCTCTAGCGGAGTATAATCGCCAGTGATGGGGCTATAGACGCCGATCACCTTGCCGCTGGAATCCCGTTGATAGAAGTGCGTCTTACCGCTTTCGAGCATTTGCTCCACCCACGCCGCGATGGTGTAGCCTGCCGCCGCAAACCGTGCGGCAGAATCCGCTACGCCGATGGCGTCCCAAATCTCGAACGGCCCCATCTCGTGCGCGAATCCCCACTTTTGCGCGTTGTCTACACTCACCAAAGATTCGGTGATCTCTGGCACACGCTGCGAGGCATAGGTCAGGTAAAAGGCAAAGTGATGGAACAAGAACGCGCCCGCCTTGTCTTCTTCTACCATGAGCAACCGAATCCGCTCACCGAGCGATTCTACTTTGCGGTGCTTGCCAACACTTTCAAGACGCACTTTAATAGGAGCTTCATATTCCAGCGTGGTCAGGTTCAACGACCAGAACTGCTTTTCGCCGTTGACATCCACACGCTTGTAGAAGCCCTGCCCAGTCTTGTTGCCCAGATATTTGTTCTCTAGCAGCCACTGATAAACAGCGGTTGTGCCGGGATGTTGCAAAATCTCGCGATGCGGATCGTTGGGGATAGCCGGATAGAGGTTCGCGCCAACATGCCATGCAATATCGTTACCGACCACATCGCTCAAACGGAAGGTGGCGCTCTTGGGGCGGCCAATCAACGGGCCGGTGATGGCGTCTACTTCATCCACTGTGAGGGCGTTATCAATGGCATGGTTGACCGTTTGACTGCTCAACATAGACATAAAGCGGTTGCCGATGAAGTTCGGCTCGTCGTTGGCGATCACCACGCCACGCCCCAGCCGTGCGCTGAGGAACTGTTGCATAAACGCGACGGCTTCCGGGTCGGCGTCGGGATGCGGGATCAATTCCAGCAGCGGCAGGTAGCGTGGCGGATTAAAGAAGTGCGTCCCCATAAAGCGCCGTGAAAATTCCGACCCCATGCCGTCAGCGATGTCCCGAATCGGCAAGCCAGACGTGTTGCTGGAAAGGATCGCGTTGGGTTTGACGACTTCCGCCAACTTGCCGAACAACGCCCGCTTCACGTCCAGCTTTTCGATGACCACCTCTACCACCCAGTCGGCGTCGGCCAACAAGTGCAGGTGATCTTCGGTATTGCCGGGCGTGATGAGGTCAAGGTCGGCAGGCTCATACAATTCAGACGGGCGGCTGTTCTTGAGGCGCTCAATCCCCTTGAGGGCAAAGGCGTTGCGCTTGGCGGGCTTGTCGCCGACGGCGCTATCTGGCGCGGGAATGTCTAGCAGCATCGTTGGCACACCGACGCCCGCCAGCAGCGCGGCAATTGCGCTGCCCATAGTACCAGCACCAATCACCGCCGCCTTTTGAATGCGATAGGTCAT
>JBMOFU010000627.1:0-1552 GCA_049318725.1 Phototrophicaceae bacterium | reverse complement strand
TCTGGGGTAGTCGGCGCATTCGCGTTTTCAACTAGCGTGAGTCTACTCATAGTAGGTAAAGCAATCCTTTCACAATTAGGGTTCCGTTGCTATCGATTTTGACTTCTTTGACAATGACTTGCTCGTTGCTCTCAATGGTGCGGGCATTGCTGATGACGCGCGGCAGGCTGCTCCCACCCGTTGAGGGTGTGCCACTCGACGCGCTCAGGATGCGCCCTTTGGCGTCAACCGTGACGGTGGCATGGGTGTAGGTTCCAGCGGTTGCGCCGCTGTCAGCCAGCTTAGCGGCGGTAATTGCCCCGTTCTCAATCTCATTCGTCCCGACGGTGTCCCGTGCGGCCAATGCGCCTAAGTCTTCGATGGCGCTGGCGAGGGCTTCCAATGGCGCCTTGACATCGGCGGCATCAATGGTCTGCCCATCTACGATGTTGCTCGTGTCAAAATTAGGAATTGGCACACTTCACATCCCTTTCATAGAATTGAACGATACCTTGAGGATATCAAACATCTGAGCGTAAAGGGTGGGCATTTGCCCACTTTTCGTCAATAAGTTGTAAAAGCACAATCCCTCGTGCGATGTTCGGCACAAGTTGAATATGTCCTGATAATTCCAACCGTTGCAGATGGCGTTCCACCGTCCCTTTGGCGATGAAACAGTGTTGGGCAATCTCGCGTTGGGTCGGTGCAAACCCATGAGCGCGCACATACTGTTCGATGCAGTCTAAGACAC
This sequence comes from Phototrophicaceae bacterium, assembly GCA_049318725.1. GTDB lineage: Bacteria > Chloroflexota > Anaerolineae > Aggregatilineales > Phototrophicaceae > CAIRDJ01. Next base: position 822 of record JBMOFU010000627.1, on the reverse strand, counting down.
TCTGCGTGATCGGATGGTAGATCGGTTGCGCCATTTACGTTCCCTCCCGAATCCGCTCAATCTGCTGACGAAGCTGACCGATCTGCTCATCCTTCAGCATCAACTGCTGATCGAAGTCCTGACGCATCCGTGTGTTCTCCTGACGCAAACGAAGGACTTCCTTCTGTAATCCCTGAACGTGTTGCCGCAGTAACGGAATCTGATGGGCACGGCGACGCAACAACGTGATCGCCTCATCTTTGGCCTGATGATGCTCTTCCAGTTGGCGAATGCGTTCGCGCAACTCCTGCGAAATCTCGACCATTTCGCTGACGGCTTTGGCCGCCGCCTCGGTCTGACTGGCTTCGGCACGAAACAGGCTGGCGATCACCGCCACCAGCGACAACGCTGCAATCCACAATTCACCCGCATGAGATGTGATGAACTCGATCAACTTCCAATCCTCCTTCGTTACAATACGAAACTATGTTCTGTCACCCAGCGACAAAAAAAGCGCCATCGGGCGCACGTTGGTGTAACAAATCACTAACTCAGTGTAAGTCTTTTGCAAGGTCGGGTCAATTTAATTGGCGTTCAAAGTCGGTTGCGAATCGGTTGGTGAGATTAACGTTGCCAGAGAAACCACCTTCTCTGGCATTCTTCCCCGCCCCTGTCACAGGATCAGTGGCCTATCCATCTGTTATACTCCCTGAAAATCACGGAGTTCTCTGGCAAATCCTATGCTCCCGACTCTTTCCAGCCTTTATCCGCACTTTCTGGCGGATCTGGAAGCCAGCCGCCAAGTTCGTCCGGCGACCTTACGCGCCTACCGCTATGAACTCG
>JBMOFU010000626.1:0-1562 GCA_049318725.1 Phototrophicaceae bacterium | reverse complement strand
TCATCACGGCGGGACTGGCAAAGGCGGTGATCTCACTAGCTGAAAATACGAGTAAAATAGAGGCATGAGCAAACGAGAGAAACGCCTAGAGAAACTACGCCAGAGCCCGAAAGATGTGAGCTTTGAGCAGCTTCGCCAAGTGCTGGAGGATCATGGGTTTATCCTCACGAAAGTCACTGGAAGTCATCACACCTTTAAGCGAAAAATCGGACAGGAAGAAATTCGCTTGACCATTCCTTATCGCAAACCCCTATTGGCAATTTATGTGTCACAAGCGATTGATGAAATTGATCGCATACAATCCCTTGAACACGGAGAGGAAAAAAACGATGAATGATAGAGTCTCTCAAATCGCCCCAACCCTTGAAAAAGACCTCAACCACTATCTCGGATTGCGCTATACAATCCTCATTACTGCTGAAGAAGGTAGTTGGGGGGCATCTATTGTCGAGCTTCCGGGCTGTATTGCGGGTGGAGAAACCATTGAAGAAACGCTAGCAACTTTGACCGAAGCCAAAGAAGCATGGATTCTTAGTTGTTTAGAGGATGGGGATATTGTTCCCGAACCCATGGAACATCCGCGAAAAATCCTGACACAAATGCGGAGCTTAAACCGCTAAAATCGTTTCATTCTATTGCAAAGACAACCGCAGCCCTCCATTTGGAGGGCTGTTTGCATTCCCCCTACTCAGGAGAAACGTCAATGGCACGCCCAGAAAGTCGCATCAAAGCAGGCTACCTCCCGACGGAGGAACACCACTATCCGGCAATTCTGTCGCTACTCGCTCCCGGTAACCCCGACCATCGCCTACTGGATCCGTTTGCGGGCGAGGGCGAATTCCTGCAAGCCGCGGCACAGGCATGGAATCTGACGGCCTACGCCAACGAGCTAGACCGCGACCGCGCTGCGATCTGCGCCGAGAAGTTCGGCCTAGAGCGTGCCGTGCGCGGTGATGTCGAACGGCTATCGGCCAGCAACGCCGCCTTCAGCGTCGGCTGGTTCAATCCGCCCTACGACGGGGTGAGCGGCGAAACGAAAGATAACCGCCGTCTGGAGTTCAAATATCTCAAGCACGCATGGAAGTGGATCGCACCGCAGGGTGTCGTCCTGTGGGTGGTTTATCAAAGTCATCTGACGGACATCGCGCTGAAGTTCTTCAGCCAGAACGCGCTCGAAGCGACCATCTGGGCGCTCCCCGGACTGCATCAAGGCGAGTATCGACAGGTCATCGTGGCGGCGGTCAAGGGCGCGAATCCCCGCCCCGATGATCTGCTGAACAAGCTAGAGTCAGAGCGGGAAAATCCCTGCCTGTTGACGGTGCAAGCCGAACCGCCGTATCGTCTGCCCGCGCTGCCGAAGGTCGCCAAGTTCTACTTCAGCCCCGACGAGATTGACGCGACCACGGGCGCACAGTTGATCGCCCAAGCAGGGGCATGGGCGGGAGCAGGATTTCAAGCATTGCTCCACACGCCGATGCCCCACGAACCGGAATCGCCCGTCGTGACACCACGTCCGGGACACTTGGCACTGGCATTGGCAGGTGGGTTGGCAGATGGGGCAG
>JBMOFU010000625.1:0-1567 GCA_049318725.1 Phototrophicaceae bacterium | reverse complement strand
GCTCCACAGCCTGCAAGAGATGATTGCGCCCGTTGAACTCCAGAAAAGCTACTGGGGCGACGACGGCAGCGCGGTCATCCCCGCGCACATGCTCTTTTCGATTGCGGTCAACGGCGGGCAGGTGATCGCCGCGAAATCTGGCGACGATTACGTTGGCGTGCTGATTGGGCTGTTGGGCATTGAGGCCGACAAGCCGCTGTCTGACGAGAGCGTGTACGTCTACTCTAAGCGGATGGTCGTGGCAGAAAGCCACCGCAGCAAGGGGCTAGGCTATCGGCTAAAGATGGCGCAGCGCGAGTTTGCCCTCGCGCAGGGGATCAAGCGTGTGATCTGGACGTTTGACCCGCTCTTAGCGCCCAACGCCCACTTGAACATCCACAAGCTCGGCGGGATCAGCCGTCAACTGCGCGTGAACTACTACGGCACGGACAACACCGGCGGCCTTAGCCCAATGGGATCATCGGACAGGTTGTATGTCGAGTGGCTCATCACCGATGCGGCGGTCAACGCCCGCGCCAACGACCACTTCGCGCCACAAGGCTTGTGGGACTATCAAGCGCAGGGAGCAAAGGTCGTCAACCCGACGACCGTCGGCGGGGACGGCTTCATTGTCCCCATAGATATGATCCCGCCGCTGAATGAGCCGCGCCTGCTTGTCGAAATCCCGCGCGATTACACCACCATCACTCAACAGAATAGCCAGTTGGCCTATCAATGGCGCGACCATAGCCGCCACGTCCTCAGTGCGTTGCTCAACAGCGGCTACGTCGTCCGTGACTTTTTGAACAAGGCCGAATATGACGGGCGCACGCGCGCCTTTTACTACCTAGAAAAACAATTTACGTCACAGGAGGCAGTATTTTGACGCACCAACCGATTACTGTACAGTCTGTTGAGCTATTCCCGATTGCGTTGCCGCTGGTCGAGCGGCTAGGGACGAGTTTCGGCAAAGAGCCGTTCAAAACGGCAATTCTGTTGCGCCTGACCACTACCGACGGCGTGATCGGCTGGGGCGAATGCTCGGCAGAGATCAACCCGGGCTACAGCTACGAAACGATGTCTACGGCGCTACACATCCTGAGCGAGTTCTTGATCCCGAAGTTGATTGGGGCAACAATCCAGCATCCGACAGATGTACCCTCTTTGGTGCGCGGCGTGCGCGGGCATCCGTTGGCGCGGCACGGGATCGAAGCGGCGGTGTGGGACGCCTTCGCCAAGCACAACGGGCTGTCTATCGCGGAACTGTTCGCCGCCAGCCTGCCAGCGATTAACGGGGAACGCCATCAACCGCGCGGATACGCACCAGTGGGCGTCAGCATAGGGATTCAAGACAGCGTAGCCGCCACGCTCAAGATCATTGAACACCGTATGGGCGAAGGCTACAACCGCATCAAGCTTAAAATCAAGCCGCAATGGGATGTTGAACTGGCGGCAGGCGTGCGCGCCGTCTATCCCGATATTTCGATGATGTTAGACGCCAACAGCGCCTATACCCTAGCCGACACCGAACATCTTAAACAGCTAGATGCTTACAACCTGCTGATGCTAGAGCAACCACTCCCCTACA
>JBMOFU010000624.1:0-1572 GCA_049318725.1 Phototrophicaceae bacterium | reverse complement strand
ACGCCTAAATCGTGCGAAACGATCAACATCGTCACGTCAGTTTCAGCCTGCAAGCGCTTGAGCGTATCGAGTACCAGCGCTTGGACACTGACATCTAAGCCAGTGGTCGGCTCGTCCAACAACAGTAAGGCGGGCTTGAGCGCAATCGCCTTCGCCAACTGGACGCGCTGTTGCATCCCCCCAGAAAGTTTAGCAGGCATATCGTCCATACGGTCTAACGGGAACTCACTGGCAGACAGCGAATCTTCAGCCGCCACGCGCAAGCGGCTATAGGTGCGTTCGCCCGTAATCAGCAGGCGTTCGGCCACATTGCCGCTAGAACTGTAGTGCATCCGTAGCCCCAAGTGCGGATTTTGGTACACAATCCCGATATGTTGGGTTTGTACCTGCCGCCGCTGATAGCGGTCAAGCCCTAACAGATTTTGCCCGCTCAACGACGGAATATCGAGTGTGTATTCGCCAGTGTCCGCAGTTTCTTGCAAATTGAGGATGCGTAACACGGTAGATTTACCGCTGCCGCTTTCGCCCACAATCCCCATGACTTCGCCGGGGTACACATCTAGGTTAACCTGCTGTACCGCACGGATCCGCCCGTAGTGCTTGTTCAGGTCGCGCACGGTCAACAGTGGTTGAGCGGTCAACAGTTGCGGCGGCAACAACGCCGCGTTACTCTGCCAAGTAGCCGTCATGGTAGAAGTTCCCTTCATCGTCGTAGTATGTCGCGCCGACAGGCTCCCCGGCGGCGAGTTTGTCGGCATAGCCTTCATCGCTGATTTCATAAGCGGCACTGCCGTCAACCTGCGGGAGTTCGGCCATGAATTTATTCCGTTTGCCCGTCTTGATGCACACCCGCCCTTGTTGATCTTCCACCCTAAAGGCCACATCCTCAAAGGCCAGCGGGTAGACGTTGGTATACGGCGGTACAGCGTATAGGCGCTTTTCACGCCCAGCAGAAAGCAAGGTCAGGTTAGCCGCTTGGTGCAGCTTGGGGTTATCCCAGCGCGGCACCGGGCTAGGGGACATGATATAGCGCCCATGCACCACCACGGGGTAGGTTGCCCCCTGCACGTACCCACCAAAGCGCACCAACTGCTCATAGAGTACCAGCCACATTTGACCGTAGTCTTGGTCGGCGTGCATCTCTCGAGATTTTGCCATGTCGCTTTCGACACGGCGCAACGGCTCTGGGTCTGGCACTTGCAAGATCAAGATTTGATCTTCGCGCAGGATTTCTTCGGGGATGCGGTGGCGGCTTTGGATCAAGGTCGCCTGCAACGTATCAGCGGTGGCGGCGGCCCCGCTCATGCGTTGGATGAAGCGCCGCAGGTTGACGGCGTTGACGCTGTCGTCTGCCCCTTGATCTATCACCTTGACCGTATCGGTTGGGCTGACAAGGCTTAACGTCACCTGTAGGCCGCCCGTCCCCCAGCCGCGCGCAATCGGCAATTCGCGGCTGGCATACGGCACTTGATAGCCGGGGATGGCGACGGCCTTCAGCGTGCGGCGGCGCAGTTCACGCTTAGCAAACGGGTCCAAAAAGGCGTAGCTGTACGCAGATGACGTATTGGCAAG
>JBMOFU010000623.1:0-1591 GCA_049318725.1 Phototrophicaceae bacterium | reverse complement strand
CCAAAAAGCATGAAATGTGCTACTACGCCTGTTGCTGTAACAGCGACTGCGGCCTGTTGGCGGGCAACCAACCGACGCCAAAATCCACCAGCGGGCGCTGACGGATCAAGCGCGCACTAGCCTTGCCGACCTTGCCAAGCCGCACGGCTTCGGGATGCTTGGCTTCAAACGCCGCGCCGAGCAGGTAAAAATCGTCAGACTCCCACGCCACCGCGTCAAAGGTGATCCACTGCCTGACGCCATCCACTTGCACCGCTGCCCCTTGTGCTTCCGTATGTTTGCCGGGGTAGTCGGTGCGGGATTCGGCCATGTGGAGTGCGGTATTGTTCTCGTGGCCGACGCCCAACAACAAGATGTAGCCGTCCAGCGCGTAAAGGCGGCCTAGCGGGGAATCTTCCCCAAAGGCGGCATCATAAGGGGTGAAGCCGCCTACCAGTGTATCACGCTCTTGACCGACCGCCGCAAATGAGTGTTGCGGATGGTTGCTACGCCCTGCGTTCGGCCAGCGCCAAACGGTTTCGGCAACCGCGCCCATCAGCCACAGCGGTTCCACTTGCGGGTCAAAGGCGGGCATCTCATCACGGATCGTCGGCCACCATTCATGCGGCACGGGCGGGTTTTGCCAGCGCGACGGCTCACTGTTGCCCGCGCTGTGTGTTGGCACCATCAGCGTGCCGCGTTCCGTCAGTACGTCCAGTAGGGCTAACACCACAGTGGGCGCGCCACCGACGACAAACCCTAATTCGCTCATGGAACTGTGCAGCAGCACACTTTGCCCCGCACTTAGCCCCAACGCACGGAACTGTTCAGCCAATATGGGGCGGGTTAGGGGGGGATAGTTGGGGTCAATCCAGTGAGGCATGGGGCATCATCCTTATACAGGCGTCTTGTCATGTTTGGGATGATAGTCCATTGCGTCGGCCTGCGGAATAGTGGCCTTAACGCGCAAGCGATGAGGTCAGTTACACTAAAGCTATTCGCCTTTAGTGAAGGGATGCCCTATGAGCAGTAAACGTAACGTCGCCATTCTTGTGTTTGATGACATCGAAGTGTTAGACTTCGCCGGGCCGTATGAAGTGTTTAACGTCGCCAGCGAGTTAGTCCAGCCAGAGCCGTTTTACGTCTATACCGTTGGCGTCGTAGAGCGGATTGTGCAAGGGCGCGGCAAGTTCGCCGTGCAACCGCACTACAGCATCCACAATTGCCCGCGCCCAGACCTCTTGATTGTCCCCGGCGGAGCCGGTACACGCCCACTACTCAAGCATGATGGGCTGTTGGCGTGGCTGCGGGAACAGGCCAAAACGACCGAAAAGCTGATGTCGGTCTGTACTGGGGCGCTGGTGTTGGCGCAGGCCGGCTTACTCGAAAACCTGAGCGCAACCACGCACCACGAGAGCTTCACACGGCTTGCGGAACTTTCTCCTACAACGACGGTCATTACGGATCAACGCTTCGTAGATCACGGCCACATCTGCACCAGCGGCGGCATTTCTGCCGGGATTGATATGTCGTTGGCGGTCATCCAGCAGTTGCTTGGGGATGAAGCGCTGGCAAAGGTCATCACCGAAATGGAATATCAGTGGCATTTGCC
>JBMOFU010000622.1:0-1598 GCA_049318725.1 Phototrophicaceae bacterium | reverse complement strand
TATTGCGACAGAATTCGCCGCAATGGATTTGGGTTATTTTGGGATATATTGGAGATATGCCCCCGAATTTCGTTGCGTTGAACGATAACAGAATCCAGTGGGTGACCGCTGACGGGGACTTTACGCACGCCCTGTTCAAGATTGTTCAATCACACATTGCGCCGTATATCACTTGCTTAGACGCAGGCGACCAACTTGCCCCCCACGCGATTGCAACTGCTCAAGCCTACCTATTGGCTGACCCCACAATAGACTACCTGTATAGCGACATAGATCGGCTCACAGAAGCAGGTACCCTCACTGAGCCACGCTTCCACCCTGTAACTGCGAGTCCCATTCACCTATTGAGCGCGGATTTTATGGCGCGCTTTGGGGTATTTCGGTCAACGCTCTACACTCACCCGATGAGTGAGTGGGCGTTTCATTGGCAGGTTATACGGCAAAATCGTCATATCCAACACATCCCGCAAATACTCTATCATCAACGGCATGGATATAGCGCTCCGTTGGCGGATGAACCAGTCAATATCCTGCGCGTGCTGGCTGCGGAAAACATCCACGCGCAGATTGCAGCGCCGTTCATCCGCTGGCAACCGCAATCGGTCAAGCAGATTAGCGTGATTATTCCCTCAAAAGATAAGCCCGAACTGCTCGCCCAATGTCTGGATGGCGTCTATCAGCAGAGCGGTTCCCCCTGTGAGGTGATCGTCGTAGATACCGGTAGCCGTCAGCCCCAAACCCGGCAACTGTATACAACCTATCAGCGCAAGGGGTTGCGCGTGCTGGATGATCCGCGCCCGTTTAACTTCAGCGCGGCCTGTAACTTGGGGGCAAAGGCCGCGCAGGGGGATGCCCTATTATTCCTCAACAACGATGTGCAAATGCTCCATCCAGAGTGGTTAGCGCGCATGACACAATGGCTAGACTTCCCCGATGTTGGCGCGGTCGGCTGCAAGCTGCTTTACCCCAATGGAGAAATTCAACATGCGGGCGTGATTTTGGGCTTACAGGGCTTGGTAGACAACTTCATGGTCTATTTGCCCGAACATACTGAAACGCCCTTTGGCAGTGATGATTGTTACCGCGAATTCTTGGCAGTCACCGGCGCGTGTTTGCTGGTACGCCGCAGCGTATTTGAACAAGTCGGCGGTTTTGATGAAGGCTATCAACTGAATTTTAGCGATGTCGCCTTATGCCTAGCCATCCACCATGCAGACTATCGTATTGTCTATACCCCAGATGCGCGCTTGATTCACCTTGAATCGCAAACCCACCGTCGCCGTGTGCCGCCTGCGGATATACAACGCGCCCGCCAACAGTTCCAGATACAGATTCAGCGTGGCGACCCCTTTTACAGCCCCAATTTGAGCCTGCAAAGTTCTCAACCACGATTCCGGACAGCCCATGAACAATAAGCCGTTAAGCCACCATTTGGCTTTACTGTGGAAGCACCGCGTCTTAGGATGGCTATGGTTCAAAGCCAACATTCAAATGCGTTATAGCCAAACTTTTTTGGGCATCTTGTGGATTATTGTGTTACCGCTGGCGCAGGCCGCGATTATGGCGTTCGTCTTTGGCAATATCTTACAAGTTCGCAC
>JBMOFU010000621.1:0-1605 GCA_049318725.1 Phototrophicaceae bacterium | reverse complement strand
AGCACCTCAGACGCCGAAGCGATTATCGCGCTGTATCGCCAGCATCCCGGCGACCCTAGCGCGTGGCTCAACCCCCTGCGCGGGATGTTCGCCTTAGCGCTCTACGACAGCGCACGCGATGTGCTGATTTTGGCGCGTGACCGCACCGGAGAGAAGCCGCTTTACTATACCCGCACGGCTGATGCGATTCTGTTTGCCAGCGAGATCAAGGCGCTGTTGGCTGCGCCGCAGGTACACGCACAATCGGCACTAGAGGGCGATCTGCTGGCCGAATACCTGACGTTCGGCTGCATCCATGCGCCGAACACCGCGTTTAAGGGGATTTTTGCGCTGCCCCCCGCCCATGTGATAACGATCACACGCGGGCAAGTCAGCGCGCCACACCCCTACTGGCAGGCGCCGATGCCCGCCGATGACCGTCCCGTCAGCGAACCGCAGTTAGACGCCGCTGCCGATCAAGTGTTGGCGTTGCTTGAAGATGCCGTCAAGGGATGCCTACTCAGTGATGTGCCGTTGGGGGCGTTCCTCAGCGGCGGGCTAGACAGCAGCTTGATTGTGGCGCTGATGGCACGCCATACCCGCGAGCGGGTGAAAACCTTCAGCATCGGCTTTGCGGGCGACGCCAGCTATGACGAGACGCGCTACGCCCAACAAGTGGCGGACTATCTCGGCACCGATCACACCGCCTTCACGGTAGAGCCGCACGCGCTGGATTTACTCGATACGTTGGTCTGGCATCACGATCAGCCGTTTGGAGACAGTAGCGCCATCCCGACTTATTTGGTGAGTCAACTCACGCGGGCGCATGTCACTGTCGCCTTGACTGGCGACGGTGGCGATGAGCTATTCGCCGGGTACGAGCGCTTTGCAGCGGCGGGGTTTGCGGCACAGTTACAGCCCTTGCGCCCGATGATGCAGTTGGCGGCGGGTGGCCTGCGCGCCTTCCCGGAAGGCACAGGCTATTATGATCCGCTTAAGCGCGTGCGGCGCTTTATCAACGGCGCGTCACAAGCGCCCGCCAGCGCCTATCTGGACTGGGTACGGCTGTTCAGCGCTGACCAGATTCAGCGCTTGGTTGGCAGTCCCGCGCCGGATTTCAGCCCGCGCTACCTGCCCAACGGTCACTTTTCGGTCAACGGACTGTTACAGGCCAACCTGACCACCTACTTGCCAGATGACCTGCTGGTGAAAACAGACCGCTCTAGCATGGCGGTATCGCTCGAAACGCGCGCGCCGTTCCTTGACCATCGGCTGATTGAGTTGGCCGCATCGCTCCCGTTGAACATGAAGCTTGACGGGCGGCTGACCAAAAAAGTCCTCAAGCGTGCAGCACGCGGGCTGTTGCCAGACGCGATTATCCACCGCCGCAAGCACGGCTTCGGCGTGCCGTTGGGCGCATGGCTACGGGCGGATATGGGCTTGATCCGTGCGCGCTTGACCGATTCTGTGGTGATGCAGGGGGGAGCTTTCAACGCGGCGGCGGTCACCGCCTTGATGGACGAACACGCCAGCGGCGCACGCGATCACGGCCAACGGTTGTGGACGTTGCTCACGTTGGCGGCGTGGCAGGGGCGGTTTATCGGGTAAGGCAACACATTCTCAATA
>JBMOFU010000620.1:0-1608 GCA_049318725.1 Phototrophicaceae bacterium | reverse complement strand
AGGCCGCCCCCTACAGAATCGTGACCTTTTGTAGGGGCATGATGCATCATGCCCCTACCCATGACGTTAACCTATCTATCCACCCATCCCAAAGGAATTTCACACATGCACATCACATCCCCGCGCTGGCAAATGATGCTAGTGGCGCTCACCTTGATGCTTGCCGCCTTAGCCTGTAACGCCAGCCCAATCGAAGTCGTAGACCCCAACGCACCGACAGCAATCTCATCGAATACTAACAACAGCGCCAGCGGCAACACTCGTGCGCCGAGCGGCCAAAGCGCCCGCGTCACCCGCGTAATTGACGGAGACACCATAGACGTGTCGCTGAATGGAGAAACGGTGCGCGTGCGCTATTTGGGCGTCAATACCACCGAAATGAGCAGCGATGACCCCTGTTCGCAAGAGGGCAAAGACGCCAACCGCGCACTGGTAGAAGGCCAAACGGTCACGCTCGTGGCAGACCGCGATCCGCAAGACCAGTATGGGCGCGAACTGCGCTACGTGTATGTGGGCAATACCTTTGTCAACGCCGAACTGGTCAGTCAAGGCTGGGCAGAAGCGGTGATGTATGCCCCCAACGATGCCCACTGGGAAGACTTGATCGCCCTAGAGGAAGCCGCCACCCGCGCCCGTCGCGGCTGCCATGCAATCTCTGACATTTTTGACGATGGCCGCGATGACCGCTAACTCATGATTTGGGGACTAGGGGCATCTTTGGCGTGGGGGGTGGGCTATGTCGTCTCTCGGCAGCCCACCCGTACTTTAGGGACGTTACGGCTGCTGTTCTATACCGATTTGCTGGTGTTGATCGCCACCAGCGTGTATGTGCTGGTACGGCCACAGGAACAGGCGGTCTTAATCGGGGCAGGGGCGGCGGCGTGGGGCTTTGCCATCGGCTATGCCTGTTTGAACGGGGTAGCAAACCTTGTGTTCGTCCGCTCCATTGAAATTGGTGTGCTGGCAATCGTCACGCCAATTTCGGCCACTTATGCCGTGTTTATCGTCTTGCTGACGTTGCTCACGGGCGAATCGCTCACGGTGTTACAGGGTATCGGCTGCACGGGGGCATTTATCGGCGTGGCGCTGACTTCAATTTCCCCTACTGGACTAACACAGGCGGACGCGCACAAAGGGAAACGCTCTGCGGCGCTGACTGGCGCGCTGCTGGCGATTGTCGGCGCAACGCTTTATGGTGTGGCCTACTGGATCATGGGCAAGTTCGTTGTGCCGTCCTTCGGGAGTGTGCTGCCGCTGTGGATTTCTCGGTGGGTGTCATTGGCGTTGACACTAACGGTAGTCGTTTTTAGCCGCGCCCCGCGTGGCATCCAGTTGCCAGAGCGTGAGGCTTGGCTCGGCTTGGCGCTCAGTACCGCCTTGATTTATGGCGGGTTCGTGCTGAACAACATTGGGTATAGCCGCGCCAACATCGCGTTGGTTAGCGTGTTGGCATCTACGTATAGCGCCGTCACCGCAGTGTTGGCCGCGCTGTTCCTCAAAGAACGGTTGGCCTTTTGGCAATGGATCGGCATTGCGGTCATTATTAGTTCAATAATTATTGTAACAATCCTGTGAGATCGGTTATACTTCCAGTCAACATCATTAGAT
>JBMOFU010000619.1:0-1611 GCA_049318725.1 Phototrophicaceae bacterium | reverse complement strand
AGGGTCGGGGATAGGGGTAAAACGGACAATAGCGATCCCGTTCGGAAAGATTAAACCCCTGTTTTTACAGGCATGGGGCATGATGGTTCATGCCCCTACGCCCCTCACCCTAGATGAACTCTACCCCGCCGCCCGGATTCAAGGCCGCGTACCACGCCAACGCCAGCGCGATCACGGTATCGTCGTGGCCGCCGCTGGGCGCGCTATAGCGGAACCCACCGCTAGGGAGCCGTTCCAGCGTGTAGCTGTGCAGTTCGTGCAGCAGCACGGGGTCGGGCAAAATTGCCAGTTCGCGCCGCTCTAGCGCTAAGGCCAACGCCTCAATCAGCGCGGGTTTGCTGCGCGCAGTGGTCGTGAACGGGTAAACGGGCAGCCCTTCGGCCTGTAGCGCTTCGATGTTAGGCGCACCGATGCTGTTGGCTTCTGCCCACGCGCTCTGAACGTTCCATTGGGCGAACAAGGCCGCCACCCGCCCGCGTTGTAATGACCAGCCAACCTCAGTAAAGCGGTCAAGCGCCAACAGTTGCCCGTTAGACGCATTGAGGATGGCGACGGCGGTGTAGTCATGCTCGCGCCCCCAGTCAATGCCCGCCACGACGCGATCTTCCCCCCGCACTACCGCGTTGTATGGGGCGCTGGCGGCTTCTGTCACGCCACGAAACACCGCGCCGGCGTCCTCTAAGAACTCTGCCAGATATTCCATACGGAAGGAGCGTTCCGGCGTCGTGCGGCGGATGGTGTCTAGGTCGGCGGCGCTGATACGCGGGTTGGCCGTGCTAGGGAACTGGTAAGACTTCCATTCGGGTTGGGTGGGGTCTAGTCCAAGCGAATAGACCCCCCAAAACCAATTGCGGCCATAGGGCGTACTCAAGAACAGCGCGCCGCCGCGCCGTTCCAGCAACATCGGGCGGATGACTTCCGGCCAAGTAACAGGTTCTAGGAAGGCGGCTTCGTCCAGCACCACAAAATCCAGCCCGGCGCCGCGCAGTGTGTCGGGCGTATGGGCGCTACGGACGGCGATTTCCCCGCCGTTGGGCAACGTGATGCGGTGTTCCGCCGCGTTGACTGCTGCGTTGGGGATTGGCGCAAGCGTGACCTTGAGCGCACGCCACACATCGCTTGCCATTAGGTACGTGGGCGCTACCCACCAACAGACTTGCCCGACCAGCGCCCGCCGAATAATCGCCTGTTTGCCCAGTTCAGTTTTGCCAAAGCGTCGCCCGCAGGCCACCACACGGTAACGGTGTGAATCTGCAAGGATTTGCCGTTGGGCGCGGTGCGGGCGCGGCAAACGGAGCGTGGCGCGTGGATTAGTCGGCGTCAGCATCGTCGTCCCCTGTGTAGTGAATCTCTATCCCGCCGATGGCGTTGGGATCGGCGGCACTGTGACGTGCCTCTAACTTTTGCAGGCGGTCAAACAGCATCCCTAGCGCGCTGGCACGCTGATTCAAGGGGGCTTTGTCTAGGCCGTCGAGCAGGCTTTCAGCAATTTTAACGGATTGTTCGGCAAACAGCGCCTCTAGCCGCTCCAGCGCGGCGGCGGCGTCTTGCGGGTAGTCTTTTTCGGGCATGGGGTGGCCTCTGCGGATACGTTCGGTTTAGCTTTACCGT
>JBMOFU010000618.1:0-1614 GCA_049318725.1 Phototrophicaceae bacterium | reverse complement strand
TGCGATGAGAAGAACAGCACCCCCGGCATGGTCTACGGATTAGGCATTGCCAAGCAGTTGGGCTTGTTAGAGGGTATCACGGCCTATGTGTTTGGCAACATGGAAGAACGCAACGACGGCATTGCCTGTCATGCGCTGGTGGAAGTTGAGGGACTCAAGCCGGATTTCGTCGTGATCGGTGAGCCGACCAAGATGCAAATCTATCGGGGGCAAAAGGGGCGTGTCGAGATGAAAGTAGTTGCCAAAGGCCGTAGCGCCCACGCCGCCAGCAATTTCTTGGGTGACAACGCCATCTACAAGCTCACGCCGATCATTGACGCCATCAGCAAAGTTGAGCCAGAGCTTGACGATCATCCGTTTTTGGGGCATGGGCGGATCACCGTCACCTACATAGACAGCAAAACCCCCAGCTTGAACGCCGTGCCGAATGAGGCGACGATCTATATAGATCAGCGCGTAACGCCCAACGAAAAGCCCGAAGATGTGCTTGCACGGATCAAGGCCATTGTGGGGGATCGTCCCGACATGGAAGCCAGCATCCTCTACGACGAGGAAGCCAGTTATACAGGGTTCGTGTTCGGCGTGGATAAAATCTATCCGGCGTGGTTGCTCGAAGAAGACGATCCGTATGTACAGGCGGCACTACAAGCGGGTGAAGCTGTCATGGACGCTGCGCCCCAAACAGGCAAGTGGGATTTTTCCACCAACGGGATTTACTGGCGCGGCAAGGCGGGGATTCCGTCTATTGGCTTCGGCCCCGGCGATGAAGTCCACGCGCATACCGTACTCGATCAAGTGCGGCTGGAAGATGTTGTCATGGCGACCCGCTGGTATGCCGCCTTCCCGCAATATGTCGCAGGATTAAAGAAAGATTAAAAACGGACTATAGTCCGCTTTTCGCGTAATGCAAACCCTGTAAAGGATGTCTATACTCCAGAGAACGCAAATGGGCGCTGTGAAAATGTTCCAGCGCCCACTCACGGAGGAATCACCCATTATGAGTATTCTAGGCATCCATCACATCACACTGGCAAGCGCAGACGCCCAACGCACCATAAACTTTTACACCAAAGTCTTGGGTCAACGTTTTGTCAAGCAAACGATCAACTTCGATGATCCCACCAGCTATCACCTCTATTTTGGCGATGAACTCGGTCGCCCCGGCACGGCCATCACCTTCTTTGAGTGGCGCGGTGCGCCGCGTGGCCGTCGTGGGATTGGCGGCACCCATCACTTTGCGTTGCGCGTCCAGAGCTATCAAGGCTTGCTCAAGTGGAAGCGCCGCCTCACTGATTTGGGGATTAAGGTCAATGGGCCGTTGAACCGCAACTACTTTCAGTCGATCTACTTCAATGATCCCGATGGGGTGATTCTTGAAATCGCCACCGATAGCCCCGGCTTCCTGATTGATGAGTCTCCAGAGGTGTTGGGTAGCACATTCCAAGCGCCGCCTGCTGATATGGTTTTGGCGAACCGTGACGAAGCCGCCGTTGATGCCGAAACGTGGCCGACCCCCGTTGACGTGATTACGGGAGATATGGCCTTGCTCAACGGGATGCACCACATTACCGCCATTAGCGACAATATCGAGCGCACGCACAAGTTCTATGGTGA
>JBMOFU010000617.1:0-1618 GCA_049318725.1 Phototrophicaceae bacterium | reverse complement strand
TTGGCACATCCCCCACCAACCGCGCCGGATTCCCTGCCGCGACTTTGCCCGCCGGAACATCGTGCGTAACCACGCTCCCTGCGCCGATTACACAGCCGCGCCCCAACGTAACGCCCTTCAGCACCAGCACATTCATGCCAATGAACACGTCATCCTCAATCGTGACTGGGGCGGTTGCCCCCTCTAGCGGTGCAGCTTGGCGCACCTGTGGGTTTAACGGATGAAAGTCGGTATCTAAGATCGTGCTGTTGGCACCCATCCACACCCTCGCGCCAATGGTGATGCGTTCTTCGCAGACGATCACCCCGCCCGTCATCCCGAAGCCGTCGCCAATCTGCAAGACCGCGCCAGCGCGCCGCGTGCTGAGGATGCACGGGTGATTTGCCCCTAACGGGTTGCTCCGCACAGTAGAGCGCAGTTCACAGCCTGCGCCCATCGTCAGCACGCTTTCGGCGTGGCGCTGGAGGATCGGCAGGCCGTACAGCCGCACGCCCTGCGCGCCCTGCACTCCCGCTAGGGCAAACTGCACCCGTCCCAACGGAGCCAGCGCAATGCGCTCTAGCTCATTGCGCGCCCGCCATGGGGTGCGCCACGTTTCTAGGAATACGTTCACCCCTACCCCACCCGAAATGGATAGCGCTGGATGATCGTCCCGCTGTCGGTGATCGTCACCAGCGCGTAGCCGGGGTCGGCGGATGGGGTGTCTAGCGTCCCCATATCTTGATCGGGGCGGGTTTCAAATTGCCGCCAACTGCTGCGGACGGAGGTATACAGCACGCCGTCCCGATAAAATTCAATGTCTTGGTGAACATGGCCGAAGAACGCGCCGCGAATTCTGGGCGCAGCCGTCGCCAATACCTGATGGACGGCTTCCCCGTTGGTCGTCCGCATGAACACGTCGAACCATTCCGACGTGCCAGTAGCCACCAGTGGATGATGGAACGCCACCACAATCGGGCGGGTGTCTTCCAGCGCCAGCCGTTCGCCCAACCATGCGATCTGTTCTGCACTCACATGGCCTGCGGGGGGTGGGGCTTCGCCGTTGGTGTCCAAAAAGATTAAGCGCACCCCGTTCAACTCACGTTCGTAGTAGAGCGGCACTTGTACTTCAGCCCGCCCCATCAAGACCGTTTGGAGCGTGGCGTTATGGTCATGGTTGCCGGGAACATACAGCACAGGCGCAGGGAGCGCGCTAAAGGCGGTCTGGATTTCGGTATAGATGGCGGGATGCGGGTCATAGGCCACGTCGCCCGTATGCAGGATGAAATCCACGCGATAGGGCAACGCCTTGAGCGTCTCTAAAAGCGCCGCTACGCCAACGTTGGGGTGATAGCGGTAGTCGCCATCGCTGACGTAATCGGCGGGGGCGTAGTGGGTATCGCTGATGTGGATAAAGCGCAATAACGTGGGCATAAGGGATGAACCTTTCTCTGCGGCTAGGTTGCTTCGGCACAGCGCCCCATTATTCCATAAAATCTGCTTTCAGCGCTTGCCGATTTGCTAGGGCAATCGCGTTCTTCTAAAACAGATGGTTTCATCGTAGGGGCATGGCGCGCCATGCCCCTACAGAATCTTTATCACCCGTAGGGGCGCAATAGTTTGCGTCCCATAAGCACCC
>JBMOFU010000616.1:0-1627 GCA_049318725.1 Phototrophicaceae bacterium | reverse complement strand
TATTTCCAATCTTAGGAGAAAGAAATGAAAGTTATCACGCTGTTGAATCAGAAAGGTGGCACAGGCAAAACGACGATTGCCAGCCACATCGCTACTGGATTGGCGTTACGTGGACAACGGGTGCTGGCAATTGACACAGACGCGCAGGGGAATATGACGAGCGTGCTGGGCTTGCCACTCGGCGATGGAGTGTATCGTTTTGTTGTCAAGCAACCTGCTTGGACAGATGTACTACAACAGGTCAATGCTAACGTATACACTCCTGAAGGTCACACGGGAGGCGGGTTACTGGCAGTTTTGCCGTCCAACAATGAGACAAAAAACACGCATGAGACGCTGGTCATGAAACCGCTTTACTTCCGTCAGCGCTTGGGAGAGTTAGAGGGTGTGTTTGATTATGTGGTGATTGATACCCCGCCAACGCCCTCCCCCATCCACACAGCGGTATTGTTCGCCAGTACCCACATCCTATTCCCTGTTGAGTTGGATAAACTCTCCACAGAACACGGGTTGGTGGATAGTGCGACCTCGGTTGCCCAGATTGATGCTGCGATGAGCCACTATGGGTTTATCCCACCGCAGGCTTGTGGGATTATTCCCAACAAAGCCCGAACGAAAACCAAGTTACACGGCTACGTACTAGACGCTCTGCGTGATCAGTATGGGGAGATGGTCTGGGATGCGATACCGCTTTCGATTGCCTGCCAAGAATGCTTCATGGAAGGGTCTTTTTTGTGGAACTATGCCGACGCCAACGACGCACGCGCGCACATGTCAGCATTGGTAGAACGGGTGGCAAATCTTGGCTAAAAAGACCTTTACCGGAATGGGACAGCGAGAGGCGGGGCAACCCCCTAGTTACGGGGATGCCGATGAACTCAAGGCATTGCTCGGTAGCCAACTGGCGCAGGTAAAATCTGCGATTGATGATGGATTGCTTGTTCAGGCCGAGGATGGTTGGCGCTTTGGGCGTGTAACTATTGGGCGTGTGGGAATCCATGTGCCAGATGACCTTAACGAACAAGAATACAGTGACCTTGGAGTATTTTTACTAGACATTGGAAGCCGCCTTAACTGGTTGTTGGGAGATTGGTTGGCCTACGGGGAAAACCGCCAGTGGGGGGAAACCTACCAAAAGGTCGCAGAGCAATTCGGCTATACTGCTGCATCCCTTCATCAGTACGCTTATGTGTGCCGCAACGTAGATTTCTCAACGCGCGTTGAGAAATTGTCCTTTGCACATCATGCGACGGTGGCCTCACTGGAGCCTGATATGCAAAGATACTGGTTGGGGGTAGCTGCTGAACAAGGTTTGTCGTCCAAGCAACTTCAACAGGCGATCACGGCATCGAAGTCTAGCAATATTCTAGGCGCTACTGCATCCCGTCAGTGGAGCAAGACGCTAGAGCGGCTAGCACGAGATGCTCATGCACTTGATGATGGTGAGCGAGTGGCACTGGCAGAGGAATTGGAAGCGCTTGCACGGGCATTGCGTGCTTTGGGGAGCTAATCGGCGATTCCCCTACAAGTGCGTTCGGTAGTGAAGTCGCAACACAGGTTACAGGACGGTTAAAGTACCGCGCATGAATTGTTTATGCGCGGTGCGTTTTTATTAGCTGCGTGTAAG
>JBMOFU010000615.1:0-1636 GCA_049318725.1 Phototrophicaceae bacterium | reverse complement strand
GCCATAGGGCTAAACCCAGTAAAATACTGTTACAGATGTGTAAAAAACTTGCTGCTAAGAACATCGCTTGGTCATTATATTGAAGGAGTTTTGGCACAATACCATACCAGAACCCGCCTGCTGGACGCCGCAAAGTGACCGCAAACTGTGTGAAGGCCTCTGGAATTGGGTACCAAAATGGAATGCTTATGAAAGCCCAGTCATCGCCGCTATAGCCTTTACGATCCAGCAACAGGGTTGCCGCCACGCTGTAGACCAACAATAGCGCGAACACGCTCAGGAAAATCACCCATGTGCGACGTAATGCCATCATGCCCTCGTTTGCGCTGGATTCAAACATGCGAGCGCGCATGATAACGCATCTAACGGGATGCGGCAACGGTTATCCCGCAATACAACCCCGACATGATGTTATAATAGCGCTATGTTCACAATCACCAGCGGGAGCGCTTATGAGCCGTATTTGGATATTCTTCGTCTTGATATGTACACTGGGGGCGATGTATGGCACAGCTTACGGCCAAAGCGATACCTGCCCTGCCCTTGTTGACCAAGCGATCACGGTGGCTAACCAAAACTGTGAATCGTTAGGCCGCAATCAAGCCTGCTATGGCTATCAAACCATCAGCGCTGCCTTTTATGAACCTGTTGATGCAGAAACCTTTAACGAACCCACTGATATTGTTGACCTTACCGCGTTACGCCAAATCATCACCCTGCCTGCTAACCCTGAAACGGGTGAAGTTGGGGTAGCCATTATGAAGCTACAAGCGATGCTCCCGAATACACTGCCCGGCCAAAATGTGGTCTTTGTCATGCTGGGCGACGTTGAACTTGAAAGCGCCCTTGCCCAAGATGAAATCGTTGCGCCCGCAGACCCCATCACAGTGATGACGACGGCTGCCACCAACGTCCATAGCGGCCCAGACGCCACCTTTAACGTGGTCAGCAACTTACAGGCAGGAGCCTCGCTCAGCGCAGATGGTTTAGATGACAGCGGCGACTGGGTGCGCGTGGTGATTGACCAATATCCCGTGTGGGTGGCACGTACCGCGCTAGAAGCCCCTGCAACCTTAGCCTCGCTCCCGGCATTGGAAGGCCAGAACTACGGTGCAATGCAAGCCTTTACCTTGTCCACAGGGGTGGGGACGACCCGTTGTGCAGAAGCCCCCGGCACGCTCTTGATTCAAGGGCCTAAAACCAGCGAAATTAGGCTCAACATCAACGGCGCTGATATTTCCATTGCGTCCACAGTGGCCTTTCAAGCAACCCGCAATAACCGACTCCGTGTGAGTGTACTGGATGGCCGCGCCCGCCTCACAGACAGCCAAGTGATTTTAGGCGGCTTTACGGCGGCTATTGAGCTTGATCCCGAAAGCGGCCAAATCACGGGAGATTGGCTAGACACGGAGCCACTTGAAGCAGGCTTGCTAGACACCCTGCAAGAGCTTGAAGCCCTAGAGGGCGAGCTTCTGAATTATGCGTTTGAAGTGCCAGAGCTTGCCACCATCGAAGAACTGATTGATCTTGGCGCGCTCGAACTCCAGAATGATTTTGACAACTTCGAGAGCTACGACATTGACTTAGCCGCCCTTGAAGCGCTGGGCTTTGAAAACTTTGAGGCTGATCTTGAACT
>JBMOFU010000614.1:0-1642 GCA_049318725.1 Phototrophicaceae bacterium | reverse complement strand
GGGGGCGCACCCTTACCCATACAGCGGCAAATATTGCGTGCTATGCGTGAACTGCATAACAGCAGGCAATTTGTTGTATATCGCTTGGTTTCGCGCACGATTGCGGTTAAAGTGGAGCTACAAGCCATACCTACCCCTACGGACGGAGCCAGCGCATCACAATGGTGAATACACCGTTTCACCTTACGGACATCCCCCAATTACAGGCTGACTTTGAAGACGCCGCCCCGCAAGACATCTTGAAATTTGCCGCGCAGACCTTTGGCAGCGGCTTGGTGGTGGTGACGAGCTTTCAGCCCACCGGGATTGTGACGCTGCACATGCTCCGAGAGTTAGGCTTGGCGGTGGATGTGGTCACGCTGGACACCGGCTTATTGTTCCCAGAAACCTACGCGCTGATGGACACGCTCGAAAAGCAATTCGACCTACGCCTGAAGCGAATCCAGCCGCAACAGACGGTACAAGAGCAGGCAGCGGCCTACGGTGAGGCACTCTGGAGCCGTCAACCTGACCTATGCTGTGAAAACCGCAAGGTGATCCCGCTCAAGACGGCGCTACAGGGCTACAGCGCGTGGATTACTGGCCTGCGCCGCGACCAAGCCGCCACCCGCACCCAAACCGCGACCATTCAGTGGGACGAGAAAAACGCGATGGTCAAGCTGTCTCCGTTTGCCACATGGACGGAAGAAATGATCTGGATATACATCCAAGCGCACGAACTCCCCTACAACGCGCTGCACGACAACGGCTACCCAAGCATCGGCTGTTGGCCGTGTACGGCGCAAGTCCAAGACGGCCAAGACATCCGCGCCGGACGTTGGGCAAGCCAAGACAAAATCGAATGCGGGATTCATATCAAATAGCCCCTTCTATACGATTGTAGGGGAATGGCACGCTATTGCCCCTATCGTGATTATTGAGGCATCCCGTTTTCTTCCCGTTTGCGCTTACCTGAATGGATCATTGTGCATTACATCATCTCACTGGATTTAACCGATAAGTCATGTGTCGTTGTGGGGGGCGGCACGGTTGCCGCGCGCAAAGTCAGCGGATTGTTGGCGGCAGGGGCTGTCGTCACGGTGATTAGCCCAACAGTGCATGACACGATTCCGCTAGACCGTGTGACGCTCATTCAGCAGCCGTATGACAGCCGTCCCCTAATCGCGGCGCGCCCGCTGTTGGTCTTTGCCGCAACAGATTCGGCAACGGTCAATGCACAGGTCGCCACCGACGCCCGTGCCATCGGTGCATGGGTCAACGGGGTAGACGCCCATACCCCCAGCGACTTTGATAACGTAGTCACGCTCGACCGCCCGCCCATTCAAGTGGCGGTATCTACAAGCGGCGCAGCGCCCGCACTCGCAAAGCACCTGCGTGATGAGATCGGCGGCTTACTCGGCACGGCCTACCCAACATTGGCGGCATGGATGGGCGAGCTACGCCCCACTGTGCAGGCCGCACTGCCCGATCCAGCAGCGCGCCAAGCGTTTTGGGAACACATCCTAGCGTCAGACGTGATCGGTATGTTAAAGTCTGGGGATATAGAATTGGCCTATGCGCGTTTTAGGGCGTTGGTGGATGATTTAGGCCATCAACCGTAGGGGCGACACATAGACCGCCCCCTACAGGGTTTCGTAGGGGG
>JBMOFU010000613.1:0-1643 GCA_049318725.1 Phototrophicaceae bacterium | reverse complement strand
GGGGTTCCCCGCCCTATTGCCCTAATCGTTAATATACGGTATCCTAACCGCGACGAAAGGATACTCCCCATGCCGAGCCTCACCCCCCAACAATTTGTCGCCCAATGGCGCAATACGGAACTCAAAGAGCGCCAAAGCTACCAAGCGCACTTTATCGCCCTGTGTGCGTTGATCGGCGTCCCGCCGCCGACCGGCAGCGGCACGGATGCCAAAGGGCGCAAGTTCCAGTTTGAGCCAAGCATCAAACAAGAGGGCGGCGGGCAGGGGTTTGCCGATGTGTGGTATGAGGGGCATTTTGCGATGGAGTATAAAGCGCCCGGCAAATATAAATCGCTGGATGACGCCTATGCCCAACTGAAGCGCTACCGTGAAGCGCTGAACAACCCCCCGCTGTTGATTGTGACCGACATCCACCAGTGGGAAGTGCATACCAACTTCACCAACGCGGCGCACACCGTCCACAAGTTCAGCCATGACGATATTGACCAACTGACGACCAGCGCCACCAGCGGACGGCAAGAAAACCGCGCCTTGCGCCTGTTGCGCGCCATGTTTACCGATCCCAACAGCCTGCATCCCGACCGCACGACGGCGCAAGTGACCGAAGCCGCCGCCCGCGAGTTCGTCAAGATTGCCGACGCCATGCGCGGCCACGAAACCAGCGCCGCGCCAGAGCGGATTGCCCACTTCTTGACCAAAATTGTGTTCTGCCTGTTTGCCGAAGACGTGGGGCTATTGCCGATTATGCCCAGCGGACGCGGCCTATTCACCGAAATTGTGGAAGAAACCTACCGCCAGCCGACGCAATTTATGCACTATATGCAACAGTTGTTTCAGGTGATGGCCGACGGCGGCGACTTGATGATGCGCGAAGTGCGCTACTTCAACGGCAAGCTGTTTGAGGACGTGACGGTAGAAGAACTACCGTTTGAGGCGTTGACCACGTTGCGCGACGCCGCCAAACTGGACTGGAGCAATGTCGAGCCTGCCATTTTTGGCACGCTGTTTGAGCGTAGCCTAGACCCCGCCAAGCGCAGCCAATTGGGGGCGCACTATACCTCCCCAGCAGATATTGACTTGATTATCACCCCGGTGTTGATCCAGCCGTTGCGGGCGCACTGGCAAAGCGTACAGGCGCAGGCCGCCCCGTTGCGGGCGCAGTACAACGCCGCCCAAACGACCCGTGACAAGACGGCGCTGCAAAAGCAGTTAGAAGCCTTGCGCGGGGGGATGCTTGCCCGCCTGCGCGAGATCAAGGTGTTAGACCCGGCCTGCGGCAGCGGCAACTTCTTGTATATCAGCTTGCGGGCGCTGCTGGACTTGGAAAAAGAGGTGATTTTATCCCCCTTCTGGAACGGCGACGGCTTTACCGAGGAGTCCCCCAAAGTGCGTCCGAGCCAGATGTACGGGATAGAGATCAACCCGATTGCCCACGACCTCGCCACGATTGTGGTCTGGATCGGCTGGATTCAGTGGAAGATCAACAACGGCTACGACCAATACCCCACGCCCGTGCTGGAATCGTTGGGGGAAAACATTCAGCAGATGGACGCGATTTTGGCCTACGCCGCCGACGGCACGCCCACCGAACCCGAATGGCCGCCCGTAGATGTGATTGTCGGGAATCCGCCGTTTTTGGGGGG
>JBMOFU010000612.1:0-1649 GCA_049318725.1 Phototrophicaceae bacterium | reverse complement strand
CATTACACGTTGTTGGTTGTTGAATTTACTCAATCATAGGAGAAGCAAATGAAGGTGATTACGTTGTTGAACCAAAAGGGCGGGGTAGGGAAAACAACTCTAACTGCCCACATTGGGGCGGGATTGGCAAATCGTGGATATCGGGTTTTGATGGTTGACACCGACCCACAAGGCAGCCTGTCGTGGGTATTCGGCATTGAACCACAGCCGGGTGTGTATAACCTCATCATTCGTAACGAGACATGGGATAAGCTGTTGACTGTCCCAGATCAAACGATCTACCGTCCAGAAGGGGTGACTGGGGGATTACTCGCCCTGCTGCCCGGCAATGTTGAGACGCGAAGCATCGGTGAGTCTACCAATAAGTTACTGGCTTTCCGCCGCCGTTTGGCAGAAATCCAAGCGATGTTTGATTACGTCTTGATTGATACATCCCCCACACCGAGTTTGTTGCACGGGTCTATTTTGATGGCAACAGATTATGTTCTCTATCCTGTAGAATTGGATGCCCCTAGCACCGCGCAGGGATTGGTAGACAGCAGTGCTACCGTCACTCAGGTGCAAGAGATCGGCCTCGAATACAACCTGAAGGTCGGGAGACACTTGGGCATCATCCCCAATAAATATCAGGGGAACACGGTCGTTGCTCAAACTATCCTTGCAGGACTACGGGATCAATATGGGGATGCGGTTTGGGAGCCGCTGCGCCGCTCAGTTACGTATGTTGAAACTGGTTACGAACAGCGACTTTTGTTTGCCTACAGCAAGGGCAATGGCGCTTTGGCCGAGATGAACCTATTGGTTGACCGCGTGGTGAAGGAAACCCAAAATGCCACCTAAAAAACTGTCTGGTCGGGGTGCGGGGTTAGGGTCTGGCAGCGGGGTAAATTCGCTTACTGCAACCACAGATTTGCGCGAACAACTTGCACGAGAGTTGCAACCTGCAATTGATGATGGTTTGTTGGTACAAGCCGATGATGGTTGGCGGTTTGGGCGCGTGAAGATTGGCCGTGTAGGGATGACCGTACCAGACGACCTTAGCGAGCAGGAGTATAGCGCGTTAGGATCATTTCTATTGGATGTGTCAACGCGTATTCAGTGGCTACTCGGTGATTGGCTGGCTTATGGAGAGAACCGCCAGTGGGGTGAAACCTATCAGCAGATGGCCGACCAATTTGGCTATAACGTGCAAAGCCTGCGCGATTATGCCTATGTGTGTCGAAATGTTGATTTATCGATACGTATCGATAAACTGACGTTTGGACATCATCAAGTCGTTGCCCCGCTTAACCCAGAAGCCCAAAGGGTGTGGTTACAGGCAGCGGAGGATAACCGCTGGTCAATTGCTGCGCTCCGAAAAGCGATCCAGCAAAGCAATTCTCTAAATGTTGGCGAATCCCATCAAAGACGATTGGCAGTGATTGTTCCGCGCTGGCGTAAGTCGTGGGAAAGCATGGATGCAAATGAAAAACGCGCTACGATGGAAGACCTGCGGCAGGTACTCTCAGAGATGGAAAGTGAACTTGGAGAGGGTTAAATCAACTACCCCACCCAAATGACAGGCAGGGTAGTCAGCACAAAGGTTATAGGACGGTTAACGTACCGCGCATGGATTGTTCATGCGCGGTACGTTTTTAGTGGTTGCGTGC
>JBMOFU010000611.1:0-1650 GCA_049318725.1 Phototrophicaceae bacterium | reverse complement strand
TACTCAAAGACGCCCTGCTAGAAATCCGTCAGTTGCGCGGCGACCTAGAAACGCTAGAAAACGCCCAACGTGAACCGCTTGCCATCATCGGTGTGAGCGGGCGCTACCCCGGCTCACCGAATGTTGATGCCTATTGGGAAATGCTCCGTAGCGGCGGCAACCCTGTGGCAGAAATCCCCCAAGCGCGTTGGGATATGGGGCAATTCTACGACCCAGAGATGAAGCGCCCTAGCGGAGCCATCAGCAGTAACTTGGCCTGCCTGCTGGACGAAATAGACCGCTTCGACGCGCCGTTCTTCGGCATTTCTCCGCGTGAAGCCAAGCGGCTAGACCCACAACAGCGCATGATGCTAGAGGTCACATGGGAAGCCTTAGAACACGCCGGCTACGACCCGGCCAAGCTCAACGGTAGCAATACCGCCATCTACATCGGCGCGGGCAACAGCGACTACAACGTCATGCAAATGTACCCGCGCAGCGCGATTGACGCCTACGTGGGGACTGGCTCTAGCCGTAGCTTGTTGGCAAACCGCCTGTCGTACATCCTCAACTTTCACGGCGCGAGCATGTCTATAGATACCGCCTGTTCATCGTCCCTAGTGGCGATTGACCTTGCCGCACGCGCGCTCCGTAACCGTGAAACTGACCTTGCGGTGGCAGGCGGCGTGAGCTTGATCCTCTCGCCAGATTTAAGCATTACCTTCAGCCACGCCAATATGTTGGCCCCCGATGGCCGTTGCAAGACCTTCGACGCCAGCGCAGACGGCTACGTGCGCGGCGAAGGCGTCGGCGCGATCATCCTCAAGCGCTTGTCTGACGCGCAACGGGACAACGACACAATTTTGGCCTTAGTGCGCGGCACTGCCGTCAACCAAGATGGGCGCAGTAACGGCCTGACCGCGCCCAACGGCGTCGCGCAAGAATTGGTGATTAAAGCCGCCTTGCTCAACGCTGGCCTGACTGCGGCAGACATCCACTATGTAGAGGCGCACGGCACGGGAACCTCACTCGGTGACCCCATCGAAATGAGCGCGCTTGGCAACGTCTATGGGCGCGCCCACAGCAAAGACAACCCGTTCTATGCCGCCTCAGTCAAGACCAACATCGGCCACCTAGAGGGCGCGGCAGGCGTAGCAGGCGTGACCAAAGTCTTGTTGGCGATGCAACACCGCGCCATCCCGCCGCATTTGCACTTCACCAACCCTAGCCCCTATATCAACTGGAAGAAGATTCCAGTCGTGATCCCCACCGAGCTAACGCCCATCCCTGATGATCTGGTATTCCGTGCGGGCGTGAGCAGCTTCGGCTTTGGTGGCACCAACAGCCATGTGATTTTGGAAAGCGCGCCTGTAGATCAACGCCCCTCGCAACCGCAACGCCCGCAAATCGTTGTGAAGTTGGCGGCGCGCACCGATGCCGCGCTGAATCAGATGGCAGCGGGTTACGCCGCCGCGCTGGATCAATCGCCAGCGGCGTTAGCCGACCTTGCCTACACCGCCAACGCAGGCCGTAGTGACCATCCGTTGCGGGCGGCAGTGGTCGGCGCAAGCCGTGAAGAACTGCGCGACAAGCTGTTGCAACTGGCAATGGGTTCCACGCCCGCAGGCACCGTGCGCGGGGAAGCCGAAGCCCCCGCCGAAGTGGTGTTCG
>JBMOFU010000610.1:0-1650 GCA_049318725.1 Phototrophicaceae bacterium | reverse complement strand
TCAAGGGTCACTATATTCCGCAAAACACAGCCTTGTATAGAACCGCTTGCATCCATACCGATAAAATCCTCTATAATGGATCGTAGGGTTCAAATATCTTGCGCCCCACTATGGACTATATTCATTATGCGCTGTGAGCTTAGGGAGTGGTGCCTTTGGAAAATCGCTTATCGGGGTTGATTATTAGGGAGCAGAGCGGGTTCTTTTGGGTTGAAGTCCCTACCCATGACGACAAAATCTACCGCACGCGCTTGCGCGGCAAATTATTGGAAGACGCACAAAGCTCTGATGTGGCCGCTATTGGAGACCGCGTAGAAATTGAAGTGTCTGAAAACGAAGATGCCGATGACATCGCTACCATCATCACGGTTGAACCGCGTACTAGCGCGTTGTCGCGGGCGGTTCGCACAACGGGCAATCGGGGTGGGGGCAATGCGGAACGTGAGCATGTCATCATCGCCAATGCTGACCAAATCTTCTTTGTCTTTGCCGCTTTGAACCCCCAACCAGACTTTCGCTTGTTAGACCGTTTCTTGGTCAGTGGTGAAGCCTCGCAAATCCCCACGCTTGTGATTGTCGTCAACAAAGTAGACCTAATGCCCAATACAATGGCAGAGAAAATCTTTGAAGATTACCAAAACATGGGCTATGAACTGATCCTCACCAGCGCGAAGGAACAACGCGGGCTAGATACCCTGCGTGAACGGCTAAAAGGCAAGATTTCTGCCTTGACAGGGCCTTCTGGCGTGGGCAAATCCAGCTTGTTGAACGCACTTCAGCCCGGCCTTGCGCGGGCGGTCAAGTTGGTGAGTGAAGTCCGCAAAGAGGGGATGCACACTACCCGCGATAGCGCCCTGATTAAGCTGGAAAATGGCGGATACTTGGCCGATACCCCCGGCATTCGTCAATTGGCGCTGTGGGATATGGAGCCAGAAGAACTCGACGGCTACTATATAGACATTGCGCGTTATGTGCCAGAATGCCGCTTTAACGATTGTACCCACCGTAATGAGCCGGGTTGCGCGGTGCGCCGTGCCGCCGAAGAAGGTAAAATCAGTGTGCGGCGCTATGGCCGTTACCTGAAGTTGCGCGAAGAACTGGAAGAAGCCCTTGCCGTTTACTAAACCTTTTCGCCCGCTGTTGTTTGCCGTCCGTGCGCTGTGGATGATGCTCGTGCTGGGTATGGTCGCCTGCGGGACGACACCCCAACCCACCCCGCGACCGATTTTGCCGCCCGACCGTGAAGCCGAAAGTTTAATCCCGACGGCGGTTGCCCCCACATGGCGCGAACCTGAAACCCCGATCACGCTAGAAAATGTGCAACAGGTGGCCTATCTGGGGCGGCTAGATTCGCTCCAGCCGAATGAAGGCTCTTTGTTTGCCCATGCCTTTTCGATAGATAGCACGTTGCTGGCCGGCTTAAATCAAGATTACTTCCTCGGTTGGGATTTAATTACTGGCACGCTGATTTACCGCACCTCGCGCTTGGATGCACTGGATTTGTTCTTCTCTGTGGACAAAACTGATCTTTACACGATTGACGCCACAGGGTTCGTCCGCGTCTTTGATGCCAATGCCGGCAACCAAATAGATACCTTTAGCGCACAGGAAGGCTATAGCGGGGCCTATGCCTTTGCCCCACTGGTTGGC
>JBMOFU010000609.1:0-1666 GCA_049318725.1 Phototrophicaceae bacterium | reverse complement strand
ACACTACCCCCGCTAAGGTCATTGTCTTAGAAATGCAGAAGTGCGAACGTTAGGTCTTGATGACCGTTACGGCGCTGGCTTGGAAGCCCTTCTTGCCCTTGGTGATTTCAAATTCCACCTTAGCGCCTTCGTCCAAGGAACGGTAACCGTTGCTTTGGATTTCGGAGTAGTGGACGAAAAGATCATCGCCGTTTTCTTGGGAAATGAAACCAAATCCCTTTTCAGCGTTGAACCATTTTACTGTACCTTGAGTACGGGTAGCCATTTTGTTATTCACTCCTGAATAGTAGGGTTCTGCCATAACCTGCTGTACACACACACAAATCCCGTTGGTTCAGGTTGTGAATCCAGCCCTCAATGAGGGTTGTTGGGCAACCGCATCTACAAACCGCGTAAGTGAGGGGTGTTAGTTGCAGCAAACTGTTGTGTCTCGAGGTTTTAGGGTGCATAACCACTGCACCAATGTGGTGAAACCAATCGTTTCTCTCTTCCACATTGCTATTGCATATCTTGCCGCATGTCTGCAAAGAAGTACAGGGTCAATTCTTTAAGTCTGTATTAAAGCTCTAGCCATGAACACCCCATCGGCGGTCAAACATCTGCTAACCCCGTTTTTCACTGCTGTTTGATACAATGGCGTTATGGTAGGGCGAACCCATGCGTTCGCCAGTGATGAAGATAGGGACGATCAACCGTATGAAAATCTTTTCTGCACGTACCTTGAGCTTTGTATTGTTGGCGGCGGCCATCGGCGTGAGTAGCTACCTCAGCTACCTCAAGGTTGCCCGCCAAGACGCCGTTTGCCTAGAAAGCGGCCAGTTTGACTGTGGCACCGTCCTCAACAGCGTGTACTCTGAAGTGGCCGATGTGCCGATTGCGTGGCTAGGGCTGACAACCAACCTCATCATGCTCACGCTGTTGATTTTAGAGCCGCGCATCGGGTTTTTACGCAACTATGGCCGCGAGCTATTCTTCGGCGTGATCTTGTTCGCCTTCCTCTACTCGGTCTACTTAGTCTACGTGCAAGCCTTCTTGATTCAGGCCTATTGCGTGTGGTGCCTCAGCCATGAGGCCATCTTGACCGTGTTGTTTGGCGTCACGCTTTGGCGGCTGTTGCGCGGCCAATCATTGAGTGAGCAAGTAGGCGATTAAGTCGGCAATGTCCTGCGCGCTGAGGCGGTCGTCATAGGTGTGGGGCATGGCGTTGCCGTAGCCTAGCACCAGATAGCGGTACGGCTCCACAATGCTGTAAAAGGTATATTCGCTGGCGGTTTGGCCGGCCACACGGGTGCCGGCCACTTGACTATAGCCTGCCATCATCGGCGCGCCTGCGCCATCACTTTGATGGCAGGCGGTACACGCCGCCACAACTGCGCTGGTTTGGGTATAGACGACTTCGCCGCGTGCAGCGTCGCCAGCGGGCAAGTCACTGTAGGCGATCACGCTCGGCGGGGTGCTGGCACAGCCTGCGGCCAACAGCAACAGCAGCACGGCAATAGAAAGGGTTGCCTTCATTGCAGGGGAATCCTTTGTTTCATCATCGTTTGGGGGATATTTTATACCCCACGCCGCCATATGCACACACGCAACGGCATAACACCCCTCCCCCTACGGGAGAGGGACTTTTTACCCGCGTGGATTGCCCTTCTCCCTTTCTCCTGTGGGG
>JBMOFU010000608.1:0-1684 GCA_049318725.1 Phototrophicaceae bacterium | reverse complement strand
CGCTTGGCGGAGCAAGCCTTACACGAATATGCGCTAGATGCCGATGATTGAAGAAAGTCGCAAACCGAACAATAACAATACAGGTACGTTTTCGGTGAATTAAGGATCAACCATGTATCCCCTTGTGATTCAGGGCGGGCGGGTCGTCACCGCTGAAACCAGCTTTAGCGCGGATGTTGCCATCCAAGACGGGAAAATTGCTGCGGTGGGGCAATCGCTGGTCGGTCAACAGACGTTAGACGCCAGCGGTAAATGGGTCATCCCCGGCGGGGTGGACGGTCACGTTCATATGCAGATGCCGCTGGCAGGCGGGGTGCGTTCCTCCGATGATTTCTTCACAGGAACCCGTGCGGCGGCCTTTGGTGGCACGACCTCCATTGTGGATTTCGTCTCTACCGAAAACGGCGAACCGATGATGACTGCCTTTGACAAGCGCCGCGCCGAAGCCGACCCGCTGGTAGCGGTTGATTACGGCCTGCATATGACCATCACCCCGCCCGACCTTGACAAGCTCCATGAGGTGCAGGCCGCCTATGATGCAGGCTGCGCCAGCTTTAAGCTCTACATGGCCTACGGCTTTTACTTAGATGACGGCCAATTGTTGCAGGCCTTGCAAGCGATACAAGCTGTGGGCGGCCTACCCGTGATCCATGCCGAAAATTGGCGCGCCATTCAAACGCTCAATCGGCAGGCGTTGGCACAAGGCCATACCGCCCCACCGTATCACGCCCAGTGCCGCCCGCCTGCGCTGGAAGGGGAAGCTGTTGGCCGCGCCATTGACCTTGCCGATTATGTGGGGGTGCCACTGCACATTTTCCATGTCGGTTGCGCCGACGCCATCGAACGGATTGTGGCCGCACGCGCCAAAGGCTATGCGGTGACGGCAGAAACCTGCCCACAATATTTAGCCCTCACCGAAGCCAGCTATCAGCGCGAAGGGATTAGCGGGGCGTTGAATGTGTGCGCGCCCCCGTTGCGCGCTGACGACCATCAACAGGCGACATGGAAGGCGCTTGCGAGCGGGGGCTTGCAAATTGTCACCACCGATCATTGCCCGTTTGTGATGGCGGACAAGCAACGCGGCCTAGACGCCAACGACTTCACACAAATCCCCGGCGGTTTGCCCGGCATTGAGGGGCGCTTGGCGTTGGTGTATCGCTATGGGGTCGTGCAAGGTATTTTGACGCCCTCGCAGTGGGTGGCGGCCTGTTGTACCCGCCCCGCACAACTGTTCGGTCTTTCCAATAAGGGCGTGATCGCCCCCGGCTATGACGCCGACCTTGTGATCTTTAACCCCAATACGCAGTGGACGCTTGGCCTTGATACGCTCCATGAACAATGTGACTGGACGCCCTACGAAGGGCTGGAGATGCACGGCAAGGTAGAAACCACGCTGTTGCGCGGGCAGGTGATCGTCCACAATGGGGAATATGTTGGTCAGCGCGGGCAAGGGCGCTATGTGCCGCGTATTCACAGTTAGGGTGATCTTGCTAGAAGTGGCATTCACGGCCAGCGCTTAGGCATCTTGGCAGACGTTACGCTCATCACGCGCAAGCTGCTAGTGACATACTCCCCCACCCCTAAAGGCGGGGGATTCTTAACTTCAAACAAGGCTGCGAGCCGGAACATTGCATTCCGTTTGGGATGCTCGTCTGACGACCTCTAAGTCGTGGGTTGATGCCCC
>JBMOFU010000607.1:0-1695 GCA_049318725.1 Phototrophicaceae bacterium | reverse complement strand
AGGCGTTAGATAGTAAACATGCTACCAGAAGCCATGCAGTTTCAGTAGCCTAGTACGGTGATCCGCCTTTCCCCTCGTTCCTTTTATTCAACAGCGGGTATAATTCGCACTGTTGTGGATGCTCGGCTATAAAAGGGGAAGGCGTTTCATCTCATGCTGATTACGTTTGAGGGCATTGACGGCGGCGGTAAATCTACCCATATCCAGACGGCGGCAGCATACCTGCGCGCACAAGGGTTGAACGTGCTGGTCACCCGTGAGCCGGGCGGCACAGACATCGGTGAACAGATTCGCCCAATTCTGCTCGATCATAAGAATAAAGGCATCGCGCCCGAAACTGAACTGCTGCTGTTCAACGCCTCGCGGGCGCAACTGGTGCATGAGGTCTTACGTCCGCACCTTGCGAAGGGCGGCGTGGTGCTGCTAGACCGCTTCTACGATTCCACGTTAGCTTATCAGGGGTATGGGCGCGGCCTCGACCCGACTGTATTACGCCAGATCATCAACTTTGCCACCGGCGGCCTCACCCCAGATTTAACGCTCTACCTTGATCTTTCGCCACAGGTTGCCCACGACCGCCGCTATCAGGCGTCGTTGTTGGGTGAGGAATTTAACCGCCTTGACCAAACCGAAACTGACTTTCGCCTGCGCGTGGTTGAAGGCTATGAGGCGCTGATCGCCGCTGAGCCGCAGCGCTTCACACGGATCAATGCCGAGCAAGCGCTTGAGCATGTCGCGGCAGAAGTGTTGGCGGCCTTACAGCATCGCATTCAGTTGACGCTCAAAAAACCATAAGAAGGGATGTTACTCCATGACTATTTCTCACTGGCAAATTTCCACTGAAACCCCCATCCGTGAGGTGGATTTTCTCATCATTGGCGCGGGAGTGGTCGGCTGTAGTGCCGCCTACTTTGCCGCTCAAGCGGGGCGTAGTGTCGTCATCACCGACACCCGCGATGTGGCGCTAGGCGCCAGTGGCCGCAACGCTGGCTTCATGATTAGCGGGCTAGACACCTACTATCACCGTGCCATTGAGCAGTACGGCCACGCCGTCACCCGCGAGGTGTGGCAGCTATCTAAGCGCACGCATGAACACCTGCGCGGATTCATCCAGCGCGGCAATTTGCCCATTCAGCCGACGGGGTCGCTGTTGTTGGCGGAATCACAGGAAGAAGCAGCCGAACTCGAAGCTGCCGCCCGTGCAATGGAAGCGGACGGCCTGCCGATTGAGTACACCGCCTATGATCCGTTGGGGCGTGGCTACTGTGCGGCCATCCGCCAGCCCGACGACGCAGGCGTACAGCCTTACCTGTTGGTGAACAGCATCTTTGCCCAAAGCAATGCGGAACTCGTGCCGAACAATGAGGTCTACGCCATTGAGCAACACGGCGACACCGTAACGGTCTACAGCCAAAAGGTCACGTTCAAGGCGCGTACCGTGTTGATCGCCACCAACGGCTATTCAGCACGCTTGCATCCGTACTTTAGCGATAAAGTGATCCCGACGCGGGCGCAATGTTTGGTGACAGAACCGTTGCCCGCCCCTGTGATTGATGTGTGCGGCTACAGCGATTACGGCTATATGTACTACCGCATGACCTTTGATGGGCGCTTCTTGATCGGTGGCGGACGCAAAAATAACAAGCCTGCCGAAAACGATACGACTGATGACCGCATCACCGACGCGGTGCAGGG
>JBMOFU010000606.1:0-1707 GCA_049318725.1 Phototrophicaceae bacterium | reverse complement strand
GGGCGCCCGTAAAGCGGTGTTTAACAGCTTCTTGCTAAGGGTCTGCGTAATGTGAATCTGTAAAATCTTTCCCATAATCATCTGATGTTCATCAAACCCCTGTACTATGAATGAAAGTATCCTTCAGCCATGATGAATAGACTGTGATAAAGGGGGAGAAATCCCAATGAAGATTAGAATGTCGCTTGTGTTTGGGTGGGCGCTCTTGGTGTTGTTAGGCACTTGGAGTGTGAACGCCAATGCCCTAGAGACTTGCCCCGCCATTGTGCAAAATGCACTGGAAGCCACCGATGAGCGCTGTGAAGGGCTTGGGCGTAATCAGGTCTGTTATGGGGCGCGCAGTGTACGCGCCAGCTTTTTTGAGGCAGTCAATGCCGATGCCTTTGATGAGCCAGCAGATGTCGTTGGGCTAGAAGGCGTTAGCGCCCTTGCCACTGACCCAGTAAACCTTGAAACGGGCGAAGTGGGGGTGGCGGTGATGCGGATTCAAGCCTTGCTCCCCAATACGCTGCCCGGCCAAGCGGTGATTATGGTCTTGGTGGGAGATATGCAGCTTGAAAACGCCGTCACTGAGGATGCAGTGAATCTCAGCGACCCGATTCGTGTTACAGCCACCGTAAGCAGTAACTTGCGTGCCGAGCCAAGCAGCAATGGCGCGGTGCTAAGTAGCGTGCCGCCGGGCGCGGCGTTGCTGGTGGACGGCATCAACACAGAGGGCGACTGGCTACGGGTGGTGAATGACGGCCTTACCCGCTGGATCAGCCGTGACCTTGTGGCAACTGATGCCGACCTAAATCGCTTAACAGTAATTAGCCCAGACAGTTACGGCACAATGCAAGCCTTTACCCTGCGCGGCGGGGTGGGCAATAGCGACTGTGAAGAAGCCCCCGAAGCACTTATGGTGCAGTCTCCACAGGGGACGCGCGTCACGCTCAACGTCAATGGGCGCGATGTCACCATTGGCTCGTCGGTGGTGTTCCAACCCACTGAAGACCACATGAACATTGGCGTGCTAGAAGGCTATGCCGAACTGGACAACGGGCAAGTGGTCGTTCCCGGCTTCTTTGCCAGCGCACTCACTGACCCAGAAACGGGCGAAATCACAGGGGACTGGAACCCACCGACGCTTTTCAGCCAGACACAAGCCGAAGAATTTGAGGCGTTTGAGGCCGTTCCAGATGAGCTACTGAACTACACTATCGAATCCCCAGAACAGGCAACACTAGACATCCTGCGCGAGTTAGAGCGCGAAGGGGTGGCGTATAATACCTTGCGCGACATCCCGCCAGACCAACTGAATAGCGAGTTCAACCTAGACGAGTTCATCAACCTGCCGCCCACCCGCGTGGATGATTTAACCTGTGAAGCAGGGGCGTGCTTGCAACCGCCAGAAATCGCCTGCCGCTGTGCGCTGTGTGGGGTTGCCTGCCCCAGTGGGGATGGCTTTGGTAGAGGCGGGAACGATTCGATAACGCCGATAACGCACGGAATGGACTCAATAAGTTCCAATACCTCGAACAACGGGGGGCTGAATCAACGCAGCGATGATCCCAACGGCGGCGGTAGTGACTCCAACAGCGGCAGCGATGATCCCAACGGCGGCGGCGATGATTCCAACAGCGGCAGCGACGGTAACCCGAACCGCGGCGGCAATGATTCCAACAGCGACAGTAGCGGTAGTAACTCCAACGGCAGTGGCAGTGGCAG
>JBMOFU010000605.1:0-1720 GCA_049318725.1 Phototrophicaceae bacterium | reverse complement strand
CATATTATATAGTGTTATCTAAAATAGCGCTATCTGTTGGGGTGTATCTGGTGGTTGACGCAACGCTTTGGGGGCAAGTAAGCCCCGCGCCGCTCGCCAATCTGGGGCGGGGCCAACCCACCCCACACGCGCAAGGTCTAGGTGTTCGTTGGCGTCAAAGTGCAGCCCTTCGGCCTCAAGGCGGGCGCGCTGCTCGGCGGCGGCGGTGCTGTTGGCGGGCATACTGATGCCGCCTTGTGCGTTAATCACGCGCCACCACGGGACGCCGACGGCAGTTGGGCGGCCTTCTAATTCTGGAAAAGAGACGGCGTTCATCGCTTCACCGACCCACTTCGGCCCCAAGCGGGCGAAGTCGTTTTCGGCAATGCCTGCGGGGGCAGGGATCATGGAAGCGATTTGCCCATAGGTGGTCGCTACGCCATAGGGAACTTGGCGCACGATTTCCCAAACGAGCGGATAAAAGGTAGCGGGGTCGGGCGCGGCGATCATGAGGCTTAGATGGACATAATCTTGCTGGCGACCTTCAATTGCTTGGGGAACACGGGCAAGAAATCCACAAAGGATTCAAATTTGCCGTTGTCGCGCTCTTTGAGGTAGCGCTGCAACACATTCACTGTGCCGGGCAAAATGGTCAGTTGGTTATTCTTCACTTGGCTTTGAATGTACGCCTTCGATTCTTTGGGGTCTATGCCGTCTAGGTAGATGGCAATGGCCGCTGCGACGAAGATTGCCACAAATTGGTCGCCCCAAGTGGGGTATTGCGCCTTGAGTTGGTCGCTGATGGGCAGGTCGGTTTTGGCCGCTTCCACCACTTTTTCAGCGTGCTTCCGCAGGTAACTTAACAGGATCAAGCGCGAATATTGCATCAACGCTACAGAGTGCATGTGGTACTTGTCCTCATCAAACGGCCACGGGGGGCTATCCCCCCATGCGCGGCGTGACGGGCAAATGGCGATCAGTTCTTTTTCTTTGGTAGTAACGCGGATGCCAATCTCGCGGTCGCTAGGGTAGCCAATATTCGGGACAAACACAAAATTTTCTTCTACCCGCCCGACAAACCGCTCCAGAAACGGTTTGAACGTGGCGTCGGCAAAGGCACGTTGAGATTGCGCTACGGCTTCATCCCATACTGCGGCTTCGTTCTTCCACCAGTCGGCAACTTTGGCCTGCCCGTAAAAGTCGGCAAGGTGTTTGTTCCAGTTGGCCGGAACCCACTTGGGGAGCATTTCTATCTCTAGGGTCGGCCACGGTAGGTGTGCCACCAACGTGTACAGGGCTTCTAACGGCGCGCCGCTGTCCAGCAGGCTTTGCATCCCGCGCACGGCTTCATGGCTACGCATCTCTTTGACAAAGCGGGCGGTGGCGCGTGCGTGCGCGTGCGTCCCATGCGGTTTGGCCGCCTGAGATTTTTCGGGGAAGTCGGTTGCGGCCAACACAACCGAAAGCAGCCGAAGATTATCATCTAAACGTACAGTTACGTCAGTCATAGGGGCGGTTCGTCCGAGTTTTGAAGGCCAGTTAGCGCGTTTAGGTCATTGGTGAACTTAACTGCCCATAACTATAGCCCCAACTCTGCCAGAAAACCAGCGAACGTTAGCGATCCCCGATGGCGACTGCATCCAACACGGGTTGACCAAATAGAATTGTAGGGGCATTGCGTGCCATACCCCATGCCTGTAAAAACAGGGTTTTCATCTTTCCGAACGGGATCGCTATTGTC
>JBMOFU010000604.1:0-1722 GCA_049318725.1 Phototrophicaceae bacterium | reverse complement strand
GTCAAGAGCAACCTTAAAGGCGTGGCCTTCTTGTGGAATTTGTATCAGCCCGAACAGATCACGCTAGACACCCTCAGCGAGAATCACAACACAGCGTTGACGGCGGCGCTGCATCTCGCACGCGAACTGCCTAAACTCAATATCAAAGAGGCGCGGCTGTGGTTCGTCAGCCGTGGGGCGCAAGCGGTGGGGATTTCATCGGTGAGTGAGGCTGGCCTTGCTCAAGCGCCGTTGTGGGGCTTGGCGCGGGTGGTCACGTTGGAACATCCCGAAACCTTCGGCGCAGTGATTGACCTCGACCCCGAAAACCTGACCGATGAGGCCGCCGCGCTGGTGGATGACCTGCTCCACGCCGACGGCGAAGACCAGATCGCCTACCGCGACGGCGAACGCTACGCCGTCCGCCTGCAACCGCTGGCAGAAAACGAACAGCCGCGCCAAACGGTCACGCTCCGTGCGGATGCCGCCTACCTGATTACGGGCGGGTTCGGCAAATTGGGGCTAAAGGTGGCCGAATATCTGGTACGGCACGGGGCGAAGCACCTCGTCCTCACCAGCCGTCGCGGATTGCCTGACCGCGCTACATGGACGCAACCCACCGACGACAGCACGCGCGAAGCGATCAACGGCGTGCTGCTGTTAGAATCGCTCGGCGCAACCGTGTATCCAGCGGCGGCGGATGTCACCGACGTAGACGGCATGGGCGCGGTCTTTGCCGCGTTCGGGAATACATTGCCAGCGCTGGCGGGGATCGTCCATGCGGCGGGCTTGCTGGATTCCGCTTATATCGCAGACTTGACCGCCGAACAGATGCAGCGCGTCTTGCGACCAAAGGTACAGGGGACGTGGGTGCTGCATCAACTGAGCGAACACTTGCCGCTGGACTTCTTCTTGCAGTTCTCGTCGGCGTCGTCCACATGGGGGTCGGCAATGGCGGCGCACTATGTGGCGGCCAATCACTTTCAAGACATCTTTGCCCACTACCGCCGCAAGCGCGGCCTCACCGCACAGGCGATCAATTGGGGCTGGTGGGACGGCGGCGGCATGGTCAGCACCGAAGAACAGACCTACTTCGACGGGATCGGCCTCAAGATTATGCCGCAAGCCGACGGACTGAGCGCGATGGGGCATTTCTTGGCAACCCATCCGGTGCAGGTGACGGTTGCCCCCGTAGACTGGAGCCGCTATAAGCCGGTGTTTGAGGCCAAGCGCTTACGCCCGTTCTTGCAACGGATCATCGTACAGGCGTCCGCTGACGATAGCAGCGGGGCAGATGCGGCGTTGCTGGCTGAAATCGCAGAAATGCCGGCCAGTGAGCGCCCGTTGCGCTTGATTTTGTTGGTGCAACAGACCTTAGCCGCGCTGTTGCGGATTGAATCGCCAGCGCTGATTGATCCGCAGGGGGGGTTCTTCGACTTGGGGCTAGATTCGCTCACCAGCATTGAACTGCGTTCGACCCTAGAGCGCACGTTGGGGCTAGACCTGCCCGCAACGGTGGCGTTTGAATACTCTACCGCAGAAACGATGGCAACGTTCTTGCTCAATAGCTTGCCAGACATGGGCGGTAGCGATGCCGCGCCTGAACCGATCACCTATACGCCGTCGGTCAGCCTCACATCATGGACGGACGCTACACCGCAGGCCGCGCCCGACCTCGACAGCATGAGCGATGATGAGTTGTTGGCGTTGCTTGAGCAAGAACTGGGGGCGGATTAGACGTTA
>JBMOFU010000603.1:0-1755 GCA_049318725.1 Phototrophicaceae bacterium | reverse complement strand
TAGATTTTGGCTTCTTCGGGGCTGTTCAGCCGCCAAGAGATCGTCGCCAAGCGGGTTAGCAAGCGCACATAATCTGAACTGGATTCCTCTTTGGAAAACAGTAGCGCACGCTTGTAGAACGTTTGGGCTTCGGTGTACTGTTGGGTCAAGAAGGCGCCTTCGCCGCAGGCGGTTGCCCAACGGCGCGTCATGGCGCGGTCTTGCATCTGTTCGGCCAGCGCCAACGCACGGCTGATGAGGTGCCGTCCGTTGGCCTCTTGCCCATTGAGGATCAACGCTTCGCCTAAGCGCCCGACAAAGTAGCTGCCCAGTTCAAGGTCGCCCGCTTGATTGAGCTTGGGCAGGGCTTCTTCCAACAGGCGGACGGCGTAGCTGGCGTTGTTCTCGTGCAGGTAAACATCGGCCAAGTAGCCCAGTGCGCGCGCCTCTGCCCCAAGCGACGTGGTTTCTAGCGCGATGGCTTTGGCCTGTTCATAGCACAGGCGGGCGGCTTCCCACTGGTTGCGCGCTTGATGGAGCAGCCCCATCGTCACCTGTGCATAGGCGGCAAAGCCGGGCTGGTTGACGTGGGGCGCGGCGCTCAATACGCCGTTGAGGATTGGCCCTGCTTCGCTGTCACGCCCGGCGGCGATAAGCGTGTCTGCCTTGTGCAGCAAAATGATATTCATCGAATGGGTGTCATGGGCAAGTTCGGCCTGCCCAAGCGCACGCTCTAGGGATTCTAGCGCGCCGTCGTAGTTTTCGATGCGGCGGGCAACGCGGGCAAATTCCATCTCTCTGCGGAGCGAATCTAGGGTGATGTTGAGGGCAGATGAACGCGGGTTAGCAGTTGGGTTGGCGGTGGGTCGCAAGAAGCGCATATCTTTTCCATACCATTGTGATGACGGCGGCACGCTGCCGCGCCGCACAGGTTGACAAGGTTAAGGCAAACAGCAGTAAAACCCTGTACTATTGGCTGGCGCCCTCTTGGTTTTGGCTGACAAACCGATACCCAATGCCGTACTCGTTTTGGATGTAGGTCGGGTTTTTGGCGTCCGGCTCAATCTTCCGCCGCAGGTGAGAGACATAAATGCGCGGGTAGTGGTGTTCAGTGGTGTATTCAAAGCCCCACACTTGCTCTAGCAATTGCTGAAAGGTCAGCACTTCGCCCGGGTGACGGATGAACGTCGCCAAGAGCTTAAATTCGGTTGGCGTCAGGCGGATTTCTTCGCCGTTGACGATCACGCGGCGGACTTGCAAATCCACCGTGAGGTAGGGGTCTTGGTAAATCAACGGCTGATTTTTGGCAGTATCAAACAGCTTTGCCCGCCGCAGTAACGCACGGATGCGCGCTTGAAACTCAATGGTGGGCAGGGGCTTACGCATGAACTCATCTGCGCCGGTGTTTAGCCCTTCGGCAATTTGCTGCTCGGTGACTTCTTGGGCGGTCATCATCAAAATTGGCACGTCAGAAATTTCTCGAATGCGCTGGCAGACCGTCAACCCGTTGATGTCTGGCAAAGAAAGGTCAAGCAGCACAAGGTCTGGGTTGGCATCTTGAAAGCGCTCAATCCCTTTATTGCCCGCCTCTGCTAAAACAACTTCATAGCTGCTCAAGCGCAGTTCAAGCTGCAAAGAGCGTGCCATGTCTGGGTCATCTTCAATAATCAAGATTCGAGCTACCATCCGCTACCCTACCATTCCGCGCATACGTTCTTGAGCCAATAAGGCTCATTGTAACACGGGATTCGGCTTTTCACCTTCTTGGGTTTGTTG
>JBMOFU010000602.1:0-1756 GCA_049318725.1 Phototrophicaceae bacterium | reverse complement strand
GATAGCATTCCCGGTGGGCGTGCTAACCGTCAGCGTTGGGTCAGTGGATAGGCGGAAGCGGGCATAGGTACTACCGACCGTGGCAATGTCGGCGTCGTTGGGGACGAGGAACCTTAGAAGCGGGTACTGGATGCTGGAAGAGCTAGGTACCGTAACGCTTACCCCTTCAGGCGGGTCAAACTCCCCGTTGCTGTTAATATCCACTTCGGTACCGTCAAAGACGCCGTTGTTGTTGCTGTCTACTTCAGGCGCGTCGAACTTCCCGTTACCGTTGAAATCCACCCAACCGACCAGCGTTGCACCCACGCCTGTATTGTTGTACACCTGCACTTGCACATCTTGCGGGGTATTCGCTACAAACCTAGGGATGGTTACCCCGTCTTCATCGTCGGTTGTAGCGATATCGTCACCGTCGGCAGCGGCGTTGGGCTGGCCGTTGCTTTCGTCATCCACCGTAGCGCCGATGTAAAGCGTAGAGATAATCCCATGATTTGCACCGCTGGCGGCACCCGTTGTGCCATAGGCATAGGTTCTGTTGTTCGGGGCAGGGAAGGTACCGCTTTCTGGCGCGTCGCCCCAGTCAAAGCGTTGCACGAACCCAAAGTCAATAATGAGGTTGCTGTTGTTATCGGGGATGACATTGCCATTGCTATCCAACCCAGTACCGAGCGTGCCACCATCCTCTGTCAGCGCGGGGGCAGTGCCTGCCGTTAGCGTGATGAGTGCGCTACGCACGCCCACTGTAGCCGGTGTGGGGGTATCAATGCCGTTGTCGCGGGCATCGGCTACCGTTGCGGTGGGGGTTGTCGTGCTGATCGTCCCCAACAGCGCGCCACCGGACTGGAAGTTCGTGGATGGGATCACGACCACATAACGACCCGGCGGAATATTGCTGAATAGGTAGTAGCCCGCTTCATTCACTGACGAGGTGGCGGTGTTGTCTACAGTGGTGGTGGTACTAGCAACAGCAGCGCCAATGGGGTTGCCAGTGGTGTCTGCGGCGAATAGCTGCACGGTAACGTTACCGATGCCCGGCTCTGCACCGTTCTGTATACCGTCATTGGCAGCACCGCCTGTTCCAACACCGTTGTCCAGCCACACGCGGTTACCAACACTCATGGCATCTGCCACAAACCCAAAGTCTACAGCAAGGTTGCTGTTGGCGTCAGATTCACCAAAGCTACCGCGTGAGTTCGGCCCATCGAGCAAGCCGTTACCACTCAAGTCAGTTTCGTTGAGCAGTGCCGTCCCGTAGCCAAGCGTTACCAAGTTACTGCGGATTCCAAAGCCAGCGAGCAGCGGCGAAATGCCATTGTTATTGATGTCTGCTGTATCCGCAAAGGTCGGTGTGCTAGGGGCATAGCCCACCAACACCCCAGTCGTCAGGTTCGCTTCTTGCACAACCACAAAGTAATTGCCGGGCAACAAGTTATCAAACAAATAGTAGCCGCGGCTATCCGTCGTGATCGGCGTGCCGACAACGGTATCAGCAGCGGTCAACACACCGTCTACGGTGGTGTCTCGATAGAGCGCCACGCTCACGCCGGGGATGCCCTGTTCACCGGAATCTTGTAGGCCATTGTTGCGGGCGGTGCCTGCGCCGGTGTCGAACCACACGCGGTTGCCGATGCTCAACGGGCGGAACAAACCGAAGTCTGCCGTCAGGTTGCTGTTGGTTGTTACACCACCTGCACCTGTTCCCTCTGGCCCAACATCGGTATCTGCGTTTGGCTCCGTATTGAGTTGTAGCGTGATG
>JBMOFU010000601.1:0-1790 GCA_049318725.1 Phototrophicaceae bacterium | reverse complement strand
ATCCCGCCGCAAGCGTTGGATGCCGTAGATGGGATGCTCAACATTGACGGCGACCGCGCCGCCGCCGCGCTTGCGGCTGAAGTCGGCGCAGCAGAGTTGATTATCTTGTCGAATGTGCGCGGGCTGTACCGCAACTTCCCCGACGAGAGCAGCTTTGTGGCCGAAGTGCGCGGCGGGCAAATGCTAGACAGCGCGCTGGAGTGGGCGCAAGGGCGGATGAAGCGCAAGGTATTGGGCGCACAAGAGGCGCTCAACGGCGGCGTCACCCGCGTGACGATTGCCGACGGACGGATTCCACAGCCAGTACAAGCGGCGCTCAACGGCGCAGGGACGGTATTCACAAAATGATTGACGCAACGATGACCATCACCCAACAAGAAGACGCCCATACCTCTGGCGCGTATTCCAAGCGGCCATTGACGATAGTACGCGGCGAAGGCTTCACCCTTTACGATGAGGCTGGCAACGCCTACCTAGACCTTGCCAGCGGGCAAGGCGTGGCATTGCTCGGCCATAGCCACCCGAATATTGTGCAGGCCGTCAGCCAACAGGCGGCCACGCTCATCACCTGCCCAGAGATTTTCTACAATGACCGCCGTGCTGAACTATACGGCATCCTAGACGGCATCATGCCGCAAGGGATCAACCGCTATTTCTTGTGCAACAGCGGCGCAGAGGCCAACGAAGGCGCGTTGAAGGTCGCACGGCTGTTGACTGGGCGTAGCGAGGTCGTGGCGGCCATGCGCGGCTTTCATGGGCGGACGATGGGCGCGCTCTCTATGACATGGAACAAGAAGTATCGTGAAGCCTTTGATGGCTGGACGATGCCCGTTAATCATGTTCCCTACAACAACCTAGAGGCCGCTGCCGCCGCGATCACCGACCAAACCGCCGCTGTGGTGGTCGAAGCCGTACAGGGGGAAGGTGGTGTCTATCCCGCTGATGACAGCTACTTGCAGGGGTTGCGTGACCTGTGTACCGAGCGCGGCGCGCTGTTGGTGCTGGATGAAATCCAGAGCGGGCTAGGGCGCACGGGGCGCTGGTTTGCCTTTGAGCATAGTGGCATCGTGCCAGATGTGATCGCACTCGGCAAGGGGATTGCCGGCGGCGTGCCGATGGGCGCGGTGGCGTGGCGCGATACACTGGGGATGATCCCTGATGGCAGTCACGGCAGCACCTTCGGCGGGAATCCGTTGTCGTGTGCAGCGGCGATTGCCGCCCTCACCACGCTCCGTGATGAGCATTTGATCGAACATTCCGCCGAACTCGGCGCGTGGTTGGTGGAACGCCTGCGCGCCTTGAACCATCCGCAAGTGCGCGAAGTGCGCGGGCGCGGCTTGATCGTTGGGCTAGAACTGCGCGGGCGTGTCACGCCTGTATTGAAGGCGCTACAGGCGCGTGGGGTGATCGCCTTACCCGCCGGAACGAATGTGTTACGCTTGCTCCCGCCGCTGATGATTACGCAGGCCGCGCTTGAAACGGGTATCACGGCGATTGTCGCCAGTTTGGATGAGGTAACGGCATGAGAACATCAATCACATTACAGGCATTTTGTAGGGGCGCAGCGCGCTGCGCCCCTACATCGGGTCATAATGTAGGTTGTAGGGGAATGGCGCGCCATTCCCCTACGGAAACGGTGAAACTCCAATGACCGACGTGCAACGCAAATTCATCATCACAGACCACGACGCCGAAACATTGCTGTACGACCTTGTGAATACCCCAAGCGTTTCCCATCACGAAGGGGAAGCGGTCAATGTGTTGGTGCAGTGGATGGGCGCGCACGGCTA
>JBMOFU010000600.1:0-1803 GCA_049318725.1 Phototrophicaceae bacterium | reverse complement strand
TTAGCGGCGGGCTTGCTGTTGAGCCGGCGGCTCACTGAGCAGTTCATCAAGGCTCATCGGTGTCAGTTCGGTTTCTTCCAGCGCTGCCCGCAGTTCATTGCTGATCTCGCCATCGTCGGCCAGCGGCGCGTTCAAGATGCTATCTTCACTATCATACCAAGCGATGTTGTGCAGCGCTAACAGCACGCCGTCGGCCAACACACGCACATGCCAATTGGGGGGGCTATCATCTGCCGGGTCGTGGGCGTCATGGATGGGCAAACGTGCCGCCGGAACCACCAAGTTGCGCCCGCGCTGGAGGTCGTGTTCTTCTTCGCGGACGAACAACAGCCGCCCTACATCGTCTACCACCTCAAAGGTGATCTTGCCCTTAGCGCGCATGGGCAGACGCAACATCACAAACGGCTGGATGTAATCTACGTCGTCTGGGATGCGGTTGGTGCGGTAAATGCGCGGTTTATGGTTCCCGCGCATGGCAAACACCCCAATATCCACAGGCAGCACAGTC
This sequence comes from Phototrophicaceae bacterium, assembly GCA_049318725.1. GTDB lineage: Bacteria > Chloroflexota > Anaerolineae > Aggregatilineales > Phototrophicaceae > CAIRDJ01. The sequence goes on along the minus strand of JBMOFU010000600.1, from coordinate 1,295 downwards.
GCATTGGTCGGGTCAACGCCAGCAGCCCGCACAGCGTCCAACGCATGGGCATAGATGTGGTTCGGGTTTTTGGTGGGGTCTTCTTGAAGTTCCGCAGGGGGGCGCACACTACTGCGCGTATTGTTGGCGCGTGTATTGCTGGCGCGCGTTTCAGACGGGCGTTGCAGCCGCTGAAAGCGGTTTTCTTCAAATTGACGGGCGATCAAGTAAAATCCCAGTAACCCCAAAAAGACCGCGCCGAAGTTGCCATCGGTCACACCGCCGATGCCGGCCAAAACAAGGATGCCGCCAATCAACACTTGAACAAACCGTCCGTTCATCGAATCGCTATCCTTTCGTGACGCCTGCTGGGTTTAGCGACGGGTGTTATTCTGCTGGCGGAGCAATTCCTCTAGGCTGATCGGCTCATCTTCAGCGGGCGGGCGGTCAGTTAACCGCTCTGCCGCACGCCGCCCCGCCCAACGATCTTGTACCGAAGGCGTCAGCGTAAAGCCCAACATGCTGACCAAATCCCCGTCAATCGAAACGCGCAAGTCGCCGTCACCGGGTTCTAAGGATTCGGTGCTATGAGAAAGCGGCATCTGCATTTCTGCCAAGATGTTCATATGGCCGTCACGCAGGTAAATCTTCTGTTCATGGACGTATGAAGTTTGCCCATAGCCGTCTTGTATCTCAAAGCGGATCGTCGCATAACGGTCTGCCTCATGCGACGGCACCTGAAGGGTAATGTACGGGCGGGCGCTGTTATCCTCTAAAGACAGGCTGCGGCTACGCTGCATGACCAAGCCCGAAGACCCATCTTTGAGGACAATCAAGCCTACATCCTGAATTTGTAGGTCGCTCATCCGCAGCCCGCCGCGTGTTCGCGCCCGCTCGGTGGCTTCGCGTGCGTCTGATGTCACCTTGCCCGCTTGTGCGCGCTCTTGCACATTCCGCATCAGCGCAGCGGGTTCAAGGTCAAATAGCGAAATCGCCCCTGCTACCGTCAACGCGCCCAACAGCAATAACGAAGGTAAGGCCAAAAGCCCTTGCGAGAAAATCGCTACCCCGGCCAACGCTGCTAATATTCCTAACCAGACCAAATTCCGACGTTTGATTCGCATAAGTCCGCTCAGACTAATCCAGTGATGAGTAAAGAGTGATGGCAAGCGAGTCAACAACGAATGAGTTGCCACAAAAAGGTGAGTTCACTCAACGCTCGTTACTCGTTAACTTGCTTTTGTCTATTATACGTTGAAAGTCATGCTTTCGTCACAAAATTGAATCTAGCGTAAACATTACAGGTTATGTATATT
>JBMOFU010000599.1:0-1804 GCA_049318725.1 Phototrophicaceae bacterium | reverse complement strand
CAGCGTAGATGAGATGGGGCAGCTCAAGAAGTAGGGTCGTGTTACGGATAGAAACCTGTGAGTAATAGTAATTTGCGCGTTTCTAGCCGTTCTTCATCGTTTAAGCGTAAGACAAACTCAGTCACTTCACCGATAGAGGTTGTTGGAATAATTTCTCCGCCTTTGAGGTAGAAGTGATCGCTCCAACTTTGTTGGCGAGGGTTGAACAGTGGGATAATCGCCTGTGTTTGAGGATCAAACGAGGCGAAGCTCGTTCCTTTATAGCGATTGCACTCAAAACACGCGAGGCACAGATTATCAATCTGGGTCTCGCCCCGATGTTTCTCTGGGATAATGTGGTCAATCTCATGCGGAGAAGCCCCATATCTTTGATGAAGTAGGCAATATTCACACTTGCCTTGTGCGCGTGCAGTAACTGCACTGCGTATCGCTTCAGGAATGTATGAGGTCATTTGATTGGATCTTTATATGGGCTTTTGCCTTCAATTTAATAACAAGGTGATTCAAATAACTGACTTGTTCTAGCGATTTACGCTCACTGTCACTTAGAATCCCTTCGCGGTTGTGGTCAAGCAGTGTGCTTATTTCCGCCTGAGCCGATGAAGATACATGAAAATCAATGACTTCTTGTAGGCTTGGGGAACTAAGCAAGAAGTCTAATATCTCATCTTCAATACTGAGTCGAGCTTGTGTCGTTGTCACAGAAATAATCTCCTACACCAGTCAAGATTTTAACCCATTATACACCCATTGGCGCGTCATCTGGTGCGGCAAACTGTGCTATAATAGAACAAACTTGCTGAATTAGCCGAGATTCCCCAATGGCAAAAATACGCTCAAAGTACGTTTGCTCCAACTGCGCCTATCAATCCATCAAGTCCTATGGGCGCTGCCCCAACTGCGGCGAATTTGGCACGATGGCCGAAGTCAACGAAACGGTGAACAAGCCGAATCAGATCGTCAACAGTCGCGCCGCGCTTGCCACTGGATCGGCGCGTAGCGTCCCGACACGGCTGGCGGAAGTCTCTAGCGATACCCGTGATCGGCTGCAATTGCCGATGGCTGAATTTAGCCGTGTCCTCGGCGGCGGCATTGTGCCCGGGAGCATCATTCTGTTGGGCGGCACGCCGGGTGTAGGGAAAAGCACGCTGCTGTTACAGGTGTCTGCGATGTTGGCGCAAAACGTTGGGCGGGTGCTGTACGTCAGCGGTGAAGAAAGCCAACAACAAATCAAGATGCGCGCAGACCGTTTGCAATTGCAGGCCGATGAACTGTTCTTGTTGACCGAAACCAACCTCGATAACATCTTTGAGCAGGTGAACACCCTGTCACCGATGGTGCTAATTGTAGACTCCATCCAGACGGTGTATGCCGAAGACATCGAATCATCGCCGGGGAATGTGGCGCAAATCCGGGAATGCGCGGGGCGTTTACAGGTCTTGGCGAAGAACAGCGGCCTAAGCGTGTTCTTGGTGGGACATGTGACCAAAGAGGGCAGCATCGCAGGGCCGCGCCTGCTGGAACACATCGTAGATACGGTACTCTACCTTGAAGGCGATCCGTTCCAGAACTTTCGGCTGTTGCGGAGCGTGAAGAATCGCTTTGGCGCGACCAATGAAGTCGGCGTGTTCGACATGCAACAGTACGGTATGGTCGAAGTCACCAATCCGTCAGAGGCGTTTTTGGCCGAACGGGTGATTAGCGCTAGCGGTAGCACCATCGCTGTGACGATGGAAGGCACACGCCCGCTACTGGTGGAGATGCAGGCGCTTACTAGCCCTAGCAATTTTGGCAATCCGCGCCG
>JBMOFU010000598.1:0-1805 GCA_049318725.1 Phototrophicaceae bacterium | reverse complement strand
CGTTGCGCCAATACCTGCGCGATCACGATTATCCCTATGAAGCGCTGGTCGCGTTTTCCGGCACGGTCAGAGATAACGGCGTGGATTACACCGAATCAAGCCTCAACGGTTTCCCCGATAAGCAGACCACTGAGCAGTTCAAAACGGGCAGGTATCGCTTTTTGGTGGTGGCGAACAAGTTCCAAACCGGGTTCGATCAGCCGTTGCTCTATGCCATGTACGTAGATAAGAAGTTGAGCGGCGTTCATGCCGTGCAGACGCTCTCGCGCCTGAATCGCACCCGCCCGGACAAAGATGGCACGCTTGTCCTCGATTTCGCCAACGATGCCGACGAAATCCAGAAAGCCTTTGCCCCGTACTATGACCGCACGATCTTGAGTGAAGCTACCGATCATAACTTGCTGTACGACTGTGAAACCGAACTCAGGGTATTTGGTCTCTACACCGACGATGAGGTGAATCGCTTTGCGGTGGTCTATTTCACGCCGAATGCCACCCAGAATCAGCTTCATGCCCCGCTTGATCCCGTTGTTGGGCGCTATCTTGAACTGTCCGCCGACCTGCAACATGGGTTCCGCAGCAAGCTCGAAGACTACATTCGGCTGTATGCCTTCCTCGCGCAGGTTATCCCATTCGATGATCCTGACTTGGAAAAGTTGTATGCCTTCGCCAAGTTTCTGCGGCGTAAGCTCCCGATTGAGCGCGAAGAACTCCCACTGGCGATTGTCCAGAATATTGACCTTGACTCGCTCCGTATCCATCAGATCAGCAGCGGGAAGATCACGCCTGAATCCGGCGACCCCATCCTTGAGCCGATGTCCAGCACACTCCGATTCGGCCAAAACGAGGAAATGCTTGATCCGCTGTCGGCGATCTTGAATGACCTCAACACACGCTTCGGCTATGATTTCACTGAGGCAGATCGTGTGACGTTACAATTCGCGCTAGGGCAATTGGCTGAAAGTCAGGCCGTCCAGAACAGTGTGCGGGTTAATCCACCGGATAAGGTGCGCTTAACCGCGTATCAAGTGCTAGAGGACATCTTCCAAGGGGTGTATACCTCGAACTTCGACCTGTACAAGCAGGTGACGGACAACGAACGGTTTCGGGAGGCGCTATTCGGGTGGTTGTTTGAGAAGGCTTCAGTGAACAAGTAGTTAGAGATGCTGGTGTTGATTACGCCTCGTAATTCGTTGATCAATTTTTGGAAAAAGGGGGAGATTCATGGAGCTTTGCGCTTTCGCTTGCTCGGTCTGACATTGATTTTTCGCTCTTTTGTTCAGTGTCTGGGGGGAAATTCAGCGTAAATTTTAATTCCCGATCAATCCACTGAATTTTTGCCCTTTATCTACAACATCGTTAGAATACAGACATATTTCCGTTGGGCGCAGACTGAATCGGGATGCACGAGCATGGACATTGACAAACGCTTGTTTGACGAGATCACCGCATTTTTTGCCAAGCATATTTCACACAATCTCTCAGAACGCCCACTGCAAATTGAGCCGCATTTAATGGATTGTCCCAAAGCGACGGTTGGGCTGGACTATAGCGGCGACAATCAAACCTTTGCCCAGCGTTTGGTGAGCAAGCTGCAAGTGTTCAGCATGTGCGATTCGGGCGAGTATGCGCTAGTGCTGCTGTTAGCGCGGATGGCGGCGAATTTGGGGGTGGATGTGCAGAAGGAAGCCGCAGGATACATCGCCCGGCTGAATGGCAAGCCGAGCGACCCCGACCTACAAGCAGGCGGCCTCGTGTGTGGTTGCACGCTGGTGCGGCAACTGGGCAAGGGCGGCAACGGCGAA
>JBMOFU010000597.1:0-1813 GCA_049318725.1 Phototrophicaceae bacterium | reverse complement strand
AGATAAAACGCTCCACAGCTGACTCCGAGCCATGAATCAAACCCCTGTCTTGCTGGAGTATTGGAAATCCGATCCGGCGGATTGCGTTTGGCAATACACCCCGCGTTATAGTTGAACAAACTACCCGCTCGAAAAACTAGCAAAATTCCCTGAACTGCGCTATGCTCTACCGAAACCTAGTCTATAATAACAACACTGCTTGATTAGATAAGTAATGGTCAAGCTCTTCATATTGTTGTAAGAGAGGGTTCTTCGGTGGCTATTAAAAAAAGTGAGCTGTATAGCTCGATTTGGCAAAGCTGTGACGAGTTACGTGATGGTATAGAGCCTGCTCAGTATAAAAACTATGTGCTGGTGCTGTTGTTTGTCAAATACGTTTCAGATAAATACGCAGGCCAACCCTATTCCTCAATCACTCTTCCACCGGGCGGCGGATTTGCCGACATGCAAGCCGCCAAAGGTAAGCCCAACATTGGCGAGGAGTTGAACAAGGTTATCAATGCGTTGGTCGAAGCGAACCCGCGATTAGACGTCATCGAAGGTGTAAACTTTGACGACAGTGGTAAATTTGGTGAGGGCAAGGAAATGCAAGAGCGCTTGACCAACCTCATTGCGATCTTTGAAAACCCTGCGCTGAACTTTGCCCAGAACCGCGCTGACGGTGACGACCTGCTCGGTGATGCCTACGAGTACCTGATGCGGAACTTTGCAACAGAATCCGGCAAAAGCAAAGGCCAGTTCTACACCCCGGCGGAAGTGTCACGGGTGATTGCCAAAATTATCGGCATTGAACACGCCCACAGCCAAGAGGCGACGCTGTATGACCCAACATGTGGCTCTGGATCGTTGTTGCTCAAGGCAGCAGACGAGGTGTCAACGGCCATTAAGGGAATTACCATCTACGGCCAAGAGATAGATGGCTCTACCCGTGGACTTGCTCAGATGAACATGATCTTGCACAACATCCCCACTGCAAGCATCTACAAGGGGAATACGCTTGCCAACCCCTTATTTAAGGATGATAAGGGCGGTTTACAAACGTTTGATTTTGCAGTGGCGAATCCGCCGTTTTCCAGCAAGGCGTGGCGAACAGGCGTCAGCCCAGAAAGTGACGAGTTTGACCGTTTTGTCTATGGCGTCCCACCAGAGAAGAACGGCGACTATGCCTTCTTACAGCACCTACTCCGTTCGTTGAACAGCAAGGGCAAGGGCGCGATCATCCTGCCGCATGGCGTGCTATTTCGTGGGAATATCGAGGCAGAAATCCGCGAGAAGATTGTGCGCCAAGGCTTCATCAAGGGGATTATCGGCCTGCCTGCGAACTTGTTTTTTGGCACGGGCATCCCTGCCTGCATCATCGTGATTGACAAAGAGAACGCTAACGCACGGCGCGGCATCTTCATGATTGACGCCAGCAAGGGCTACATCAAGGACGGCAACAAGAACCGCCTGCGGCATCAAGACATCCACCGCATTGTGGACGTGTTCAACAACCAGATCGAAACCCCGCGCTACGCCCGCATGGTGACATTTGAGGAAATCCGTGCCAACGACTATAACCTCAACATCCCGCGCTACATTGACACCAGCGAACCCGAAGACCTGCAAGATATTGAGGCACACCTGCGCGGCGGAATCCCTAACCGCGACCTTGACGCCCTCAATGCCTACTGGGAAGTGTTCCCCAGTGTGGCTGAAGCCGTATTCCAGCCGAATGAGCGGGTAGGCTATAGCGACCTGCGGGTAGAAATCGGCGCGATCAAGCGCACGATCTTCGATCATCCCGAATTTACCGCCTATGCCCGCCAAGTGA
>JBMOFU010000596.1:0-1816 GCA_049318725.1 Phototrophicaceae bacterium | reverse complement strand
CCCCCTCCCTAAATCCCTCCCCCTGCGGGAGAGGGACTTTTTACCCCCGTGGATTGCCCGTCTCCCTTTCCCCTGTGGGGGAAAGGGTTGGGGATAGGGGGCAAAGCCCCACACAGCCGACACGCTTGAGAAGAAAGTCACAAATACAGTCCATAATCATTGATGGATTATTTATCATAAGCCATCTTGCGTTATGGTGCCTGTGTTTTGTATCTTTAAGGCATTCGCTGTTTTGTGAAGGGGTGCAAAAGATGATTGAGGTTACAGACGCGCAAAAGCAGATTGTACGAAACACATTTGCTACAGTGACCGATGCCAATCGGTTGGCGGCCTTGTTTTATAACAACCTGTTCGAGCTTGATCCCTCTACGGAACAGTTATTCAGCGGGAATATGATCGAACAACGGACGAAGCTAATTCAAACGCTGTCGGTGGTGGTCAACAGCCTGAATGATCTTTCTAGCATTGTCCCTGTCATTCACGCGCTTGGGCAACGTCACACCAGCTATGGGGTCACCGCTGCCCATTGGGATAGTGCGGGGGCGGCGCTGTTGCAAACGCTGGAAGAAGTGTTTGGGGAAGCCTTTACGGTGGATGTGCGGGCAGCATGGGCAAGCACCTATACGTTGATCGCCCAGACCGCCCTTGAATCAGCATCACCCTAAATGCGTATCGGGTGGGGAATCCCCCATCCCGACCTGCTATGCCATTACTTGCGGGCGCTATCGCCACAGCGCAAGTGCCACTCATGGCCGTTGCGCGCCAACAAATGGTCGGCGGCCTCTGGCCCCCATGATCCGCGCCGATAGAGTCCTAACGGTGGCGCTTCGCGGGTTTCCCATCCCTTGATAATCGGGTCTATGATGTCCCATTGCGCTTCGATGCCGTCCCCACGCGCAAACAGCGCCGCGTCACCGATAATGGCGTCCAGCAACAGACGTTCATAGGCTTCAGGGATTTCATGCTCACCAAAAGCGGTATCGTAGGTAAAGTCCATATGAACGGTTTGGGTTTCTTGGGCGGTGTCTGGCACTTTGCCCTCAAAGCCTAGCGTCACGCCTTCGTTGGGCTGGATGCAAAACGTCAGCTTATTGCTGTTCATGTGAGACACATTGCCCATGCGGAACATCATATGCGGCGGGCGCTTGAATGTCACCGTGATCTCGGTAGTTTTCGCGCTCAACGCCTTGCCCGAACGCAGATAAAACGGCACGCCTTCCCAGCGCCAATTGCCGATGTGCAGTTCTAGCGCGGCATAGGTAGGCGTATGACTGTTGAGCGCGACGCCTTCTGCTACGCTATACCCTTCATATTGGGCGCGCACCGTCTGGGACATCTTCACCGGGTAGACGGCCTTCCACAACTTCACCATCTCATTACGCAGCGCGTTGGCTTCAAATGAGGAAGGCGGCTCCATCGTTGTCAGCGCCAAGAGTGAAAGCAAGTGATTTTGGAACATATCGCGCAGCACACCTGCCCCGTCATAGAATCCGGCGCGGCGGCCTACATCTACACTTTCGGCAACGGTGATCTGCACATTGTCTATCGTGTTGCGGTTCCAAATCGGCTCAAAGATGGCGTTGGCAAACCGAAAGAAGATGATATTTTGCGCGGTTTCTTTGCCCAAGTAATGGTCAATGCGGTAGACCTGAGACTCATCAAAAACGGTGTGAACCACATCGTTGAGCGCGTGCGCGGTTTTCAGGTCATAGCCAAACGGCTTTTCGATCACAATCCGCCGCCAACCGTCGGGGCTATGGTTCATCCCGCAGGTGTTGAGGTTGTTCAAAATTGGCTCATACAAAAACGGCGCGGT
>JBMOFU010000595.1:0-1831 GCA_049318725.1 Phototrophicaceae bacterium | reverse complement strand
ATTGGGCATCAAGGCAAACAGTAGCCCTAACGCTGCACTGTGATCTAGGTCAGCTTGGGACGCTAAAAACGCCTGTTGTTGTTCCTCACTGATCGGGTAGCCCAACGCACTGGCATCTTCCACCAGTTTTGCCAGCACTTCGGTCAATAGGTCGGGGTCGGCGGCTTCTCTGCCTTCTACAAACTTGTTGACCTGTTTCATCACACGCCGCACTTGTTTGCTACGCCCTTCAAAGGCTTCTTCATCGCCTGTGCTGGCGGCATCTTGCTTTTGCATTTCAGTGCTTGCCCAATCGTAGAGCAGTTGTGCCTCATCATCGGTGAGGCTTTCGCGCAGGCTGGCATTGTCGTATAGGTCTTGGATGGCTTGTTCGGCAAAGGACATTTGCGGCGCTCCTGTTATAATCATCGGCAAACTCTGTCCCCTATTCTAGCGGAATTTTATCAATGATCCGAACGTTGCTTGTAAGCCTGCTGGCTGTAGTCGGGTTCCGCCCTATGATGCAAACGCCGCTATGGTCATGGCAAGATGACCGTTGCCCCTATACCCCGTCCGACGCAACAATCCACTGCGGCACGTTGACCGTCCCGCTAGATTATCAGCATCCCGACGGTGAAAAGGCGCAATTGGCCGTGATGATCTTGCCCGCGCTCAGTGAGGCACTGCCCGACCCGGTGATCTATCTGGATGGTGGGCCGGGCGGCAGTGGATTGTTGTCGCTGGATACATGGCTTGACCATCCGTTGCGCGCCCAACGGGACTTCATCTTGTTGGATGGGCGCGGCACAGGCTTTAGTACACCGAACCTCAACTGCCCAGAGGTTGAAGATCAAGAAGACTTTCGGATGATTTCTCCCTATACCGATTGCTACTATCGCCTAGCGACGATTCAGGGGCTAGACCTCAACCTGTACAACAGCGCGGCCAACGCCGCCGACATTGACGCGCTGCGGCAGGCATTGGGCGCTGAACAGGTCAACCTGTACGGGATTTCCTACGGTACCCGTTGGGCGCTGACGGTGATCCGCGAATACCCCAACATGGTGCGCGCCGTCGTGCTAGATGGCGTATTCCCGCCAGAGCGTGACTTGATCGCCGAACGCATCGCCAACCGCTTAGGCGGCTATCGCACGTTGTTTAGCGCCTGTGCCGCCGATGCTGAATGCCGTAATGCCTACCCAACCCTAGAGGACGATTTTTACGGCTTGGTGGCACAATACAACGATGCGCCGTATGTCTTTGCCACGCCTGACGAATTTGGCGGGATCGTCCCCAATGTGATATTTGGGGATACGCTGGCAGAGGCGGTTTTTCTGGGCTTATACCGCACACAGGCTATCCCGGTATTGCCCGCCGGGATTGATGCCATGCAGAAGGCTACCACTGAAGAAGAGATGCGGCGGGCTTACCTGTTGATGGGCGGCTACATTGTGCCAGAGATGCTAGAAGGCAACTGGGAACCGCGTGATACGATTTTTGACCTGCCAGAAGTCCAGCGCGCCTTTGACCTGCTCGGCGATATTACGCTCAGTGAGGGGGTGAATGTCTCGGTAGACTGCATCGAAGAATTTCCGTTTAGCGACCCTGACGCCGCGGTTGCTGCCGACTTTGACTTTACGCCCCCGCCGCTGCAAGACTACATTCGCCGTGCGATTCGCGGTTCAATGGAGCGCTGTAGCATCTGGAATGTGACACGCGCAGACGTGCGTGAGACGTGGTCGGTGGTTAGTGATGTTCCCACGCTATTGCTCAGTGGGGTATTCGACCCCATTACGCCGATTGGGTGGGCTATCAGCGCACAGCAGGGCTTGGTCAACAGCCGTCATATCGT
>JBMOFU010000594.1:0-1832 GCA_049318725.1 Phototrophicaceae bacterium | reverse complement strand
CAGACAATTTGATGACGCTCTTGGGTTAAAATCAATTCTTAACAATCTTGCACTAAGCCATAGCTTCGTTACCCTCACCCCTTATCGGAGACAGTAACACTGTTTATTTTATCAAGGGCATACCAGTAAAGGTCTGCCCGATTTGTTGGTATACTTACCAGCAATATGGCAATACCTATTGCTGGTGATAAAGGCGAAAAATGGACATCTCACTGCGGCTCAAGTGGCGTTCTGGGGAGCTTGGCAAACTGCGGGGGATAAGCACGTCGTCCGCTCGGTTGAGAAAGCATTGCAAGTTGTTGGTCGTTGAGTTACTTTTCAATCTAAGGAGAAGTAAATGAAAGTGATTACGATGTTGAATGAGAAGGGCGGTGTCGGTAAAACGACGCTGGCAACAACGCTGGCCTGTGGGTTAGCGATGACTGGGGCGAAGGTGGTATTGGCCGACAGTGACATGCAGGCGAATGCGACAACTGCGCTAGGGCTGGCAATGCAACCAGGGTTCTATAATCTTGTGGTGCGGCCTGAAGAAACCGAAATCCGCGACGTGCTGCGGCGGGTTGGTAATGAGGTGATTGGCGGTACACCACAGGGCGCGCTGTGGGTGATCCCCGGCAACAGCGAGAACATGCACCTTGCATCATCTGTCAGTGATGCCGATGTGTTACTCAGTGCCATTGCGCCGCTGGATGACGTGGTTGATTACCTCATCTTCGACACGTCACCGTCACAGACGATGTTCCACATCGCAGTTTATGTAGCAACTGATGCAATTCTATACCCGACGTTGCTTGAGGCGTGGAGTGTCAAAGGTGTTTCACAGGCGTGGGCGCGCAGGGTCGCAGCCGACAAGTTCCGCACAAGCTCAGGGCTAGAGCCTATTCAAGTGTTAGGCGTTCAACCTGTTCGGACACAATCGACCAACGCACAGAGCGCTATGCTGGACACGTTGACCCAGCGCTACGGTGACGTGGTTTGGCCTTCGATCCCCCAGCGTACAGCGTGGTCTGAGGCGGCTATTCTGGGCGTGAGCGTTTTCGCTCATGCGCCACAATCCGCAGCAGCTGAGGATGCCCGTACATTTGCCGAGCGTGTGGTTGAGGTGGTAGGGTATGGCGTCTAAGAAAGGGTTGGTACTCAACGATCCCGACATGGATAGTGGGCAACTAAGCGAAATGGAGCTTGCTATGTTTGGCAGTTCCACTCGCGCAAAGAAGGCTGTGCAGTCGGGTTTGCTGGTGCAGGCCGATGACGGTTGGCGCTTTGGTCGTGTGACGATTGGTCGAGTTGGCATTGCCGTGCCAGATGACCTAAACGAACAAGAGTACGGTGATCTGGGAGCGTTCTTGCTGGACATCGGGAGTCGCGTAAATTGGCTACTCGGTGACTGGCTGGCCTATGGTGAAAACCGTCAGTGGGGTGAAACCTACCAACGGGTTGCGGAGCAATTTGGGTATGCCTACCAAACGCTACAAAACTTTGCCTATGTAGCCCGATCCGTAGATTTCTCCCGTCGACGGGAGAAATTGAGTTTTACCCACCACGTAGAGGTTGCAGGGTTGAACCCGCACGACCAAGATAATTGGTTGAATCAGGCTGAATCTAATGGGTGGAGCGTAGCACAACTCAGAAAGGCAATACGGGAGACGAATCTCCTTATCAAGGGTATGGATGGGAGACAGTCACCTAAAGCGTGGGAAGCTCCGTTGAAGAAGCTGTCCCTCGAAGCGACAAGCCTGACTTCGGAAGATGATCGCCTTGAGTTAGCCGCCAAACTAGAAACTCTGATAAGTATATTGCGATATGGAGGAAAGTAACTCCCCTATATACAG
>JBMOFU010000593.1:0-1837 GCA_049318725.1 Phototrophicaceae bacterium | reverse complement strand
TGACCCCGCTAAAGCGCATCCTCTACATTGAAGATAACAGCCAAAATATGCGCCTTGTGCAAAAATATTTGCGGATGGGCGGCTATGATATGCTGGAAGCCTCTACTGGTGAGCAAGGGATAATTGTCGCACAGAACGACCTACCGGACTTGATCCTGCTAGACATCAACCTGCCCGACGTTGACGGCGTGACCATTGCCGGGATTCTCAAGACAGAACCCCTCACGCAGAACATCCCGATTATTGCACTGACTGCCAACGCCATGCACGGGGATCGTGAGCGCTTCTTAGCGGCGGGCTGTAACAGTTACCTCTCTAAGCCAGTGAGCAAAACCGACCTCTTGAACGAAATTTCTGCCTTGATTGGTGTTGCCACCTAAGCGGGCAATGGGTTTATGCTCATTGCCCGCCGCTGATTAGGGGTTAGTCGCGGTTGGCAAGCCCCAAATAGTAGACCAGTTCTAGCAAGGATTGAATGGCGGCAGCGACATAGGTTAATGCGGCAGCGATCAATACTGCTCTTGCGCCGTTACGTTCTTCAGGGGTCACCAGTAAGCCAGTGGCGTCTAGCATCTTCATGGCGCGCACGCTGGCATCAATTTCTACGGGCAGGGTGAGGATCATAAACCCTACAACCACCCCAAAAAACAACACCCCTAACTGAATCAAGCCCGTGGCGTTGAACAATAAGCCCGCAAAGAACAATCCTGCTGCGATGCTTGGGCTAAAGGACATTGCCGGAATCAAAAAGCTCCGTAGGGCAATCAAAGGCGAATTTTCGACGTGTTGTTCAGCATGGCCTAATTCGTGGGCAGTGATTGCCAGTGCTGCAACCGACGGGGTGCTGGCAATGTCTTGCGACATGCGTACGGTATGGCTGGTGGGGTCGTAGTGGTCACTCAGGTGGCCGGGCGTGCCTTCAAAGGTCACTGGGCCTAAACGCACATTGCGAACCAGATAGTCCCCAACTTCAAAGCCGCTCAACCCGCGTTGGTTGCGAACTTTGCTCCAGTGGCCGTAAGTCATCATCAAAAAGGCTTGTGCGCCAAGCGTCAGCAGTACGCCGGGGATGACCACCAAAAACAGGTAGTTTGTGTCAAAAAACAGTGGCATAGGATATGTCACCTCTTGGGTCTAGGTAGAACGAATATTGATGATCTGCATCACTCATATTCTAGCGCAGCACTGTTAGCTAACTATCAGAAATTGCTGCAAATCCCCCTAGAAATTGGGGGAATTTGACCCATTCAGTGTCTGGCTGAGGCTGTCTACGGTGTTGAGCGAGGCAGGCAACAGCATGTTATCCAACAGGCGCGGCTTGCCGATTTGCACCGCCAACGAGAGTAAGATCGGTTGCTCGGTGGGGGAATCAAGTTCTTTTAGCGTGTGCGGGTCAGCGGCGGAAATATAGTCTATCTGTGCCAGTGGGTTGGCTTGTACGGTGTTGCGGACGATCTCACGCAGGGCGTCGGGGTCACGTTCGCCAGCGTCGTAGCGTTGGCTGGCAAGCTGCAAGGCGCGGTAAATCACTGGGGCAGCGGCGCGTTCTTCTGTCGTCAGATAGACATTGCGCGAACTCATCGCTAATCCGTCTGGCTCGCGCAGGGTGGGGACAACGACCACCTGTAGCGGGAAGTGCAAATCGCGCACCATTTGTTGGATGACGACTACCTGTTGAGCATCCTTTTGGCCGAAGAACGCTTGATGGGGTTGTGCCAAGTGAAAGAGCTTGCTGACGACGGTTGCCACCCCACGAAAGTGACCCGGGCGGCTGGCTCCCTCTAGGGGGCGGGTGACTTCCTCAACCGTGATATAAGTCTGGTAGCCTGCGGGATAC
>JBMOFU010000592.1:0-1841 GCA_049318725.1 Phototrophicaceae bacterium | reverse complement strand
GCCCCAATCGGCCACCCAAAAGCTCAAAGCGGGCGAAAATGTCGTGAGCGCCAGCTTCCGTCAATTGGGCGCGACCTTCCGCGATTTGAGCCAGTACCGCGAACTGTTCAAGTACCTGATCGCCTTCTTGATCTACAACGACGGCATCGGCACGATTATCGGTGTGGCGACCATCTACGGCGCAGAACTCGGATTCCAGACCACTGAACTGATTTTGGCGCTCTTGCTGGTGCAATTTGTCGGGATTCCGTTTAGCTTCATCTTTGGGGTGCTGCCCAATCCTGAATCCAAGCGGCGCAGTGGATTCCTTGCATTCATTGTCTTTAATGCGGTGGCGTTGCCCATCGTTGGGGTTGCGCTACGCTATACGTTGCCCGTAACCGTGACGGGCGCGCCTGTTCCAGACTATACAACCGTTGGCGATTTTCGCGGGCAAGGGGACTATGCAGCACCGACGTTCATCACAGGCGATGTGTGGCAAACCCAAGCCATTGACGGCGCATTGCTAGACGCGGATGCCGACGTGCAGTATGTGTTCAACATTGGGGCAGATGCCGCTTATGAAATTCCGTTCAACGGCCAACGGGTTGACTTTACGTATGCGATGGGGGCTGATTTTGGGATTTTCGCGCTTGAACTCGACGGTGCGCCGTTCTTAGACGATGACGGCCAACCCCAAACCATAGACACATATAGCGCCAATGCCCGCTACGGCCTAGATGAAACGATTGATGCGCCTACCCCCGGCCAACATACGCTACGCTTGGTCAACACGGGCGAAGCCAACCCCGCCAGTAGCGGCAATCAACTTGGGTTCGGCACGGTGACAGTGAAACCGCCCGTGCGCGGCGGCAATTTGTTGATGATTCTTGGCGCATTGTTGGCAGTACAGGCCGCAGGCGCGTTATTCGCCGTTTTAGGCGGCTGGCGGCTGCTCAAGCCTTTAGCAGACTCGCTCAACACCAAGCGCAGCATTATCCTGTCTTTGGTGGTGTACTGCATGATCGCCATTTGGGGGTTCTTCCTCAACTCTACGGTGGAGTTTTGGTTCCTTGCGTGGATGGTCGGGATTGTACAAGGGGGCAGCCAAGCCCTTAGCCGCAGCATGTACGCGGGGATGACGCCCGCCTCAAAAAGTGGTGAGTTCTTCGGGCTGTTTGCGATTATGGAAAAGTTCTCTGCCATTATTGGGCCATTGCTGTTCGCGCTGGCGGTGGGCATCTTCGGCAACAGCCGCCCGGCGATTTTGAGCTTGATCGCGCTGTTCATCATCGGCGGCTACCTGCTCACCCGCGTGGACGTTGAAGCAGGGCGCAAACTCGCCCACGAAGAAAACGCCCGCCTCGCCGGGGAATCCTAACATCACAGCTTACTCGTAAGACCATCCTACGCCGGGGGTTAAGGTCAGCACCTTATCCTCTGGCGTATAGAGCAACCATAGGTCAACAGCGCTTTCTCCAGCCTCACTGCGGATTGGGAAGATATGCACTCTATAGCCCCCGTCGAAATACCAAGTTGTCCGCAAAGATGGGGGGTAGACCTCCACGGAGGAAAGCGCTTGGCCGTTCAGGATGGCGATTTGATCTTGAATAAACGGGCGGTCATCTTCAGAGGCAGCAATAATCTGCTTGTCACTTTCAATCACCCATGCCCCGCTATAAATCCACAAATGCCATTCCCCGTGAATGTGGGTTTTCTTCAGACCTTGTTCATGCACCTCACGCCCAAATTCCAACGTCACAAAGTTGCCATATCCGAGCTTTGCCCCCCAAACGGCCAAGCCTTCCAACGGTTTTATGATCTGTTGGATAGATTGAATCATCGGCATCACTTAAAACCTT
>JBMOFU010000591.1:0-1869 GCA_049318725.1 Phototrophicaceae bacterium | reverse complement strand
GCTAGAGTATTTTGCCAAGCAGTATAAGCCAATGCCTGCCGCAGCAGGGGATTAGCCCGTAGCCCTAACGGGCGCATTAGCGGATTTCGACATGGATGCCGTCTGGGGTGAGCCGCCACACCTGCGTAGCCACATGGTCAATAAACCAACGGTCATGAGAGGCCGCAACCAGCGCCCCTTGAAAATTTATCAAGGCGGCCTCTAACCCCTCAAGGGTGTCTGGCGCAAGGTGATTGGTTGGCTCGTCCAGAATAAGCAAGTTTGCCCGTTGGGCGATGATCTTTGCCAGTTGAACTTTGCGCTGTTGCCCCACGCTGAGTTCCCCAAATCGTGTATTGCTGTTCAAGTCACCTGCAAATAGCCCACTTCGGTGCAGCTGGGCGATCTGCTCTTGCAAAGTCCCCGAAGCAACAGTGGCGTAGTCCGCTAATACCGCCGCCTGTGGGTCTAGCGTTTCTTGTTCTTGATCGAGGTAGCCCACCCGTACCCCCGGGGCGGTTTGCACCGTGCCGCGATCTGGGCTTTGGCGGCCTGCCATGATCCGCAACAACGTGCTTTTGCCTGCACCGTTTTCCCCAACAATCACCACCCGCTGGCCGCGTAGTACAGATTGGGTCAAGTCGCTGAATAGCGTTCGTTCCCCATAACGGCTGGTTAGCCCGCTCACGCTAAGGTAAACATCACTCGCACACGGCAGGGGATCAAAGATAAAGGCGGTCATCCACTCACGCCCCGGATGCTTGAGCGGGTCATCCTCTAAAAGCGCCAGCCGACGGCGGGCATTTTGGATGTTTCGGCTATCTTGCTGCTCCACCCGCCCGCCCTTGTAGTTAAAGACAAGCTTATCATTGTCGGTGGATTCGCCGTGTGCCTTTTTCGCATAGGTTTTGGCCTTGATGTTGCGCTCTAGGCGTTTGATTTCTTGCTGGCGTTCGTCAAAGCTCGCTAACTGCTTGTCATAGGCCGCTTGTCGTGCCGCTAAATAGGCTTGATAGTCCCCGTGATAGGCAGTGATCTGGTGATTGATGGCATTCAATTCAACGATCACTGTCGCGGTGCGGTCAATAAACCCGCGATCATGGGACACCATCACCAACGCACGCGGATACGCCTGTAGGTAGTTTTCTAGCCAACGAAGGGTGTTTTCGTCAAGGTGGTTGGTTGGCTCATCCAAAATCAGCAAGTCTGGCTCACGCAATAACAGCGCCCCTAACGCCACGCGAATTTTCTCGCCACCGCTTAAGCTAGACATCGTGCGGGCAGGATCAAGATGGGCGATGCCCAAGCCGACCATAATCTGTGCTAGGCGGTAGTCCAACTCGTAGCCACCCTTGTTGATAAAGCGGTCTTGCGTGGCGATGTAATCTGCCAACAGTGCGGCGTCTTGTACAGACTGCAATTGCGCCTCTAGGGTGGTCATCCGTTGGCGCAATATATAGACTTCGCCCATAGTGTGTTCGATATAGTCACGGATGCTTAACGCAAGCGCAGCCCTTCATGTGAAATTTCTTGCGGCAAATAGGCAAACTCCGCTTGCGGGGGATGGTGTACGGTGCCGCTGTCTGGTTCGATTTGCCTAAGCATAATCTTGCAGAGGGTCGTTTTTCCTGCACCATTTTCCCCGATTAAGGCGTAGCGCTCCCCACGATTGATCGTCCATGTCACGGCTGACAAAATCGTTTTTGTGCTATAGCTTTTATGAATATCGCGTAGTTCAAGTGTTAGTGAAGACATAAATCCCCCTTACTTGGGGTATATGACCCCCTAAAGCCCTTCATGATCTTTTAATGCTACTCAAATAGTGCGCGATATGCCGTAACTACTCAGGTATAGCAGGGATAAAGGGGGTAGCGTCAAAGGCAAGTACAG
>JBMOFU010000590.1:0-1876 GCA_049318725.1 Phototrophicaceae bacterium | reverse complement strand
TTGGCCTGCTGGCAACCCCCGTGCAGATCATCGTGGGGCGGCAATACATCGTTGGGGCGTACAAGGCCGCACGCAACCGCAGCGCCAATATGGACACACTGATCGCCATGGGATCGTTAGCCGCTTACCTCTATAGCGTTGTCGTGCTGGTCGGGATCGTGTTCGGCGCGTCGGATGTGATTGGCGGGCATGTCTACTTTGAAACGGCGGCGGTCATCCTCACCTTGATTACGCTTGGCAAATGGCTCGAAGCGCGCGCTAAAGGGCGCACCAGCGCCGCCATTAAAACGCTGATGGGGTTAGCCCCCAAGACGGCTACCCTACTGCGTGACGGCCAAGAGGTCGAAATCAGCGTGGATGATTTGGTCGTTGGGGATGTGTTGCTCGTCCGCCCCGGCGCACGGATTCCGGTAGACGGCGTGGTGATCGAAGGGCGCTCGTCAGTAGATGAGGCGATGCTCACGGGCGAAAGCCTACCTGTGAACAAATCCGTTGGGAATGAGGTCATCGGCGCAACGGTCAACAAGCAGGGGCGGCTGGTGATTGAGGTGCACAAGGTTGGCGCACAAACCGCGCTGGCGCAGATCGTCCGCCTTGTGGAGCAGGCGCAAGGCTCTAAAGCGCCGATCCAACGGGTGGCGGATACCGTTTCGGGCGTATTTGTTCCTGTGGTGTTGGGGCTGGCGGCGCTGACCTTCTTCGGCTGGTTATTCATCGGCCAAGCAGGATTCGTCACGGCGATGATTCATACCGTTGCCGTGTTGGTGATCGCTTGCCCATGCGCGCTCGGATTAGCCACCCCGACGGCGATCATGGTGGGGACAGGGCGCGCGGCGGAAGCGGGCATCCTGTTCAAGAGCAGCGAAGCGCTAGAAAATGCCAAGCGGGTGCAGGTCGTCGTGCTGGACAAAACCGGGACGATCACACGCGGCGAGCCGACAGTGACGGATATTGTTCCCTTGAGCGGCTTGTCAGTCAACGAGTTGTTGCGCTTGGCGGCCACTGCCGAACGCGGCAGCGAACATCCGTTAGGGCAGGCAGTGGTGAAGGCCGCGCACGACCGCCAGATTACACTTGGGCAGCCGCAGGCGTTTGAGGCGGAAAGCGGGCGCGGCATCCGTGCAACGGTAGACGGATGTGCTGTGTTGATCGGCAGCCCGCGCTACGTGGGCGAACAAGGTTATATGCTGGACGGTGTACAGGCGCAGATCGAAGCGCTGCAAGCCAACGCCCGCACCGTAATCTTGATCGCGCTGGACGGCGCATTGGCGGGCTTGTTGGGCATTGCCGATACGGTCAAAGACGGCTCGCGGGAGGCGATTGCGGCGCTCAAGGCGTTAGGGCTAGAGGTCGTGATGCTCACTGGCGATAACGCCCGCACCGCACAGGCCATCGCCCATGAGGTAGGGATTGAGCGCGTATTGGCCGATGTATTGCCCGCGCAAAAGGTCGAAGCCGTGAAGCAACTACAGGCCGAAGGCAAATTCACGGCCATGGTCGGGGATGGGATCAACGACGCGCCCGCGTTGGCACAAGCTGATGTCGGGATTGCCATCGGCACCGGGACGGATATTGCCATCGAAGCGTCTGATGTGACGTTGGTCAGCGGGGACTTAAACGGCGTTGCCCGTGCGATTGACCTCAGCCGCGCCACCATGCGGACGATCTATCAGAATTTGTTCTGGGCGTTCATCTACAATATCGTCTTGATTCCAGTGGCGATGGCGGGCGCGCTGGTGCCGATGATTGCAGCAGGGGCAATGGCCTTTAGCTCAGTGTTCGTCGTAACGAATAGTCTAAATATGAGGGTTCCATCGCAGCGGCGGCTTCAGGATTCCGCTTTAGATAGTCCGAAATCCGCTCACCATCTTCCAAC
>JBMOFU010000589.1:0-1879 GCA_049318725.1 Phototrophicaceae bacterium | reverse complement strand
GAAAGATTCCATGAAAGCACGTTGGATTTCCCTCACACTCTTGCTTCTGTACGGGCTTAGTGCTTGTACCACCACTACCCCAGAGCCAGAATTGCTCGTCACATTGGTGGCTGATGGTCGTGAGCGCACCTTCTCTTACTTGATTCCGGTGACGGTTGGCGAATTTTTAGAGGATGCTGCCGTAGAACTCAGTGACTTAGATCGCGTCAATCCGCAACCCTTCACCCAAATTTTTAGCGGCATGATCGTCACAGTAGTGCGCGTCATTGAAGAAACGCGCTGCGATGAAACCGAGTTACCCTATCGTCGTCAAACGGTATTCAACGAAGGGCTTGCCCCCAGCGAAGAACGCATCGGTCAGGCAGGGCAGAATGGCCGCGAGCAGGTTTGTTACCGGGTACGGACTGAAAATGGCGTCCAGCAAACCCCAGTCGAAACCAGCCGAATTGTGCTACAAGCGCCACAGGATGAAATCGTCTATGTGGGGCCTAGCGGTCAAATTGACCCAGTAGCGGTCAACGGCACGCTGATGTATATCAGCAATGGCAATGCGTGGGTCATTCGCAGCAATAGTGGCAACAAGCGCCCGATCACCACCAACGGGGACTTAGACGAAGTGGTGTTTACGCTGGCTCCGCAGGGGCAAGCCTTGCTCTTTAGCCGCGAATTAGCCAATGCAGCATCTGACGGTGGCGTTGGGTTTGCCAATACGCTATGGGTTGCCAGCGACTTTGACGCGCCCGAACCGCGCTTGGTACAACTGGTACCCCAGAACGTCCTACAAGCCCATTGGATCCCCGGCCTAGAGAATACCATCAGCTACTCTACAGCAGAAGCCAGTGAAACCGCCCCCGGTTGGCGCGCCTACAATGACCTTTGGGCAATGCGTTTTGACCCGATCAGTGGCGAATCGCTCCGCATTGAGCAACTGATTGAGCCGTCTTCGTTTGGGCTATATAGCTGGTGGGGAACCCATTTTCAGTGGTCGAACAGCGGCGAACAGTTGGCATGGGTACGTGCTGATTCGATGGGGCTGGTTGACCTCACCACTGGCACATTCCAAACGTTGGTGGAGTATCCGGTGTTCAATACACGTCAATCGTGGTCGTGGCGAGCGGGGGTGTCTTGGTCGCCAGATGACAGCCGCATTGCTACCACCGTTCATGTGGCGATTGGCAACTACCCGCCCGAAACTAGCCCCGCCTTTAGTGTGGCCGTTGTTGCACCAGATCGTTCCTTCAGTACCCCAATTGTCGAAAACTCTGGCATCTGGTCATCGCCGCGTTACTCGGCGGTGAATACCCTTCCCGGCAGTGACTTGCCGAGCGGGTATCTGGCCTACTTGCGCGCCCGTGACCCGTTCAACAGCATCAATGGGGAATATGACCTTATCATCGCTGACCGTGACGGCAGCAATGCCCGTGCTATTTTCCCTGAAAGCCAACAACAGTCTGGCTTGACTGCACAGGAATTTGCATGGAGTCCTGATGGACGGCAGATTGCTTTTATCTACTTGGGCAATTTGTGGATTTTAGATGTACAGACAGCAGTCGCGCAACAATTGACGCTTGACGGTGCAGCAACAACCCCAGTGTGGATGCCATGACACGACGACTTTTGCTTTTATTCGCGGGGCTATGGGTGCTTTGTAGTGGGGTCGTTGCAGCCTTAGCCACCCGCCAAAACCAATCTGAGGCGTTGCGCGGGTATGAGAATCCGCTGACTGCGCCTGCCCTGCCCTATCGTGTGCCGTTGCGCGGCGTAAACGTTGCCCTAGAACAATACACGCTTGATGAACTGGATGTTCAATTCCAGCAGATGGTCGAGGCAGACATCACATGGGTACGCCAACCCGTAGATTGGGCAACCCTTGAAGCGG
>JBMOFU010000588.1:0-1881 GCA_049318725.1 Phototrophicaceae bacterium | reverse complement strand
CCAGTTGCAGCAGACGATTGCGGTTGACGTGCTGCAAAACATCGGGATTTAGCCCAATCCAGCGAATGAAATACAATCGATCGATAATCTCCAAAAGCTGGCGAGCCGTCGCATCGCCCGGAGGTTCCCGCAACCAACTTAGGTAGGTTTTGGCACTGTTAGGTTGAATACGGAGAACCGCTTTCAATTGTCCGAGTTGTTCCTGACGTAATCCCTCCGTCAACCGTTCATAAAATAGAGTACGGGCCTGCTCCCGCACCTGCCATACCAGTTTTTCGAGGGATACAACCGCAGGCAGAATGATTCGCCGGAGGCGCAGTTCTTCGACGAGTGCTTTCATAATCACCAAGCCATGATCGTTGGTCAGGGCGACTTCAAGCAGCCAAGGCGTCATTTCCGCTCTTAAGCGGGGTGTGAACGTCCGATAGCCAAAGGAACGCCGCAGCGACATCAGGTGGTCGCGCCGCGTTTCCTGTCGAATGCTGGCATAAAACGCCAGCCGATGAGGATCGGCGTCGATTTGTTCAGCAATGTAGTTCAAAATATGGGAAGGGACTGCTTCATTCACTTCCCACTTCCGTCCGGGGTAACGCCAGTAACAGAGTTGAACCGCAAAGCCCAACCGGTTTTCTTCCTCTCGCAGACGACGGATCAGCCGCAAGTCTTCGTTTGAAAAGGTGTAGTAACGTCCAATAAGCGCTTCTTCTTCCAGCGAGGGCAGTGCCATTAATGCCTCGCGCTGGGCGGTTGTGAGCAGTTTTTTCAGTGACATGCTGTTGTTTACTTTTCGAAGCGTTTTAGCTTAGATTTGATCGATTCACGGCTCGCTTGTGTATACCGAGCCGTAGTTTGAATCGCCGGTAATCCCTGCCGGGTGATATGCCCCAAATAAAAAGCGAGTTCCTCCAGTGTCCAACCCAGTTCCCTAGCACGGTGGGCAAAATCGTGGCGAAGATCATGGAAGGAGACATCCTGAATCATCTCCCATTCCGCTTTCGTCGCCTGCGTTTTCAGGGTTCGCAGCCAGTGATGGATACCCGCTTCTGTCAAGCGCTGACCGCGCTGCGAGAGGAACATATAAGGACTGTTCACCTTCTGTCGATTTTCGGAGTGCCAATATTCATATAACGGTTTACGTGCTTGGTTGAGCAGATCAATGACACGCCACTTGTCTCCTTTATAACCAACCTTGAGCCAACCCCTACGCGCTGTGAGGTCGGTGTTTGCAACCGTTAACCAACTCACATCACTGACCCGGCAGCCCGCCCAATACCCCAGTGCAAAAATGGCTGCACCGCGCAGGTCATGCTGTCGCTCGACCAGATCGCGCAGCACGTACCGTTGATCCTCGGATAACACACGGGGAGCCATCAATGGACGGGCCGCGATGCGAATTCCGTCTGTCGGATTGCGATGCAATTGGTTTTGCGCCATTAGCCATTGAGCAAAACCGCTAATAGCGGCTTTGACCAATGTGCGATAGCTTTCACTATATTGCTCAGCCTTGAGCTTTTCCATGTAGACCTCAATGGCAGTGCGTGTCAATCGATCAGGAGCGAATTGTTCTTCTGCACCCGGCAGTTGTGCCATCCACCCGATGAAATGACGCAGAATGTGGAGATACATTTGCGCTGTACTCTCGGCTTTACTTGCGAGGGTTTTTTCATAATCAGTCAGCAAATCAGGATGTGTCAAAATATCCCCTCCGCAAGAAATAATTTAATTACGAGTTTTAGCGCCTCTAAAGGCTCATTTTTACCGGAATTTGCCTTACTTTACACTATAACTCATACTAAAAGGGTAATTTTAGTGCGAGTTGGGTCATAGAAATCATCTACCGTACGTTTAGTCCATTTTGTGGTCGCCACCCCTTTAGCAATC
>JBMOFU010000587.1:0-1888 GCA_049318725.1 Phototrophicaceae bacterium | reverse complement strand
ATCATACCCCTACAGACGTATTCACAATTCCGTAGGGGCGCAATAGTGTGCACCCTACCCTAAAATCGCACGTTTTTGGAGAACGCGATTGCCCTGCACGCAACCCTGCTTTGTCGCTACAATGAGGTACCGTTCACTGTTTTGGAGAAATATTGTCGTGGAACGCATCGAAACCAACGGGCTAGTCTACTATCAATTTAACAGCCTTGCCGTCAACCACGCTGTATTTACAAGGCATGGCGGGGTCAGTGAAGCGCCGTGGGCATCGCTGAATCTGGGCGGCAACGTGGGGGATTCCCCCGAAGCAGTAGCCGAAAATTACCGTCGCATCTACGCCGCACTTGATATGGACGGCTCGCGCTCATGTTCGGTGTGGCAAGTCCACAGTGCAGACACGATTGTGGCTACCGACCCCACCCCAGAACGCGGTTGGATCACCCACGCCGACGGCATGGTGACAGATCAACCCGCAACGCCGCTGGTGATGCGTTTTGCCGATTGCGTCCCGGTACTGTTCCATGACCCCGTACAACAGGCCATCGGCATTGCCCATGCAGGGTGGCGCGGCACGGTACAAGGCGCTGGTGTCAGTGTGCTACACAAAATGATAGACACCTTCGGCTCACGCCCGTCAGACATCCGCGCCGCGATTGGCCCTAGCATTAGCGCCGCCTGCTATCAAGTCGGTGCAGAAGTCGTCAGCGCCGTTGAGGGGTACTTCGGCACCACCGATGGGCTAATTCAATACGACCCCAACGATAATACGCCACATTTTGACCTGTGGGCGGCCAACGCCCTCGATTTACGGCGCAACGGCGTGGAACAGGTGGAAGTCATGGGCATATGCACGGCATCTAACACCGACGACTTCTTTTCCCACCGTGCCGAAAGTGGCAAAACGGGGCGTTTTGTGGCGGTGATCTCGCTCTAAGCCGATTCTGATATAGGCCGTGTATGATTGAGCCAGTACGTTGAGTGAGCGACAAAACCGATGACTGAAAGCCCCCTTGCAGATAACCTCCAGCGCGTGCAAGCACAAATTGCCAGCGCTTGCGCCCGTGCGAACCGTGACCCCGCCGAAGTCACACTCGTTGCCGTCAGCAAAACCCATCCGGCGCAGGCCGTCCTAGAAGGTTTGGCACTGGGTTTGCAACATTTTGGAGAAAACCGCGTAGAAGAAGCACAGATCAAAATTCCAGCCGTCGCTGCCGAAGCCCCCTCCAACACGGCGGTATGGCACATGATCGGCCATTGGCAAAGCCGCAAGGTGAAAGACGGGTTAGGGCTGTTTCAGGTGGTGCATTCTGTAGACACGCTCAAGCTGGCGCAACGGATTGCCCACCTGTGCGAAGGCCGCCCCATGTTGCCGAAGGTGTTCTTACAGATCAACACCTCTGGTGAGGATCAAAAGTCTGGTTTTGAGGCGGTGGGCTGGCAAACCGATCCTGCTGTACAAGATCGTCTGTTCGAGCAAGTCGGGCAAGTGTTAGCGATGCCACACTTACAAGTAGTGGGGCTGATGACGATGGCACCGTTCGGCGCGCCTGAAGGCACGCTGCGCCAAGTGTTCAGTTCACTGGCACAGCTTAAGGCGGCAATTCAGGTACAATTTGGGGTCACCCTGCCAGACCTAAGCATGGGCATGACCGACGACTATCCTATTGCCATTGAAGAAGGCGCAACCGTCATTCGGGTAGGGCGGGCGCTCTTTGGTGAACGACACTACCCCTAATCTCATCACGTAACCCTAAAAGAGGTGAACCATTATGGTGTTTTTAGTCGAAATTCTATCCACTGCATTGCAACTGTACAGCTTTGTGCTGTTGGCGCGGGTCTTGCTGAGTTGGATTCCGATTGACACGTCCAACCCCACCGTGAGCCAGATTGT
>JBMOFU010000586.1:0-1906 GCA_049318725.1 Phototrophicaceae bacterium | reverse complement strand
TCAGAGCATTTTAGAGTTAAGGGACGATAGCGGGGTAGACCAATTTATACAAAAGAAAGATGTCAGCCTTGAAAAAGCCTATTTGCTTAGTTCGGTAATACAACGGGCGGTTGAGCGGGTTAAGCAACAAATCAAGTCTGCACAGGTAGCCTACCAGCCGGGCAGTTTTCCGAGTCACTACCAATTAACCCACAAAGTCATGACAGAACCTATCTTCGGCGTGCCAAGCCAAAGCGGGCAATTCCAATGCGATGCTTTTATGATTATGCCCTTTAGGGATGAGTTGATGCCAGTCTATATAAACGGGGTGATTCCGGCTGTCAAAAGCAGAAATTATGTCATTAAACGCGGCGACAATTTCTTCTCTAATAACCATATTATGGCAGAAGTATGGTCTGCGATTTATGCGGCGAAGTTTGTTATTGCAGATTGTACAGGGCAGAATGCTAACGTGTTCTATGAGTTAGGCATGGCTCATACCCTCGGCAAACCGACAATCCCGATTACCCAAGTGCGAGCCGATATTCCTTTTGATATTCGCTCACTTCGCTACATCCAGTATTCAGATACGCCAGAGGGTCTTATAAAACTGCGGTTTGATCTAGAACAGGTTATTGACTCCCTTATGAGCAATTTTTCCACTTAACACCAATGCTGCCCGTATAGGGCGCAATAGATTGCGCCCTATACGGAGGAAGGGCTTAGACTGCTACTGCACCCGCGTGACGTAAGAGCCGTCTTCGGTACGCACGCGGATGGTATCCCCCTGCTGAACGAACATCGGCACCTGCACGGTCAACCCCGTTTCAATGGTCACACGCTTGGTACTGACAGCGGCGGTGTCCCCTGCGACCGCCATTGCCGCTTCGGTCACGGTGTAGTCGGCATTGGCGGGTAACTCATAGTCAATGATTTCGTCGCCGTACTGGAACAGCGTCAAGGCCATATTCTCTTTGAGATAAGGCAACGCTTCTTCAAAAACCGAGCGGTTCACCTGCGGCTGATCGTAGGTCGCGGTGTTCATGAACACTAAAAACTGGCCGTCATCGTATAAAAACTCGACCGGGTGCTTGTCTACCTCAATGTCTTCAATGCGGTTGCCAGAATCAAAGGTCATTTCAGTCACGGAGCCGCTGCGAAGGTTCCGCACCTGCACACGGATCGTTGCGCCGCCGCGCCCCATTTTGCGGTGTTCAAAGTCCAAGACTTTGTAGATTTCACTTTCTAACGTGAAGGTGGTCTTTTTGCGGAGTTGGTTCACATCAATCATATGACGGTTGCTTTCTGGAAGTCACAGCGTAAACAGGACAAATGGAAAGGGTTGCGTGTCGCTATAATATACCATCCCGATTTAGCCTTCGGTTGTCAAGCCTACGTTTGATCTGGGGCGATTAGGTCAAACATGGGGGGGACAAAAGCGGCGTAGGGGCGTCCCATAGGACACCCCTACCGATTGTCATTAAATACCAGCATTGTCCTATGAACTTTGTCATCTTTTGGTTTGAGAATCAATGAAATGGGTGTACGCTAATTGAAAATGGGATGCACCCTTCCCCCCGTATCGTTCGTGTATGAGATAAGGGTTTTTTACTATGTTGATCCGCCCAGACGTTTTTACGATTGCATTGCCGCCCCGTCGGGAATTCCACTACTGGCATCCGCTATCCGAGCCTTATGCCACCCCCAGCCAACTGATTAGCGCCATTTTGCGGAACTGGTTGGTTGAAGAACGTGTCACGTATAACGATCATGCCTTGCGTGGGGCGCGCCAAGTGCGGGTGTATCACTTCACCCTACAACGCGAAGATGCCGTCCAAGTTATGCCCGTGATTGATAACCCCTCTGTGGCGCGCCTGCTGTACATCAACCCGTTTGAGGTGATGGCCGCCGCCAGCGTTGTACAGGC
>JBMOFU010000585.1:0-1912 GCA_049318725.1 Phototrophicaceae bacterium | reverse complement strand
GCCAGCCACAAATTCACCACGACAAACCCACCGTAGGCCACCGTCAACGGCAACCAATAGTAGATGACGTTCAGCGGGTACAGGGTGGAGGGTTGCCCGGCTGCCATAAACGGGATTCCCGCAAACTGATGCGGGTTCCACAGGGGTACTTTGCCGTCAGCAATGCTCTGGCGGATGAACGCCTTCCACTGGAGGTTTTGCAGCACGCTGTCGCTGACCAGCGCGTTATGCGGCAGTTCGGGGGCATTGACCACTTCGCGGTAGGTGGCGTAGGGTTCAAACTGATAGAGGTTTTCGGTGGGCAACAGCGTTTTGCCACCGAGCGTTTGCGGCCAAAACATCAACAATGGGAACACGAATAACGCCACGACTGCGGCGAGATCAGGCAAAATGCGGCGGATCATGGCGAATACCTTCCAGAGCGGAGGCGGGGCAGGGGTCAAGCGCCCCCGCCCGCGAGTTGTTGGGCAAAATCTGCGGGTGTGGAAACGGGTAATTGGCAGACGAAGTTACGGCAGACGTAAGCCGTCGGTTGGCCGCCTTTTTGGATACGATAACTCAACAGCGGCACGTCAAAGTCGGCGGGAACATCCGCCGCCGCCACTGCCAAAATGCTATTGGGGCGGTAGGTGCGGTGATAGACTTCCAACAGTGCGCGGGTGGCGGCGTTGTTCGGATCACCCACCAGCGCGACCTCTTGTACGCCATGTACCAATAGGTCTAGCGCGTTGAGCGCTTCTGCAAACGCCTGTGGCACTTCCCCCAAGACCTGCGCCAACAGCCGTAACGTGCTACGTGCGGCCTCATCATAACGGGCGTCGCCTGTATAGGCGGCCAAGCGCACGCACTGCTTGGCAAACATACTCGCGCCAGCAGGGGTAGCATTGTCTTGCAGCGAACGCGGGCGCACAATCAAGGCTTCATGGTCGCGGCTGGTGTCGTAGAAGCCGCCATCATCGGCACGGAACTGGTCTAGCACAACATCCGCCAGACGGCGGGCGTGGGCGAACCAGCGCGGCGCGCCCGTCAATTGATATAGCTCTAGCATAGCGTCAATCACGTTAGCGTAATCTTCTAGGTAGGCGTTGAGCTTAGCGGTTTCTCCCTTAGCTGTGCGGTACAGCCGCCCTTCAGGGGTCATCAACACGCGCTCGATATATTCCCCCGCACGGATGGCCGTTGCGGTGTAGTCGGCGCGCCCTAATACGCGGGCGGCTTCGGCAAGGCTGGCAAGCATGAGTCCGTTCCAACTGGCAAGGATTTTGTCATCCAAGCCGGGCGCGACCCGCTTTTGACGTGTGCTATAGAGTGCTGCTTTGATGGCCTGAATCCGTGCTTGTAGCGCTTCAACCGTCAGCCCCACGCGATCTGCGATCACGTCATCGGTGTTCGGGCGGTAGAGGATGTTATGCCCCTCAAAATTGCCCTTTGGGGACATGCCGTAAAACTCAATGGCGATCTTGGCATCTTCAGCGCTGAGGGTGGCCTGCACTTCGGCAATCGTCCAGACGAAGAACTTGCCTTCTTCGCCTTCGCTGTCAGCGTCGGTAGCGCTGTAAAATCCCCCCTGCGGGCTGGTCATCTCGCGCAGGATGTAGTCATAGGTTTCTTCGGCAATCTGGCGGTACATCGGCTCGCCCGTGACCTGCCAGCCATGCAAGTAGGCGCGGCTCAGTTGGGCATTGTCGTAGAGCATCTTTTCAAAGTGGGGGACTAACCAAATAGAATCGGTGGCATAGCGGGCAAATCCGCCGCCGATCTGGTCATAGATGCCGCCGCGTGCCATTTGATCTAGGCTTAACTTGACGATGGCTAAGGCGTCTGCGTCTTGGGTGTGCTGATAGCTACGTAGTAGAAATTCAATGCTCATCGGTTGCGGGAACTTGGGCGCGCCGCCGAACCCGCCAAAGCG
>JBMOFU010000584.1:0-1929 GCA_049318725.1 Phototrophicaceae bacterium | reverse complement strand
GGGTTGTCTAGCGTGTTCACCTCTGCTGGAACGCGGGCGGTATCAGGGTCGAACAGCGTGGCGTATTGCAATACGTCATCGGTCAGCCAACGGCGCTCAATCGTCGGGTCTAGCCGTAGCGCGGGCGTGCGGACGGGTGCGGCCATCACAAAGCCCCATTCGCCAAATGACGGGACATCGGCGCGCAACGGCACCGCCTCAAAGCCGCTGGCCTCAATGGTGGTGACAATCGTCCAAAATGCCTCACGCGAAAAGTAGGGAGAGGTCGCCTGTGTGATGAACACGCCGTCTGCGGCCAAGCGGCTCCGTAACAGCCGATAAAATGGCAGGCTATAGAGCTTGCTCAGGCTTTCGTTGTTCGGGTCGGGCAGATCAATAATCACGGCGCTGTATAGTTCTGCGCTTTCTTCGATGAACTTGTAGGCGTCAGCGTTGACCACTTGCACACGCGGATCATAGAGCGCGTCGGCGTTGATCCGCCGCAAAATGGGGTTTTCACGCGCCAAATCAGTAATGGCTGGGTCAAGGTCAACAATCGTAATGTGCTGGATGTCGTCATACTTGAGCAACTCGCGGGCGGCAAGGCCGTCTCCCCCACCGAGAATCAACACCTGCTCACGATGGCGCGCTGCCGCCATGAGCGGATGCACCAACATTTCATGGTAACGGTATTCATCACGACTACTG
The DNA here is from genome assembly GCA_049318725.1 of Phototrophicaceae bacterium. GTDB lineage: Bacteria > Chloroflexota > Anaerolineae > Aggregatilineales > Phototrophicaceae > CAIRDJ01. Next base: position 1,242 of record JBMOFU010000584.1, on the reverse strand, counting down.
AACTGAATGTTGCCGTCAATGTACAGGCGGTAGTCATCCCCGCGCCCGCGTGTGATGATGATCCGCTGATAGGGGGACTGCACGCGGTAGATTACAGCGGCGTCGTACAGCCGTTGCTCTAACAAATCCACGACCCGTACACCGCCCACCCCACCCACAACCATCAACAGGCCAAGCGCCCCCACCGCACCCCAGAGCGTCATCACCCAGCGCCGCGACAGCCGATAGGCGAACAGGTTCAACGCCAGCGCCGCCGCTGCGATGTTCAACGCCCCCATCAAAAATGAGGTTTGCGTGACGCCTAACGTGGGCAACAACAGAATCGGAAAGGCAATGCTGGCGATCAACGCGCCGAGGTAGTCAATGCTCAAAATGTCTGCTAAGGCTTGGCCTAAGTCGGTGCGGTTGGCGACAATCCGCGTCAGCAAGGGGATTTCTAGCCCGATGCACACGCCCAACGCCAGCGTAATCGCCAACATTGCGGGGTAGTACAGGCGCGAGTCTAGCGCAAACACACTGTAGAGGAAGAACGCGCAAATCCCACCGAAGAAGCCCGTCGCCAGTTCAACAATCACAAACGCACGGACTTCCTGCGTGGTGACGAATCGGCTTGCCCATGAGCCAATGCCCATCGCCGCAAGGAAGAAGCCAATCGTAAACGAGAACTGTGCGACCGTATCGCCCAGCAAATAGCTAGACAGCGTGCCGATAATCAGTTCATAAGTGATGGCACAGACCGAAATCACCATCACGGAAAACAACAGCGTTACCCGTTCGCGCCGAGTGACGGAACGCGGTAGCACTTCATCTATCAGGTCGGCATACTCCACGAGTTATTTGCCGCCGCTAGAGCCGCCCCCGAAGCTAAAGCTGGAGCCGGGGCTGCCCGTCCGTACCGAAGGGCCACCAAAGAAGATGAACGAAGGACCTCGGCGCGCAGTAGAAGTGACAGCGGCAGTTGTCGGGCTGAGTCCGACGCCGCGATAGCTGGCATAGCCTGTGCCGACCAAACCCGCCGATAGAATACCGACTGTGAGTAGAATAACCCCTAGACGCATGGTGAATCCTTTGCTATAGACACGCTATGAGCCTCCATTATACAGCAAACGGGCAAAACCGCGCTTGACGATTTGCCAAACTGCGCTAGAATACAATCTATAGTCGGATGGTTAGCTCAATTGGTAGAGCATTCGCCTTACAAGCGAAGTGTTATAGGTTCGAGTCCTATACCGTCCACACAAT
>JBMOFU010000583.1:0-1936 GCA_049318725.1 Phototrophicaceae bacterium | reverse complement strand
GCGAAATCGTCAAGATTGCGCCCTCAAACTCGTTCAACGCTTCTTCTAGCACTTCGCACGATTCAATGTCGAGGTTGTTGGTTGGCTCATCCAACAGCAGCAGATTGGGCGCATCTAGCGTCAACTTGAGCAGTTGCAGGCGGCTGCGCTCCCCGCCGCTAAGCGTGCCAATTGGCTGGCGACAATGGTCATAGCGAAAGGCAAAGCGCAAGAGCGTATTCACCGCCGCGCCTTCTGGCATCGGGCGCACATCGCGCACAAACTCAATCGGCGTGCGCTGGAGCCAATCCCCTAGCGTTTGATGCTCTTGCGAGTAGTAGCCTACGCGCGTGCTTGCCCCTAATGTGATTTCGCCCTCTAACGGCTGAAGTTGCCCCAAAATCAGCTTGAACAATACGGACTTGCCCGCGCCGTTCTGCCCGATCAACCCCACCCGTTCCCCGTGACGCACTTGCAGGTTCAGGTTGTAGAACAGCAAATCGTCAAAGCCCATCGTCAACGCTTGCACATCCAGCGCCTTTTTGCTGCCGCGCCCGCCTTCTAGCTGGAGCTTCATCAAGCGCCGTTCGCTGACCTTTTCGATCATCTCGCCGTTGGCTTCCATGCGTTCAAGCATTTTGCGGCGGCTGCGCGCCTGCTTGATATGACGCTCATCCACGACCATGCGCGCCCACAGTTCAAAGCGGGCGATGGCCGCTTCAATCTGCGCGATTTCTTTCTGTTGGGTGATGTACTGTTGTTGCTGTTTCAACCGCGCCCGTTCGCGTTCGATGGCGTAGGTGCTGTAATTGCCCTTGTAGAGCGTGATCTTGCCGTTTTCGAGTTCGGCAATTTGCGTCACCGTTTCATCGAGCAAGTAGCGGTCATGCGAGACAATCACCACCGCGCCGGGATAGTCTGTGATGAAGCGCTCTAGGTGGCGCTTGGCGTGCAAATCTAGGTGATTGTCGGGTTCGTCCAGCAAGATCACCTCTGGCTTAGACACGACCAAGCGCGCCAACGCCGCCAGCTTTTTCTGCCCACCGCTGAGGGTCGTCACAGGCAAATCGAAATCTTCGGGCGTGAAGCCTAAGCGGATCAACGCCTCTTTGACCTTTGAGGCATGTTTGAGGCCGCCTAGCTGCTCGTATTGGGTGCTGAGTGCTTCTAAACGCTCAATCACGCTGTTCATCTTGTCGGGATTTTCAAGGACGGCGGGGTTTGCCAATTGTCCCTCTAACTGCGTGATTTGGGCGTCTAGGCGGGCAAACCGTTCTGGCAAAATGCTCGCTACTTGGATTAAGGTCATCTCAGCCGGCAGTGTCACTTCTTGCGGCAGATAGCCGATTTCGACAGTCGCCGCCTTGTGAATCTGGCCGCTGTCGGGTGTCACAATCCCGACCAGCGTCTTAAGCAAGCTGGACTTACCCGCGCCGTTAGGCCCGACCAACCCCACGCGATCACGATCCCCCACTGCCCACGACAAATCGCGGAAAATTTCGCGTCCAGCGTGGTTGACTGTTAAGGCTTGTATGCTAAGAACGTGCATGTGCTTTTCCTCCATATTGGGATGCTTGGCACGGTACGGCCTGCCCTTGACCCATCGCTTGTATGACATAAACGCGAAAACGGCTTCAGGCAGAACGCCCGAAGCCGTGAATAAACTAAATTTAAGGTATTACTAGATTATTCTGGTCACAAGGCGCTAAACTACGTTCGCGCCAACCCCACACGACAGCATGGCTTTAGAGAGGGTGAATCCGTGACCGAAAAAAACCATTGCGGGTTGCCTTTATCGTGCAACATTCGATAGGGAACGATGATACAGCAAAGGTGGGGGAAATTCCAAGTGTCTGTCTTCACAGGCAGGGCAAACGCATCAACCCACAATTGACAAAATAGATCTAGCCACCAGACACTGAACAAAAAAGCGAAAAATCAACGTCAGGCGGAGCAA
>JBMOFU010000582.1:0-1936 GCA_049318725.1 Phototrophicaceae bacterium | reverse complement strand
CTCCGCTTGGTCAACTGTTCACCCCTGCTTTGGCTGAACCCCCTGAGTAGTTACAAAAAACGTTGCGGATTTCTTTTCAGTAACCCCAAAAATAAGAAGAAAGTAAAAAGTGGGGAGTACACAACTTCTTTACTGCAAACCCTTGTATTTTTCGCTATAATCCTTAACATATTAAAGTGGCTTCAATGAGATTTAACCATCACTTAAAGATAAGGTGGCACTATGATGTATCAAACAACGTGGGCAAATGACCAGCAAACCACCGTCTACATGGCGTTGAGTGGGGATTGGCACGCAGATCATATCGTAGATGCCCACAGAAGCGTACACACCATGTTGAGCGAAGTTGGGCATCCTGTTTCAATCGTCGTCCATATTCAACAACCCCGCGCCATCAACACGGAACTAATGACCCAACTCCGTGCCTTTATCGGCATGGATCATCCCAACCGTGACAAAATCGTGATTGTTGCGCCAACCGTCTATATGAAAGGCGTTGGCGAAATCATTCGGCGGCTGTTCGGCGGCGAAAAGCCGACCTACCTGATTTACGCTGATGACCTGAACCACGCAGAAACCGCGCTGATGAGCGCGTAACCCCTGTTTGTGTAGGGGCGTCCCATCGGGACGCCCCTACAGTCCCCTCGGATTTACAGGCTGCGCGGGTCTAGGAATAACGCCTGATACGGCATGTTCCCCGCCAACGCCGATCCCTCTGGCCCGATGGCATGTTCAAATTCCGTCAAGGGAATGTGAAAATTGTGACCTTCATCGCGGCGCGGGTCGCCCCAATAGGGATCATTGACGATGATGTGCGTGTCGGTATAGCCCACCACCACCAAGAAGTGACCGGCGGTAAAGCGCTGGAACATCCGCCCAGAGAATGACCCGTAGCGTACCAGTTGCAGGGTGGGGCGCCCGGCGTCAACTTCGCGCTTGATGCGCGGGATGGTGGCTTGGTTGGTGTGATACATCTCTAGGCCGTAGGTGCGTGCGGCGGGGATCAGTTGGCGGAAGCTGGAAAATTCCTTCGCGCCGATGCCAACAGTTTTCACCACTTGGTCTATGGTGAGGTCGGGCGGGTTGACTTTGCCCTGCCGAACGGCGTTCCAGCCAATAATCATGCGGAGGCTGGTCGGGCCGCAGTCTGACCACGCGGCTTTGGCGTCGGCGTCCTCTTGCGAGTGATACGGCACATCAATCAAAGCAAGGTCGGGCGCAACAGCGATATTCGGGCTAACCTGCTTTTCCACCACATCTTGAATCTGCGCGTACTGGGCGGTCATCCAGCCTTCAGTTTGGTTCTTGTCATACAGCTTGACCTTGACCCAATCGCCTGCGGCGTTGGTTTCTAGGTAGATGGCCTCTAGCCCCTTGCGTAGCCCCTCTACCAAAACGCTGGCGTTGGTGTCGGCAGCCGACCGCACACGCACGCCGTTGTCGCTCATCACCACCACTTTGAACGTCTTTTCAGACAAAGCCGGCACTGCCACCACTGGCGCGACCTGTGGCGTCCCCTCTAGGGTACTGACTACGGCTGCTGTTGCATCTGGGGTCGTGGTGGCCTCTGTAGCAGTGACCTGCACCGGCGCGACCGCTGCCGTGTTCAACGTTAGCACGGGCTGTTCTTCTTCACGCTCTGGTTGTGGGCAGCCTTCACCGCTGACATCCACAGCACTGCCGGGGAGCCAACCGGGGCCTTCTGGCGAAGCGATTTCAAACCACATCAGCCCTTCGGCAGTGGGGCCAAAGGTGCGCTTGACTGGGAACTGAATCCCACCCGGGATGGTCATCAAGACGCTGTTGGAACGATCTGGCCCAACAAGGGCTTCGTGCATTACGCCTGCTTTAAGTTTCGCAATACAATCCATACGGTGTCATCTCCCGTGTAAAGAAGTGTCTTGGTAAATCACATACTATTACCCTGATTGCTAGT
>JBMOFU010000581.1:0-1951 GCA_049318725.1 Phototrophicaceae bacterium | reverse complement strand
GGCAACTGGAACTCCCATGCCAACATCATCCCCATCAGGTATTCGCCTATCGGCACCGCATGAATCCCGCTGGCGTGCGTCCCCACGACCTCAGACTGTTGAAAGAACGGTTGACTGGTGAAATGCTCCACGCCCGCGCTGTGCAGTTGTACCCACTTCAGTTTGGGCGCTAGGGCTACGGATGGTGGGAAGGTAATCGTGCTGTACAACACTTCAACATTTTCCCAAGCCGATTCAGGCACTTCTGGGTAAGCCTTGACAACCTGCAAGCGCGGCGAGACTTCGCGCATTTTTGCCAGCCATTCGTCGTTATAATCCAGCGCAACCAAGACATGAATCAGGTCATCCATCGGGAATCCTTGCCGTAGCGTAGTCAGGTGATCGGTGTTAGATTAGCACGAGATTATGTGCAAAACTACCCTACGGAAGGAAACATCACATGGGCTTACTGGACGGAAAAGTCGCGTTAATTTTTGGCCTCGCTAACAAGAATTCGATTGCTTGGGGCATTATCAAGCAATTTCACGATCAAGGCGCAACCATTACCATCAGCTACGCGGGCGAAAGCCTCGAAAAGCGCGTGAAACCGCTGGCAGAAGAAATAGGCTGTACGTTTGTGGAACAGTGCGACGTTAGCAAAGACGATCAACTGGATGCTGTCTTTGAAAAAGTCCGTGAACGTTACGGCAAGGTGGATATTCTGGTTCACTCGGTAGCCTACGCCCGCCGTGAAGACCTTGACGGGCGCATGGTAGACGTGTCTCGGGAAGGGCTGCTAGAAGCGATCAACATCAGCGCCTTTAGCCTGATCGCTATGACCAAGCGCGTCGAGCCGTTGATGGCCGAAGGCGGCAGCATCATGAGCCTGACCTACTACGCCGCCGAAAAAGTCATGCCGCGCTACAACGCGATGGCCGTTGCCAAAGCCGCGCTAGAAAACATCACCCGCTACTTGGCCGCAGACTTAGGCCCCAAGAACATCCGCGTGAACAGCATCAGCGCCGGGCCGATTAAGACGTTGGCCGCCGCCGGGATTCCGGGATTCCGCAGTATGCTCAAGTATGCAGAAGATGCCGCGCCAATGCGCCGCTTGGTGTCTCAGGATGAAGTGGGGCAAACGGCAGTCTGGTTAGCGTCAGACTTGAGCAGTGCTGTTACTGGGGAAGTGATCCATGTGGACGCGGGCTATCATGCTATGGGGATGATGCTCAACAGCGAAGACCGCACCGCGATGCTAGAGGGGTAGCTGAGGGGTAAGATGGGGCGACCGCAACCGCCGGGTTGCCCCTGGTCATCAATCAAACGTGACCGCATAGTAAATATCGGCCATCAACAATTCTACATTGACAGACGGCAACATGAGCCGTTGATTGAGGTCATCATAGGTCTGGATCAACCAGCCCGACGGTTGACGGCTATAGCGGGTGATGCCCGCCGTTGCTTGTTCCACAATCAGGTAGTCCTGTAACGTTGCAATCTGTTGGTACTCTAGCCATTTGGTTGTTTTGTCATAGCTTGCAGTGGATGGCGAAAGCACTTCCACCAGCACACTGGGGTTTGTCACCGCATTGGGTTCTAGTGTATCAAGAATGACTTCCCCACAGATCACACTCACATCGGGATAGGTGTAAAATCCCTTGCGGACGCTGATCTTTAACTCGCTTTGATAGGAAAAGCATGTACTTTTGCCCTTAAACACTGTGCGAAGTTCACCGTTAATATTCGCCATAATCTTGGCATGACGCTCTGTGCCGCCCGTCATCGCATAGATTTGCCCGTCCATGTACTCATGACGGATGTTTAATGCAGATTCCACCATTAAATACTCTTCAATGCTGTAGTGATAACTCGGTTGACGCATTGCCATCATCTCACCTCTCTATCTGTCATAGGGCGCAATATATTGCGCCCCTACTCGTTACTCGTTACTCGTTACTCGTTACTCGTTACT
>JBMOFU010000580.1:0-1952 GCA_049318725.1 Phototrophicaceae bacterium | reverse complement strand
AGGGACTTGTTTGGCTCCCTTTCTCCCGACGGGGGAAAGGGTTGGGGATAGGGGTAAAACCGCCGCCAAACGAAAACATCCCACATGCGCCTTAACTTTTGACAGCTATAGGGCGCAAACTATTGCGCCCCTACAGAATTGCAAATCGGGCTGTAGGGGTTTGACATGTCAAATCTGCCTCAGTTCAGCAAATTCTCGAACAGCCCAGCTGCGCCCATCCCGCCGCCGATGCACATTGTCACCATGCCGTACTTGCCGCCGATGTCTTTGAACTCGTACATCAACTGGGTGGTCAACTTCGCGCCTGTGCATCCCAACGGATGACCGAGCGCAATCGCGCCGCCGTTGACGTTCACGCGCGCCGGGTCAATTTCTAGGTTGCGGATCACCGCCAGCGATTGCGCGGCAAACGCCTCATTCAGTTCAATCAAATCCACTTCATCTAGGCGGACGCCGTGCCGTGTCAACAGTTTGGGGATGGCCTTAATCGGCCCTACGCCCATGATCTCTGGGCGGACGCCTGCCACCGCAAAGCCGACAAAGCGCGCAATCGGCGTGAATCCCAGACGGGCGGCGGTTTCGGCTTCCATCACCATCACAGCGGCAGCGCCGTCACTCAACGGACTAGAGTTCCCTGCCGTCACCCGCCCGCCCTGCTGGAAGGCCGGCTTGAGCTTGAGCAGTTGATCTACGGTCGTTTCGCGCCGTAGATGCTCGTCTTGGTCAAGCATGAACCGTTCTACCACGCGCTCGCCGTCGTCGTTGTAATACACTTCTTCCACTTCAAACGGCACAATCTGCTGATTAAAGCGCCCGGCATCTATCGCGGCGGCGGCTCTCACATGGCTTTGATAGGCGAACTCGTCCATTTCTTCACGGGTGACGCCAAACTCGTCGGCCACCTGTTCAGCGGTAAGCCCCATGCTCATATACACTTCTGGCTCATTTTCAGCCATATAGGGGTTTGGGCTGATGTGAAAACCGCTCATCGGCACGCCAGACATGGTTTCTGCCCCGCCTGCGATGATAATATCTGCGCCGTTGGCAATGATCCGCTCGGCGGCTTGGGCGACGGCTTGCAGCCCACTGGAACAAAAGCGGTTGATCGTCGCAGATGGCACATCTACGGGCAAGCCTGCCCGCAAACTGATGGTACGGGCAAAGTTCAAACCCTGTTCGCCTTCGGGCATCGCACAGCCGATCAAAACATCATCCACTTGCATCGGGTCGAGCTTGCCGTCACTTTGGCGAATCAAATCACGGATGACGATAGCGGCCATTTCATCTGAACGCACGTTACGGCTAACGCCCTTACGAGACTTCCCCACCGCAGTACGGGCGGCGGCCACGATTACAGCTTCACGCATGGTATGGTTTCCTTTTCAATCAACAAATACGGTTATTTTTTGTGGGTCATTGTCGTGTAGGGGCGCAATAGTTTGCGCCCTACACGGGTATAGAGATCAATTCCGTAACGGCTTGTTGGTCTGCAACATGTGGCCGATGCGCTCTAGCGTCTTGGGATGTTGGGCAAGCTCCACGAAGGCTTCGCGCTCTAGGTTCAAGATGACCTGTTCGTCTAACCATGTCGGCTCGCTGATAGCGCCGCCCGTCATGATAAACGCCAGCTTGCGTGCGATGAATCCGTCATGCTCGGTGGCATGTTTGCCGCGTACCAGCCCATCAATGGCAGCCAGTAGCGCCGCGTAGACATCACGCCCGGCTGCATAAATTTTTTCTGGTTGCGGGGCAACGTAGCCATCGGCCATGTAAAGGGCGGTGCGTTTGGCTTCGGCCAACAGGTGTTGACGGTTCATCACAATGCGGTCTGTCGGGCGCAGGATGTGCATCTCGCGTGCTTCCTTTGCGCTGGCAGACACCTTCGCAAAGGCGATCTGCTCAAAGATTTGGCGCAAGTGCGGCAACACATCGGCGTTTTTAGTCCGCATCAC
>JBMOFU010000579.1:0-1959 GCA_049318725.1 Phototrophicaceae bacterium | reverse complement strand
AGGCTCCCTGTGGATAGATGCCTACCGCGCTGGTCATCTGCAAATAATGCGACCCCGCATCCCTATAAGTTTCATCAATATTCGCATACCCCGATGTATAGCCGTTCCCCCATGGGTATTCGCGCCCGTCGGTGAAACGGGCTACCCGCTCCCATTCAAACTCGGTCGGCAGCCGTACCGCCCACTCGGCCACCTTATCAAGGGCGTACTCTTCCCCTTGCCGCCACGACAACCACCGACAGAACGCCACCGCGTCGTACCAACTCACACGCTCACGCGGGTGATTCCAATACTTGAACGCTTGGTCACCGGGGGCGCTTTGGTTTTCCCGACGGTATTGATCATCGGCCAGCCCTTCCCACCATTCAGGGTTATAGAACCCGTCAGGATCATCTATAAACGCCTGAAATTGGTGGTACGTCACCGGATAGCGACTGATCTTGAACGCGGGCAGGGTGCGCGGCTCTTTTTCTTGCTGGTAGATGAACTTCCCTGCCGGGATCGTCACCCAGTCGAAATCGGGGAGCAACACGGCCTCACCCGATGGTAGGGGCGACCCATGGGTCGCCCCTACGGTGGATACACGAATCACGCCAATGCCCGGACGATGGTCGGCGTCTATCGCTGGGTGGCCTAACACGCGGTAGGCCGCTGCGCGTCCGCGTGGGTCGGGTTCGGCGGTGTGGGCATTCGCCCCGTCAATGAGCGCTTGCTTGGCGCTGGCGCTCAACGGAGCGTTGTCGGCGTTGCGTAACACTACCTGCAAGGCTAGTTCCGGTGAGGCGGGGGCTAACCATTCTGCTACGGCGTTAGGGCCACCGGGCATTTCTCCCAACAGCACCAACGTTTCGCGCCATACTCCGGCTTCCCACCATTCGTTGGCGTCCCAGCCCAACGCTGTCAGCGTGGCAGTGGGGTCGGCCTGTTCTTCGACTGCCGCCAACAGCACCCGCGCCGCGTAATACTCTTGCAGCAGTTGATGGCTAAAGCGCCAGCGCCCGCCCTCATGCAGCACGATGTTGGCCTGACTCGCCGCCTTGAGATGAGCGGGATCAAGCGGGGTGGGCAGTTCAGCGTCGGGCAGGGTCGTGACCTTGCCGGCCTGTAATGCGCGGGCAAAATCAGTCAGCGTTGCGTGGATATGATCTAGCACTGGGAAGGGCAACTTGCGCCGAGCCGCGTTGGTCTGCTCCCGTTGCAACAGGCTGTCGGCAAAGCCCGCAAACAGTCGGCTGCGGTTGGCCGGGATTTGCCCGGTCGCCTTGTACAGTTCGCTGACCAGCTTGCCCATGAAAGGGTTACGGCACAGCGGGATCAAGCGTACGCCGCTGTGCATCGTACGCCATGCGGCATCGCTTTCGCCGGAGGTATAAGAGGGTACACCTGCGTCAAGGTTCCAGAAGCGTTCGCCGTCGTTGCGTTCGGGGGCATTCACTGCCTGCCAGAACTCGTCTAACAAGGGACTCCCGCCGATCTTTCCCCACAAATCCGCCGCTTTTGCCCCCAAGTAGCGCTCAAAGAACTCACGGATGGCAGGCAGTTCAAGGTCGCGCAAGGTCACTTGTTCCAGCGGGTGCAAGGGAATCAGGTGGTCGCGGTAATCCTCGATGCGGCATGAGACGACAAAGTAGGGTGTATCCTTCAGCGTATCGTTGACCTCTTTGAGCAGGTCGCGCCCATCTGCGGATTGTGTCGGCATTTCGTTCAGCGCGTCACACAGCAAGATCACCCGCCCGTCACGGATCAACTGGCGCAGGTAGGGCGCTAACTCAAACGCTTCGGCCCGCACATACTGGCTAAAGGGTAACGGCTGTTCCCCGTCCATCCCGTTGAAGCTGTTGAGCTTAATGACGACTGGCACCTTCGCCGCTGCGCTTCCCGCCGTCCAATGGCGGCACAAATCCAGCGCCAAGCGGTTGAGCATGTAGGTTTTGCCGCTGCCGGGCTTGCCCACCAAGA
>JBMOFU010000578.1:0-1964 GCA_049318725.1 Phototrophicaceae bacterium | reverse complement strand
CTACGCCGTGTTACAAGATTACCATTCAGCCCGTTAGCGGCTGTAGGTATAAGTGATGTCGCTGTCGGTAATCACCACGCTCTGGAGCGTCGTGTTGCGTTGGGTGCGGGCAAAGTTCCCCCAACGGCTGGTGACAAAACTACGGACTTGCTCGGTGACATCTGCCGGGAGCGATTCGCCATTTTGCGCCACAATGCTGATAATCGTCCAGTTCGGGCGGCCATTGGCAACGTTCGGGGCAACGGTGGTTACCACGTTGTAGGTGGCTTGACGGTAATTGTGCGTGGATGAAATCACTGCTTGGCCGGGTTGAAGGTCAACGGTAATGCTGCTAATGGCCGCGCGGCGCGGGTTGCTCACGCGGTAGGCTTGATTCACCTGCGATTCGGTGTAATTGCGGGTGAAGGTGCTGGTCTGAGCAAAGGCAGGCAGCGCAAATACCCCTAACACCGCAACCACCAACAGCGATAAAATCATAGAGCGAGTCACTTTGGTCATGTGCTTTTCTCCTATTTGAACCGTTCATATCACCCCAACGTGTGGGGTGTTCTTTAACTATACTCGCTTGAAAGTGTGTTGAATTTGCGATCATTGCGTAAAACGTCTGTAAATTCACACTAGGCCATGTAGAATCATCCTCATAGCTGGCTATCATTGGCGTCCACAGGGAAAACACTATGACCTCACAACCCCGCTTACGGCGGCGCACAATTCCGTTATGGCAGGTGGCCTTTGGCTGTGTAGTCGCGCTGGGCGTTGGCGTTTCGCTCCTTGTGATCGCGCTGGCGTTGGGGATATTGCTCTTTCGTGACCGTATCGTTGGGTTAGGCTTGCAAAGCGGCGGCTTTGAACCCATCGGTCAAACTGAAGCGCTATTCGCAGAAAACGCTGTGACGCCAATCCCTACGCCGATTTTGTTTGCGCCGCTTGCCCCGACCCAATTTAGCGTACAGTTGGGCAATAGCCAGCAGACCTTCGACACCGCCACCGCAGGGGTAACGGTACAGGTGGGCAGTGAGCCAAGCGGCGCACAGGCGGCCACCGTTCAAGTGGATGAAAGCGGCCTGCTGCGCCTGTGCAATGAACTGAGTACGCTCTGTAGCCCTGCTGGATATAGTAGCGAAACCGTTTCGATCCGCAATGTGACTGGCGACTTGAAGCAAGGTGGCTTGATCCTCTATGGGGATATAGAACAGGCCAATTTGCCGGGGTTGTCTCAACAAATCGGCATTGTGATGCAAGTAGATTCCAGCGGTCAGCGCTTGGCGGTGCGTGGGGTAGATGTTGGCGGGATTTTGTACAGCGCCCCGCCCGACGGCTTAGGTGAACTGGTGGCCGAAGCAGAACGCACGGCCAACGAGACGATCCAACAACTGGCCGTCAGTGCAGGCGGCGGGCAATACAACGTGAGCCAACTTGCCATTGATGAAACCACATTGACGGTGATCTTGCGATGAGCGCTCTGGAACATTACGTCCACCTGCGCGGCGAAGTCTTAAGCGCACTCCAGCAGGTGGCCGCCCACCGTGACACGATCAGCTACAGCGAGTTTGGGCGCATGGTCAACCCGCCGCTGCATCATCGCAACCCGATGCTGTATGAGTTACTGCGCGATGTATGCGAAGAAGAACGCCGCTCCGGACGCCCGAACCTGTGCGCGCTGGTCGTCCGCAAGTCAGACGGCATCCCCGGCAAGGGATTCTTTGAAGGCTCGGCCATTCAGGGCGTGGATATGTCCGATTATGTGGCCTACTGGCAGGCGCAGGTTGAGGCCTGTTGGAAATACTATGCGGTAGGGATGCCCCCTGTGGCGTCCGTGAGTGAGGAGTACAACCCATGAAGCTAAAAAAGTTAACGATAGAGAACTTTCGCGGGATTGAGCATTTTGAGCATGATTTCACCGATGAGCTAGGGCGTGTGCGCGACCTCACCGTGATTGTAGGGCCAAACGGCAGCGGCAAAAC
>JBMOFU010000577.1:0-1984 GCA_049318725.1 Phototrophicaceae bacterium | reverse complement strand
ATTTGGTCTGCTATTGGTTTGAGCGCGCCCGCACCGAAATTGAGCGCGGCAGGGTCAAGCGGGCGGGCTTAATTTCGACCAATTCGATACGCGGCGGGGCAAACCGTGAAGTCCTCAAGCGGATTAAGGACACAGGCGATATTTTCATGGCGTGGAGTGACCGCGAATGGACGCTAAACGGCGCAGCCGTCCGCGTTTCGATGGTGGGGTTTGATGATGGCAGGGAAAAAGTCGTATCATTAAACGGGAATATTGTTTCTATAATAAATGTAGACCTAACTGCATCTGTTGATATAACTATCGCAAAAACCTTGAACGGGAATGATAAAATTTGCTTTGGCGGTACTAAGAAGGGGGGAGCATTTGATATTCCTGCACAACTGGCTTTACAGTTTATCCAAAGTCAGAATAATAGCGGATTATCTAACCGTGATGTAATAAAACCATGGGCGAATGGAACTGCGCTGATCGGTAGGCCTACAAAAAAAACATGGATCATTGATTTCGGGACGAATAGAGACGAACAAAATGCAATGCGCTATGAAGCGCCATATAAATACGTGAAAGATCATGTATACGATATACGTAAAGATAATAATATGCAGAACAGAGCCACTTATTGGTGGTTACATTCTGTAACTGCATCTGACATGAGAGAATCTATTAAGGGATTGCAGCGTTTTATTGCAACCCCTAGAGTATCAAAATTCCGTTTGTTTGTATGGGTTGCAGAAGGAACAATCATTGACGATGGTGCATATCTCTTTGCCCGTGACGATGATTATTTCTTCGGCGTGCTGCACAGCCGCCTGCATGAGGTCTGGTCATTGCGGATGGGGACATCTTTAGGCGAAACACCCCGTTACACGCCCACGACCACCTTTGAAACCTTCCCGTTCCCCTACGCGCCCGGCGCTGAACCCACCGCCGCGCCCGAATATCAAGAAATTGCCGCCGCCGCCGCCGCACTCCATGCCGAACGCGACGCTTGGCTGAATCCGCCCGCGCTGGTCGGCAACCATCCGCCGCACACGCCGCTGCCGGACAAAATCGAAGCGCAACTGAAAGATCGCACGCTGACCAACCTCTATAACGCGCTGGCGGTGTTTCGGGGAACCGCCAGCGGCGCGGTCAAGCGTGACGCGGGCGACTTTGCCCCGCGCCTTGACGAACTCCACCGCAAGTTAGACGTGGCGGTGTGCGCCGCCTACGGTTGGGATATTGCCATTTTAGACGATGAAGAAGCCATGCTGGCGGCGTTGTTGGCGCTCAATCTGGCGCGGGCGGCGGGGCAAGGGCTTTAAGCGTCGCCCTCTGCGTTTGCGGGGGTTGGTGTGGCGCTGCTGCGGTACGCTTGGATCAATTGGCGCGCCTCTGGGACATTTGCAGCAGTGCGCCAGCGTTTTGCCCCGAACAGTTGCTGAATCAAGTTGCTGATGGTTTGTCCCATGCGGTTGTTGACGACAATCACCACAATGCTTTCGCTGGCTTTGCTCGCGTGTCTGCCAATGCGGGTATTGGTGGAGCGCATGTTGGTGAGTAAGCCTTTAGGGAACGTAGCGGGGGACTCTGACCAGATAATCACGTCTACGGGGTAGAGCCTATTCACAGCGCTTGCCAACACGAAAATCTGGTCTTGGGCTTCCCAAAACTCTTCCATGCTGAAGACTTCAGTAGAGTGCCAAAGAATGACAGTCTTTTCAGGGTTATCCCACTCAATGGTAATTGTCACAGCGAATATCCATTCATGGATTAGTGGCAAAGTGAAGCTATTCTACCACTCTATATTGCCAATACCATCAAGGATTTATTCAGCCCCTGTCTCTACAGGTTTGTAGGGGGATGAACCATCATGCCCCAAAGGGTTAAGGATTTAGGGGCATCGTTTTTGCCCGTAAAACGCGGACGCCCCGGTGGGTCGTCCCTACCCAACCGTTGTGACCTGTAGGGACGTGCCACTGGCGCGTCCGTGTAACCCCTAAAA
>JBMOFU010000576.1:0-1985 GCA_049318725.1 Phototrophicaceae bacterium | reverse complement strand
GGCAAGGCCACCATATGCAGCTTATGCACGCCAAACGGCAACAGGTGCTTGCTCAAGAGCGTGGCGTAAACATAATCGGCATCCACCGACCCGCTTAAATGCACGCCCTTGTAGGGGACTTTGGCGTCCTTGTTGGCTTCGGGGTCGGTTTCTACCACGCCGAAGCCCAACGCCCGCACAAAGCACAGGGTACGCGGCACCAGCGTTGCCCCTTGAAAGAACTTATCGTAGTAGTGTGGGCTACGCACGTCTGAATCCACAAAGCGCACGGTAGCAGGCTTGCGCGTTAACAGCGGCAGGGCGCGGGCGTAATCAAATTCACGGGTGGGCAATGCCCCGTCAAAGCGCACCGCGGGGACGCTTTCGGTGTGGCGGGCATCCCCCTGTTGAATCAACACGCACGTTGGCACGTTAAACAGCGGGGCAACGCCCTCTAAATCCAGCACGGCGCTAAAGCCCTGTTGTTGAAAGGCGCGGTGCTGCTTTGCCCCCGTAATCACCGCACGCGGCATGACAAACGCCACCGTCCCGCCCGGCTGGAGGTAGCGATCTTGCACGAGGGCGTAAAACAGGCTGCTTAAGTCCATTTGGGTGAACAGCTTGTTATCGTTGCTTTCAATCAGGCCGTAGTGACGGTACAGCGCCTTGACCCGCTTTTGATAGGCGCGGTGCTGGATAAACCGATAGCTCAACCACGGCGGGTTGCCAACGATGCAATCAAACTTGCGGCGGGCAAATACCAGCGGGCGCGCTTGATTTTTGAGGATGTACGCCCAAATGCCGTTGCGGTCTTCGTCCTTCAGGCGCGCCAACAATTTGAGGTTATTGATCCATGCCGCCTGTGTGCCTGCGCTAGGCACAGCCGGGAAGTGCCGTTCCAGTTGTTTGCCAAACGGCTCTAGCGCCAACGGCTTATGCTCGGCAAACAATTCCATTTGGTCAATCAAGGCGGTCAATTGTTGGTCAGTTTGGCCGCCGTCGGGGATGACAAACAGCGCGCCATCGTGGGTTTCCACCTGAATATCGTCGGGCTTGTTGGGTGTGGGGGCGTCTAACAGCGCGTTTGCCATAAAGACTGGCACGTTCATCGTTTGGATTTGCCCGCCGCCCAACGCCCGCAAATCTTCGGCTAAGGCCAACAAGTAGTTCATCCGCGCCACCGTCACCGCCAGCGGGTGAATGTCCGTCCCCATAATGTTGTTGAGGGCAAAATTGACCAGCGCGTGGCCGCGCATCCCCTGCTGAATCAATTGGCGGATGGCACTAAACAAGAACGCGCCGCTGCCACAGGTGGGGTCATACAGGCTTTTGGGCGCTCGGTAGTCAATCTCGCGCAGGGTGAGTTCGGCCAACCAATCTGGCGTATAGTATTCGCCCAATTCATGGCGGGTTTGCGGGTCTACCAAGTTCTCATACAGTTGTTTGAGCAAGTCTTGGTCAATCGCCCCTAGCTCATACACTGCCAAGCCTTCCGCCAGCCGTGTAAATACCTGTAGGGCTTCCTCCCGAATTTCAGGCATCCGCACCACCCAGCTAAAGAAGTCCGCTTCGCCGATGTTGTTTACCCCAAAGCGCTCAAACGCCTTGCCAGTGATAATGTCCTCAATCTGCGCGGGCTGTGGCACTTTGCGCTCTAGGGCGGCAAAGCCGATCAAGCGGGCGAACTGGCACAAATAGGTATGGCGCAAAAACAGGTCATCGTTGCCCACATCAGAGCCATAGACTTCACTGAGTAGCTTCTTCCACTGTTCGCGCCACGTTTCGAGCATGGGGCTGGTTTTTACCTGCTCCAATAGGCGCGTTAAAGCCGCATTCGTCTGGCGGAACAATAATCCAGATGCCCCAAAGCGCGTGACCACATCATTCGCAGTGGGTTTAGCGTGTTCTTGGCTGAAGAAGTAAGTATCTAGCCGTGAATAGGCCATCTCTGGCGGCAGTTGGTCTAAATTAAATTCGTCAAATGGTGCTTTACCATCGGCTTCCCA
>JBMOFU010000575.1:0-1986 GCA_049318725.1 Phototrophicaceae bacterium | reverse complement strand
GAGCGCGGCGGCAAGGTCAGCCTCATGGATTAGTGCGCCGCGTGCAGCGTTGATGATCCGCACGCCTGCCTTCATCTTGGCGATGGACTCGGCGTTAATCATCTCGCGCGTTTCATCGGTGATGACGCTGTGCAGGCTGATAAAGTCTGAAGCGGCATACAGTTCGTCCAGCGTGGCTTTGCCCACGCCGACGGCGCTCATTTTGTCGGCGTCTACAAACGGATCAAATGCAATCACCTTCATCTCGAAGGCCAACGCACGCACGGCCAACGCCTTACCGATGCGTCCAAAACCGACCACGCCAAGCGTCTTGCCGCGTAGTTCCGTCCCCATAAACGATTTACGATCCCACTTGCCGTCGCGCAGCGTGATATGCGCCTGCGGAATGTGGCGGGCTAAGGCCAACATCAGCCCGAAAGCGTGTTCTGCTGTGGCGATGGTGTTGCCCGCAGGGGTGTTCATCACGGCGATTTTGCGCTCGGTGGCAAAGGCAACATCAACGTTATCTACACCGACGCCTGCGCGGGCAATCGCCTTGAGTTGGGTCGCGGCGGCCAACAGTTCAGCGTTGGCTTTGGTGCTGCTGCGGATGATGATCGCGTCGGCGTCCACAATGGCGGCGAGGGTTTCTTCGCGCTTGAGGTTGTTACCCGTATAGCTGACACGGAAGCCGCCTGCCGCGTTCAATACGTCAATGGCTGCGCCGTCTACTGCATCTGGAACTAAAATGTGAAAATCGGTCATGCGTGTTAGACCCCTAAGAATTCGTCAAGGCCGCCGAGGAATTCCTCAAGCGTGCTGATGGTCATGTCGCCCATGTGGGCAATGCGGAAGGTCTTGCCCTTGATCTTGCCGTAGCCTTTGTCTAGGACGAACTTGCGGCTAGACATGTGCTTCGCCATATCGTCAATGTTCACGTTGCGGGTGTTTGCCACTGCCGTCACCGTTGGGGAACGGTAGCCTTCTGGCGCGTAGAAGCCGAACTCGCGGGCATTGATCCAGCTGGCGGTGATTTCAGTCATTTGCAAATGACGGTTCCAGCGGTTTTCTAGCCCTTCCACCAATACATCGTCCAGTTGCTTGTCTAAGGCGAACATCAACGAAATCGGCGGCGTGGAGGATGTGTTGTCCTTCAACAATGAGGCTTCCCACTCCACAAAGTCGAAGTAGTACCCGCGATACGGGATTTGCTTGGCGCGCTCTAGCACGCGGTCTGTGACTGAGGCAAAGGCCAATCCGGGCGGCAGGGCAAAGGCTTTTTGGCTGCTGGTGAGCAGTACGTCAATATTCCACTCGTCGGCGCGGATTTCTGCGCCCAGAATGCCCGAAACGGTATCTACCATGTAGAGCGTGTCTGGGGCAAGTTCACGCACGACGGCGCCGATTTCTTTAATCGGGTTCAGTACGCCGGTGCTGGTTTCGTTGTGGACGACGCATACGGCGTCATATTCGGCCTTGCGCAGCGCATCGGCAACCATCTCTGGCGTGTGATTTTGACCCCACTCTACCGTAATCACATCCACTTGCTTGCCGTTGGCCTTGCTGATTTCTGCCCAACGTTCGCTAAATGCGCCGCCGACGAGGTGCAACGCCTTCTTGTCATCGCGGATTCCGTTGCGGCTGGCGCCTTCCCACAGGCCCGTGCCAGAAGACCCGCTGATGTACACGCGGTTTTGGGTTAGGAAGACCTGCTTGAGCTTGGTTTGCAGGCGCGCAAACAGTGCCACAAAGTCTGATGAGCGATGCCCAATCATCCATTGGGTTTGTGCCTCTAAGATTTCTTTCCGTACTTCTACAGGGCCGGGGATTACCAGCCGACGGTGATCGCTTGTCATAGATTACCCTTCCGCAAGATTGGTCTAAAAGTTACAAACTGCGCCCTATTTTCCTGTAGAACTTGACGACGGGATAGGGGCAGTGTATACGAAGGTTCTTTGTGCAATTTATCACAAGACGATGAAAAGCAGTAAAGGCAGTAAGGGCAGT
>JBMOFU010000574.1:0-1991 GCA_049318725.1 Phototrophicaceae bacterium | reverse complement strand
TAGCGATTGGCACGATTGCCGACCTTGCGCCCATGGATAAGCTGGAAAATCGGCTATTGGTGCGGCGCGGCTTGCATGTGCTGAACCGTGCCGAGCGGCCGGGCATCCGTGCGTTGCTAGAAGCGGCCAATGTCAACCCCGGCAGTGTAGATTCGACGGCCATTGGTTTTTCGATTGGGCCACGTATCAATGCCGCTGGCAGGCTAGAAAGCGCGATGTTGGCCTATGAGCTATTGCTCACGCGCGATCACGCCCGCGCGGTAGCCCTCGCTGCTCAGTTGCACGAGTTGAATACCCGCCGCCAAGAACTCACCCGTGACGCGCAAGAGATGGTACGCCATGAATTAGCGCTCAATGGGCAAACCGACTTGCCGCTGATCTTCGCCTCGCATAGTGCCTTCCCACAGGGAGTGGTTGGCTTAGTGGCGGGGCGGTTGACGGAAGAATACTTTCGCCCGTCGGTGGTTGTCCAGCGCGGCGCGGATGAAAGTCACGGCTCATGCCGCAGCATCCCGCAATTTGACATCACCCAAGCGCTTGACCAGTGTAGCGATTTGCTCTTACGGCACGGCGGCCACGCCCAAGCCGCTGGATTTACCATCCTCAACGGCAATTTGACCTTGTTCCATGAGCGGATGACCGAAATTGCCGCGCAACAGTTGTACGGCCAAGACCTGCGCCCGATGCTCACCATTGACGGCGAAGCAGACATCCATCACCTCAGCGAAGCGCTCTATGAAGAATTGCAGCAACTCCAACCGACTGGACACGAAAATCCGCCGCCTGTGCTGATGTCTACCAATTTGCACATCACCGACTGGCGTTTGGTCGGCAAAGATGAAAAACACCTCAAGTTACGCCTAACCCGCGCTGGACAGCCCCCCCTAGACGCGATAGGCTTTAACTTGGGCGAATGGGCCGCCGAAATGCCCGCGCGCATTGACGCCGCCTACGAACTTGATATGAACGAGTGGAACGGCAAGCGTACACTCCAGTTGAACCTAAAAGACATTCGTGCCGCGAGGTAAAGCGTGTGACAAAACAACGACTAGGCTATGTGCTGCTGACAGTGGCATTGTTGGGGATGCTTTCCCCCGTGCGTGCGCGGGTGGATGGTGAAAATCCGTTTGGCGTGATTGAGGGCTTTTGGTTCCCTGAAACCACCTGTGAATTGGGTGTCGGCTGGGAACGGATCATTTTTGATTGGGCGCAACATCAACCTACCAGCCCGCTGGACTGGCACACGCTCAATGTGGATGACCGCTGGCTAAAGGCCGCGAATCAATGCGGCAGGGAAGTTGTAGCCCTGCTCAAGAATACGCCGTCGTGGGCAACAGAGGGGATTGCGGGCGCAGGCGTACCGAGTGGGCTAACCCTGCCTGTAGATCACCCCGATAACCACTGGGCAAACTTTGTGCGCCAAACGGCCCGCTACTATGCCCCGCGCGGCGTGAATACCTTCATCATCTGGAATGAGCCAGACATCGCCGCTGGTACCTATGGCTATGAGTTCGAGGGCAGTGTAGAAGATTACGCGCAACTGCTAAAGGTGGCGTCTATCGCCGTGCGGCAGGGCAACCCCAACGCCCAGATTCACCTTGCCGGAACAACTTACTGGCACAACATCAACGAGGGTGAACGGCTATACCTAGACCGCCTGCTAGAGCTTATCACATCCGATCCAGACGCTGCCGCCAACGGCCATTACTTCGATGCCTTGAGCCTGCACATTTACTTCCGTACCGAAACGGTCTACAGCATCACCCGTGAGGCACGCGCGTTGCTAGACAGCTACGGCTTGAACGATAAAGCCATCTGGATCAATGAGACGAATGCCCCACCGACGCAAGATGAGGCGTGGCCTGTTGAACGCCCAGTATACCCCTACACGCTAGAGCAACAAGCAGCCTTCTTGACGCAGGCGGCGGCACTGGGTTTGGCGGCGGGCGCTGAACGGATTGCCGTCTATAAACTGTTCGATCAAGGCTTAC
>JBMOFU010000573.1:0-1991 GCA_049318725.1 Phototrophicaceae bacterium | reverse complement strand
ATTATAAAATTGAGGAAAAATTAATGAACCATGATTCGCGTCCGCAGAACATTCTGCGAACCTACCCTCACTGGTTTTATCTTCCGGCGGGCATTGTGTTTGCGGTGTTCTTCATCGCCCCCACATTGCTGGCCTTTTATTTTAGCCTGACGCGCTGGACGTTGTTTGACGCGACCTTCATTGGCTTTGACAACTACGTTCGATTTTTTGAAGACCCTCAGCTCACCGCTGGACTCAAGAATACGTTAATTTATGCGCTAATCACCAGCGGCCTTAAAGTCATCATTGGGCTGCCGCTGGCGTTGCTCTTAACCTCGCGCCTATGGTTGAAGCACCTGCTGCGCGGCATCATCTTCTTCCCGGTGCTGGTGAGTACGGTCGCGGTGGGGATTACCTTTGGCGTGCTGATGCAACCCTCAAGCGGCTTAATCAACACGGGCTTGGGCGCTTTAGGCTTACCCACCCCCGACTGGCTCGGCAACCCCGATCTAGCGCTTTACTCTGTCGCGCTAGTGGATGTCTGGAAGGGGCTTGGCATTGCTACGCTGATTTTCATCGCGGGGATTTTATCTATTCCCAATGATTACTTTGAAGCGGCAGCGCTTGAGGGCGGCACATGGGTGAAGTTCCGTTACGTGATTTTGCCGCTGGCGCGTAACGCCACCTTTACGGTGATCTTGCTTTCTTTCATTAGCGGCTTACGCACTTTCGACTTGATCTGGACAATGACGCGCGGTGGGCCCGGCTTCGCATCAGATGTGTTGACCTCTGTGATTTTCAAGCAGTATCAGGCAGGGTTCTATGGGCTTTCTACGGCAGGCAACGTGGTGCTATTTGCCCTCGTGACGATTATCGTTTACCCACTGATACGCTTCTTCAATAGTCAGGAGTTATCCGAATTATGACCACTGCCCGTAAGGTGATTGCCAGCATCTGGCTTGATGTCATTTCGATGATCGTGATTGGCGTAATCTTCGTTGTGCCGTTTATCTTTATCGTGCTGATGGCGTCTAAGACCAGCCCCGAAGCAGCGATGTTTGAATTCAGTATGCCCGCAGAGTTTCAACTGTGGGGCAACATCCGCGAAGTGCTGATGTTCCGTGAAGGGCGCATGTTCCTTGCGCTATGGAACAGTACCCTGCTTACGGTTGGCTCCATTACGCTGATTGTGTTGTTCGCGTCGCTGGTGGCGTTTGTCATGCAACGGCGACAAGACCGCATCGCCAACATTGCCAGCGTCATCATGTTGGCGGGGCTGACCCTGCCGCCAGCGGTAGTGCCGACCATTTTCTTGTTACAGCGGATCGGCCTGTACCGAACGTTGTTGGGGCTGATTCTCATTGAGGTGGCCTTGACCTTGCCGTTTGCCATCCTCACCTTGCGCGCCTTTATGGTCACCATTCCGCGTGAGATTGACGAAGCCGCCATCATTGACGGGGCTTCACCGATGCAAGTTTTTTTGCAGGTGATCCTGCCCCTGTTGCGACCAGCCATCATCACTGTGATTGTGGTGTCTTCAGTCGGCATCTATAACGACTTTTCAGGGCCGCTCTACTTCCTGCCCGGCTCAGAGAATGTCACCGTGCAGTTGACGATGTACAGCTTCATCAGCCAGTTTGGGTCACAGTGGAACCTGCTTTTCGCCAATGTGTTGGTTATCACGATTCCGCCATTGGTGATGTTCATCTTCTTCCAACGCCAGATCGTTGCCGGGATGACCGCCGGATCGGTCAAGGGCTAATGCAACAACAAAAAGACCACCGTTGTTGGGTGGTCTGTTCGGAGTAGATTTTATGAACCCGCCGCGCCGACCGAATCACCAATCCTGAGCGATGACATTCCTCTACTATCCCCCGCGCTCGGCTTCCATGAGGACGTGGCGATGGTCACCGTGTCGATCATCGAGCGCACCTCACAAAATCGGCTGCACTCCCAGCCCTATCTGGTGACCAGTGACCGCAAGCTGCATCGGCTGGACGGCGAACAGATCA
>JBMOFU010000572.1:0-2004 GCA_049318725.1 Phototrophicaceae bacterium | reverse complement strand
GCCCCTACAATAACA
Organism: Phototrophicaceae bacterium; assembly: GCA_049318725.1. Classification (GTDB taxonomy): domain Bacteria; phylum Chloroflexota; class Anaerolineae; order Aggregatilineales; family Phototrophicaceae; genus CAIRDJ01. The sequence continues at coordinate 1,989 of JBMOFU010000572.1, read as the reverse complement.
TCGCTAACCGCGTAACGATTGTGGGGCGGTGGGGTTATATACACAGGCGATCTATGCCATGCGCCAGCACCCCGAACGCGCTATACTGAGCGCATCTGCCAAGTAACAGCCCAAAGGATGGCGACATAATGGCCTCAGAAATGCTGACTGAGTTAAATAAACTTCCTAGCCAAGCAATCCAGATTTTGCGGTTTTACCTGAGTCAGGGAACCGACCCAGCGTACGACTATGAAATTATGGACGGCACCGGCTTGACTGAGCGGGGCTTTAGCAAGGGGATCAAACGGCTGATTACGCGCCAGTTCGCCGCAATGGATGTGCGCCGCAAGTACGCGCTCACCCGCAAGGGAGAAGCGCTGATGGCCGAGTTCAAGACCCATGAAGACAGCGGCGGCTATAAACCCATCGGCGCGAGTGATGACGATGGTGCGGTAGGGGCGCCCCCAGTAGAATGCCGCTTGACACTGGTAACGCCTTCCCCGTTGATTGCCGGGCAAAACAGCCAAGTGTTTGTTGGCCTGAACGACGGGCTACCCACTGGCGAAGCCGAACTGGTCTTACAGGTGAGTGTCGTTAACGGCCAACCCACCGAACAACGCAGCGCCATCACCTTACAGCGCCGCGCCGCCTATGCTTCCTTTCGGGTGACGCCGGGCAACTATCAACAAGTGCGCTTGCGTGTTACCGCGCTCCAGACAGACGCTTTTTCGGGCGACATCCAGCCCGTTGGCGGCATGTACGTTGACATCAACGTCAGCGACAATTCTCGTTCAACCACAGAGTTGGCAGCATACGGGACGATCATCACCGTACTGCCGGGATAAGGCAGGTCAAACCCTTATGACCACCATTGGCGTAAAAGCACGTCGGCTGTTGAAGTCTAAAGACCCCTATCGCATTCCGGTGCCGCGTCGGTCGCTATTTCGGCGCATCTGGCGGATTTTTATGCGCCTGTTTACCGCCATCTTCCTCAAAATTGAGGTGCGCGGGCGGGAAAACTTCCCGCTGCCGGGCAGTGGCCCGGTGATTTTGGTGTCTAACCACAACGCCTTTGTTGAAATTCCGATTTTGCAGGCCTACGCCCCCTATCCGCTGGAGTTCTTGACCACTGGCGATATTCCATTAGAGCCGCGCTTCGCGTTTTGGGCGCACCTGTACGGCTTTATTCCCGTCAAACGTGGCAGTATGGATCGTAAAGCGATGGCGCAAGCCTTGAGCGTGCTAGAGCAAGGCGGCGTGATCGCGTTGTTCCCGCAAGGCGGCATCTGGGAAACGAAAGTCACCCAAGCCCATACAGGTGTGGCGTGGTTGAGCCAAAAGGGGAACGCCGTTGTCGTCCCGGTGGGGATTGGCGGCACAGCGGGCGCATTCAAGCAGATTGCACAGGGCAAGCGCCCAGTGATTGAAATGATCGTCGGCAAACCGATCCCCGTTGCCCAAGAGGACATCCCCGGCATGAGCCGCAAAGAAGCGCTTGACCACAATACGGGCATTGTCATGCAAGCCGTGTTTGACTTGATCCCCCAGTGGGAAAAAGACCTGTGGAAGCGCCTTGCCGAAGAAACCTTTACGCTAAAGATTGAGTATAGCCCCGCCCCCACCGACACCGCGCCTGTGATTGACTATCCAGCGGCGTTGTGCAAATTCTTTCACCGCCCGGTCTTGCTGGACGCTATGCGCCGCAACCTTGAATTGAACGTCGGCGTGTTGGAACAGCTTGCTACTCAGCGTGACGCCGCAGCGTTTGCAGCGGCGTTGGGCGTGGTGATTGAGTATGTGACCGAAACGAACCCCTACTTCTTGACCTATCGCTTTGGCAACCAAGAAGGCCACGAGATGCAAGACGCGCTCAAGAGCTTGCAACAGGCGGCCTTGTGGGCAACCGAACGCGGCCTAACGATGGACATCCAGCCGATGCGCCGCTACCGCATGGATCACGAAGCCAGCGCCACTGAATTGCAGTATCCGCCGCCGGTTGGGGAGATTTAA
>JBMOFU010000571.1:0-2019 GCA_049318725.1 Phototrophicaceae bacterium | reverse complement strand
CGCTTCAGTGGCAGCCCGACGAGTTCTACTACGATGGGCGTAGCATCACCCTGCCCTGTGATTTGCCCGCAAGCGACTACGCGCTGGTGATGACCGTCTATGATCCCGAAACGGCGCAACCGCTGGCGGTGGCCTATCCGAACGGGGACGCAGCGCCAAGCAACATCTATTTGACGACGCTCAAGGTGACGGCATCCGCTGAGGCCAACCCCTAATGCCGCGTACCCGCCAGAGCAGCGCCCAACTGTTGATCCTTGTGGCCTTAATCTTGGGGTTACAGGTCATCCAAGCCGTGTATCACTACCCGCGCTTTTACCAGTTGGATGAATATTGGCGGGTTCACACGGCCATTGACCAAACCCCGCGCCAAATCATCCTTCAAATGGCGGGCGACACCAACAACCCCCCCTTGCCGCGCATCCTAGATAGCTACTGGATCAAGCTCATGGGCGGGCATCACCAGCCCCACATCACACGCATTTGGGCAGGTTTGATCGCGCTAACTGGGGTGGCCTGCCTGATTCGCACCGCGTTTGATCTGTTTAGTGGGCGGGGGGTGCTGTGGGTGACTTTCATCTATGGCACGCTGCCGCTGACGGTATTCTACGGGCGTGATGCTGGCCCTTATGCGCTACTGCTGGCGGTTGCTTCGGCATTGACGTTGCTGTTCGTGCGCTGGCTGCGGTCGGGCAATCATCGTTTGATGGCGCTCTATGTGTTGGTCGGTTGCATCGGGATGTACAGCCATTACTTCACACTGTTCATTGTCTTCTGGCACGCACTGGCACTCGTATTCCTCACAGACCGTCAGTGGCGTAAACTGACCTACGGCTTTTACTGCTTCGGGATGGTTGCGCTAGGGTTTGGTTTGGGTTGGGGGTTGCCGTTGGCGCAACGCTTCATCATTTTAGACAGCGCAACGGCAAATCATGTGAACCGTTTCACAATCCCTCAGCAGGTCGTTGAGTTATTGTTTTCTGTTGGAACAGGGGCGGTCTTGCTTTTGGTATGGACGGGGGTCTTTTCTGCATGGACGCCGCGCTTGTCGCCCCTGCCACAGGCCGTACGCTGGGGATTGCGTCTATGTGGGGTGGGCTTTGTTGCCATGTTTTTAGCTGCTGTCGCTTTCAATCAGGCCATCATCCCACTGACGAACACCCGCAACTTAAGCATTTTATTGGGTGTGATGGCGCTTTTAGCAGGTTGGGCGCTTACAGAGCAGCCTAATTTGGCAATAAAACTGGGGGTCGTGAGCCTTGCCTTGATACAGATTCCACTAACGACTTATGGGGCATTTAACTACGGTGCCAACCGATTTGTTCCGACTTCAATCATAAAAACACTCAACGCGGATATTCAGCCTAACAGTCGCTTTATTATAGAATTCTATCAACGCAATGACCTTAACTCCATTCCGTTGAACTATATTTTGCAACGGGGCTTACGCTACCCCTATACATCGCAAGCGATTTTCTTGGTGCATCAACACACCTACGAGAACTCTTTTTATGCCACGGTGACCGTACCCCATCCCCCAGCCTATGAAAGCTACAAGAACGAGAATGCCGTTGGCTTCAGCGCCTTTACCGCCGATGCCGAGCAACTCATCTGGATATCCCCCGCCGAAAGCTCGCCCACCTTCAACGAGTTGCAAAGCCTCTTGAATCAGACGCATTATCAGGTATCAAACCAACGCATTTCCGATGATAATGGAGAAACCTACGTTCGCCTGTACGAGCGGATTCCGTTGCTTGACCAGCCACTTTACCGCTTCAACGATGCTATTACGCTCGAAAACTGGCGTATGGCGGATGTCAATGTCACGGCTTGCGAATCAGTCTTGATCGAAAACTGGTGGCAAACAGAAGCCCCCTTGCCTGCAAATTACAATATGTCCTATTCGCTGATTGCCGCCGACGGCCAAACCACGCTCACCGATCACGGGTCACTGTCAAATGTCTTGCCGCTTCAGTGGCAGCCCGACGAATACTACTACGATGGGCGACAAATCCAATTGCC
>JBMOFU010000570.1:0-2025 GCA_049318725.1 Phototrophicaceae bacterium | reverse complement strand
GTTACTGTAGTTACTGAATTACTGTAGTTGACAGAGACAAGCCATCGGCTTGGCACTCATTCCCTTTACGTTGCAATTTTCCAGTCTGATTTTAGCAATCTATGTGCATAAGGAGCCAATTATCATGAACACCAATGCCAATAACACGCTGTATCGTACTACCGCCGCGTTGCTCATCTTTGAAGCGATCCTCTTGTTCGTTCCGGTGATTGTGTTAGGCGGTGCGATCAACTGGCCGGCCAGCCTTGACGAACCCGCCAGCGTCAACCTGCCGTTGATCTTGGAACAGCGCGACGCGGTGATCTTCGGCTACTTTGTCTACTTGATCTACTCGGTGCTAATCCTGCCCGCCGCCGTGATGACTGCACGGGTGATCGGTCAAGCCCACCCCCAAAACACCGCCCTACAGTTGGCAAGCGGATTCGGCATTGCTTCGGCGGTATTGCGCGTCTTGGGCATCATCCGCTGGTTATTCCCGATGATGACGCTGGCCGAAGCCTACACCAACCCCGCCCTGAGTGAGGCCACCCGTGAATCAGTGGCGATCATGTATCAGATGCTCAACGACTATGCCGGCTCAATTGGCGAAGTGCTAGGGGTGGGCTTCTTTGGGGCGCTGTGGGTGTTGGCCGCCTCCATTGGGATTTGGCAAACCCGCCGCTTGCCGCGTTGGTTCGCCCTCTATGGGGTTGTGGTGGCGCTAGGGCTTGCCAGTGGCCTGCTGGAAGTCTGGCGCATTGACCTCGGCGCGCTGATTACCGTCACGGTCAGCCTGCTGCAACTGTGGCTCTTGATCTTTGGGGTGCTGCTGTTGATCCCACGCCTACAGCCCCAATCCTAACATTTTCACGGGGCGCAAGCGCTTGCGCCCCCACGCACAGGAGCCAGCACACCATGCAATCACCCTATCCAACGCTGATGAACCATGACACGGGCGAGCAGATCACCTTTTTGCAAACGGCCACTGCGACCAACGGCCTACGACTAAAGTTGGATTTGTTCATGCCCGCTGGAAAGAACGGTGTCCCTGCCCACATCCACCACTTACAAAGTCACGTTACGCAGTTAAACACCATTGCGCGGGCGACACAGGTGTCCCCCCTACAAACACCCATTCTGTAGGGACAATGCCCGTAAAACAGGCCAAAAACATAACCTAGCCATTACCACCTTCCCATTTGAACACACACACACAGGAGCTTCAAAGATCATGGCAAACAACAACGCGCTACACGTTATTTTCGGCACTGGCCCCGTGGGCATGTCCATCATGGAAACCCTGCGCCGCCGCGATATTCCGGTGCGGATGGTCAACCGTAGCGGCAAAATTCACGAGTCACTCCCCGCAGGCGTCGAAGTCGTGGCGGGGGACGCCAGCGATAAAGCCTTTGCGGTACAGGCCGCTAAGGGCGCGGCAGTGGTCTACAACGCCTTGAATCCCGCCTATAGCCAGTGGGTGCAATTGTTCCCGTCGTTGCAGGCGGGCGCGGTGGAAGCCGCTGCCGCCAACGGTGCGCGCTTGGTGGTGATGGACAACCTGTATATGTATGGCGATCCAGACGGCCAGCCGATCCATGAGGGGATGCCCTACGCCGCCACCAACAAGAAGGGGACGTTGCGCGCAAAGATGGCGCGTGACCTAATGGCCGAACACACCGCCGGGCGGGTGCAAGTGGCGGTAGGCCGTGCGTCAGATTTCTTTGGGCCGCGCGTGTTGGGGTCTGCAATGGGAGAGGTGATCTTTGGCAATGCCGTAGCGGGCAAGGCGGCGCAATTTATCGGCACCGCCAAGCACCCCCACAGCTATAGCTACATGCCCGATATTGGCCGTGCGCTGGTGGAACTGGCGTTAGCCGACGACGCCTACGGCCAAGTGTGGCATATCCCTTCCCCAAAGGCCGTCACGACCCAACAGATGGTCGAGAAGATTTACGCCGCAGTGGGTGCGCCTGTCAAGTTGCAAATTGCCCCGCCATTCCTGATTAGCATTGTTGGGCTGTTCAACCCAGACTTAGGCGAAATGGT
>JBMOFU010000569.1:0-2055 GCA_049318725.1 Phototrophicaceae bacterium | reverse complement strand
TTGATATGTAAATTCAGGTGTGTTTGCATAGGCATACTCATAGCGTTTTGCGATTTACCGACATACATCAAAATTTAGATTTACGTTCCCAGAAAACGGATTTAAAACCCAGAGTTCATTACAAATCACCCCTGTACCAAAATTATTTATAAACCATTTATAATCTTGAGGAAATACCAGCCCAATATCTCGTTCCAAAGTGATCCAGCTAGAAGGTTGCCCTGTTTCAACCACATCTAGCGGTATGCTCATTATTTCGAGTAGCTTCGAAAATGTCATCTCTAAGTATCCAATTCTACTAATCATTAGACGTAACTTATTGATATTTAAGCTATCACTGCCTCGCCCTAGCGTCTTACGTTGCCTGTTGGAGCAAGGCTTGCGTGGCTGCGTCGAGGGTGGGGCGGTCAAACAGCCTATGAGCTTGTGCGTTGCCCGCCGCCGCGAGGCTGGCGCGCCATACAGGGTCGCGCAGGGCAAGCAGGGCGTTGACCACGCCGCGCACATCACCCGCCGCCAGCAGATGCTCGCCATCGCGTAGCCGATAGCCCGCCAACGCCCGTGCGCTGGTGATCGTGGCGAATCCGCGACACAGCGGCTCAAAGACCTTCTGCTGCATCCCCTGCCCGGCCAACGACGGCGCCAGCGCAATGTCCATATCAGTCAGGAAGGCGTCTAGGTCGGGGACGTAGCCGTCAAAAATCAGGTCGGGCGCGGCGTAGGCCAACATTGGCGCAGGAACTTTGCTCCCCAGAATGTGAAAGATGAACTCGTTCGGCGCGGCATTCCGCACTGCTGGCAGCACTTGTTCCACGATGAAGGCCAATGCTTCGCGGTTATGACGGACGTTATACGTAGACCCCATCGAAAACACATGCAGCGGGGATTTTTGCGCGGCGGCACGCGGCGGACGCAGTACGTCTGGCAGGCCGCGCAACGGGAGGACGGTCATCGGCTTATGGGCGTCAAAGCGACGGTAGAAGGCTTGCTCAACGGGGGTGATCGGCGCAAATGCGGCGGATTCATGCACGGCGGCACGCTCACTTTGCAGCTTGCCAAACGTTCGCGCACGCACAGCAAGGTTGCGCCCGTTTTCATCCAACAGGTGGGCGGCCTCATTGTTCACCGAACGGATCACCGACGGGATGCCATATTTTCGGCGGGCATGGCGGGCGGCAGGCCACGTATACGACCCATGACACCACAGCACGTCGGGGCGTGATTCATGGATAACCCCATCTAGGGCGCGCAAAAACGGCGCTTGGGCATATTCCCATGCAGCGCCGTCAAGGTAAGCGAGGTGTTCTAAGCGCGCTACGGATACCCCGTGATAGGGGTTGTTCACCAGCCGCACGTTGATGCCGCGTTCGGCATAGAAGGCGGCACTTTCGGCTTCTGGGCGAAAGCGGTTGGCCGGGGTCAAGACGCGCACCTCATGCCCCAAACGGATTAAATCCGCCACGCCCGCCAATCGGTCAAGTTCATCAGCGCCGAGCGCGTTTAAGCGCAACAACATCGGCAGGACGGCAAGCACCTTCATTGGGCCGGCTTACTGATTGAGGGTGTGGTTAATTTTTTCGCTCATCAATTGCAGGCGGCGCACGGTGCGGCGCTTGAGCAGGTTGGTAATCCCCCACCAAGACAGTGCCAAAGACACGCTCACCACCGACGCGGCAATCGAAAAGCGGTTGACATCCAAAATCAAGAGGCCAGTTGCCAGTACCGCCAAGAAAATCCACGCCAGCGCCAGCGCATCGCTCAGGTTCAGGCCGTTTTCTTCGTCAAACCATTTGTTGAACATTGTGTGTTATTAAGCCTCAATAGATTGCTATCACAGGGGAGCGTTAGGTAAGACCCCCAACGCAAAATGGCGTTGCATGAAGATGATACATTATATAACGCACTTGGATCGAAAAGGTTGCGCGGCAATAGGCAATTGCCCTGCTTGGCGTTTATAATGCCGCCGATGCAAACGGTATAAATGGGGGCTTTTCATGTGCGGATTATGTGGCATTCTCACCCAAGACGGCCAATCGCCAAATGGCGAAACGCTGG
>JBMOFU010000568.1:0-2066 GCA_049318725.1 Phototrophicaceae bacterium | reverse complement strand
GTGCAGTTGATCTACAAGCTATTGCTCACACTTGGGCTAGTGGCCGTGGCGGGGATTCATCACCTTGCCGCCAACCCAACACGCTACGCCCGCTGGCAAGCGTTTGCCAGTCGCTTTGGCGGGTGGGGGCGCACGCTCCCGCTAGAGGGCGTTTTCGCGGTGGCGGTGATCGTCGCGGCGGGCTGGCTCAGTGCGACGCCGCCGCCGTTGCCGAACTTGAGTAACACCGATCAACCCGCGCCGCGTCAAACGGTCACCGCGGGCGACCTGACCGCAGAACTTACCGTGTCCCCGGGCGGGATTGGCGTCAACACTTATGATCTGCGCCTGAGCCAGAACGGCGCGCCGCTAGAGGCTGAAGCGGTGTGGATCCGTTTTGCCCGCCCAGACCTTGACCTGCGCGGCGATTGGTTGCCCGCCGAACCTGCCGAAGTGGGCTTAACGTTGGCAACCGGTGATGACCTGAATCAAGCAGGTGAATGGCTAACGCTGGTGGATGTGATCCATGATGGCGAAAAGACGCGCCTCGCCTATACGTGGGATTTCAACGGCACAGGCGGGGTGATCCAGTCGTTGCCGCCCGCTGTGCGCCACTGGGTCGCGCTGGCGATGGTACATCTGGCGTTGGGGATTGTCATCTTCCCCACAGGGCAGCGCTTTATGCGCCTGCTCAACTTGAACACGCTCACGGCCAGCGTGATTATTGTGACCGCCATTGCTACCGCTGGCGTGAGTACGTGGGGCTTTTGGTGGATCAGCGAGCAGCAAGCCGCCAGCCGTGCCGCGTTGAATCCACCGCCGCAGGTCATCAACCCAACGTTGCCAGATGCCCGTTCGTTGGCCGCAGGCGAAGCAACGTTCGTCGAAGCCTGCGGGTGGGAACTAGACGGCCTGCCTTACTTGCAATTTATCGAGCGCCTGCCGCGTGTGCGCGACGAAGCGCTGTTTCAGACTACACGCGAAGGCTGGAACGGATTCCCGCCGTGTGACGGCGCGTTAAGCGATGCCGCCCGCTGGGATGTAGTCAATTATTGGCGGTCTTTAGAGGCTCGATAAATGCACAGGTGACGTAGGGGCATGGCGCGCTATGCCCCTACAAAAACCGTTGTGAACCCTGTAGGGGCGACCCGGCGGGTCGCCCCTACATACAAATATCCCTATCAATGGTTCTCATAAGGATAACGCGAAAATGCCCGTAAACTCTGTCACGCTTGCTTATTCGCCTGTAGATGAAGCCGCTGCGCTGGCACTGGCGCAGGCGCTGCAAAACCGGGGGGTGACGTTCGGCGCGCTCCAAGCAGACGGGGTGCTGCTGGCGCTGACATCGCCCGCCGCCCTGCAAGATGCCGACTGGCGTAAGCTCACCCAAACCGCGCTTGAAAAAAATATCCCCATCGTGCTGGCAGAACTTAACCCGACAACGCTCCCAGCACACCTAACCGCAATGACGCGCATCCCTGCTGGCAGTGTGGAAGGGGTATTTAATGCGCTATCCAGCGCACAGAGCGGCGTATCTGCAACACCCCGCAGCGGATTTAACCGCCGTTGGGGGATTGGGATCGGGCTGTTTCTGGTCATATGGCTAGGCATTTCCATGTGGGCGATTGTCGCCTATGACATCGAAGCGCCCACCGCAGACTTCATCCGCCTGTATACCCGCGACGCCGCTACCATTCAAGTGATGGTGCAGCAGTTCGTCCCGCAGTCTACCGAGCAGGCGCTTCACTTTGAAACGACGCTGGAATCCATCAACTATGAACTGGCAACGGCTGTCGTCCAGACCGCAACACAGATTTCACGCGACGGCTACTACACGCCAATTGTGACAGGGGAAGTGATCGGTCAAGCGCCGATGAGCGTTGTGCGGCAAACCGCTACAGGCGGCGCAATCGTGCGTGCCAGCGCGACGGCGCAAGGGCTAGACAGTGAACAGGCGATCATCGCCGCCACTGCGACGCAAGCGGCCATCACCGCCAATGAGGAACTGCAAAATCAGTTGTTGACGGTAACGGCGGCAAATCAGTAACTACAGTAAGGGCAGTAAAAACAGTAATGCGTAAAAAAAG
>JBMOFU010000567.1:0-2069 GCA_049318725.1 Phototrophicaceae bacterium | reverse complement strand
GCGAAATCGTCAAGATTGCGCCCTCAAACTCGTTCAACGCTTCTTCTAGCACTTCACACGATTCAATGTCTAGGTTGTTGGTTGGCTCATCCAACAGCAGCAGGTTTGGCGCGTCTAACGTCAACTTGAGCAGTTGCAGACGGCTGCGTTCCCCGCCGCTGAGGGTACCAATCGGCTGGCGACAGTGATCGTAGCGGAAGGCAAAACGCAAGAGCGTATTCACCGCCGCGCCTTCGGGCATCGGGCGCACATCACGGACAAACTCAATCGGCGTGCGCTGGAGCCAATCCCCCAGCGTTTGATGTTCTTGCGAATAGTAGCCCACCCGCGTGCTTGCCCCTAATGTGATTTCGCCCTCTAACGGCTGGAGTTGCCCTAAAATCAGCTTGAACAATACGGACTTACCCGCGCCGTTCTGCCCAATCAACCCCACCCGTTCACCATGCCGCACTTGTAGGTTCAAGTCATAGAACAACAAATCGTCAAAGCCCATCGTCAACGCTTGTACGTCCAGCGCCTTTTTGCTGCCGCGCCCGCCTTCAAGCTGGAGCTTCATCAAGCGCCGTTCACTGACCTTTTCGATCATCTCGCCGTTGGCTTCCATGCGTTCGAGCATTTTGCGGCGGCTACGCGCCTGCTTGATATGGCGCTCATCTACGACCATGCGCGCCCACAGTTCAAAACGGGCGATGGCCGCTTCAATCTGCGCGATTTCTTTCTGTTGGGTGATGTACTGTTGTTGCTGTTTCAACCGCGCCCGTTCGCGTTCGATGGCGTAGGTGCTGTAATTGCCCTTGTAGAGCGTGATCTTGCCGTTTTCGAGTTCGGCAATTTGCGTCACCGTTTCATCGAGCAAGTAGCGGTCATGCGAGACAATCACCACCGCGCCGGGATAGTCTGTGATGAAGCGCTCTAGGTGGCGCTTGGCGTGCAAATCTAGGTGATTGTCGGGTTCGTCCAGCAAGATCACCTCTGGCTTAGACACGACCAAGCGCGCCAACGCCGCCAGCTTTTTCTGCCCACCGCTGAGGGTCGTCACAGGCAAATCGAAATCTTCGGGCGTGAAGCCTAAGCGGATCAACGCCTCTTTGACCTTTGAGGCATGTTTGAGGCCGCCTAGCTGCTCGTATTGGGTGCTGAGTGCTTCTAAACGCTCAATCACGCTGTTCATCTTGTCGGGATTTTCAAGGACGGCGGGGTTTGCCAATTGTCCCTCTAACTGCGTGATTTGGGCGTCTAGGCGGGCAAACCGTTCTGGCAAAATGCTCGCTACTTGGATTAAGGTCATCTCAGCCGGCAGTGTCACTTCTTGCGGCAGATAGCCGATTTCGACAGTCGCCGCCTTGTGAATCTGGCCGCTGTCGGGTGTCACAATCCCGACCAGCGTCTTAAGCAAGCTGGACTTACCCGCGCCGTTAGGCCCGACCAACCCCACGCGATCACGATCCCCCACTGCCCACGACAAATCGCGGAAAATTTCGCGTCCAGCGTGGTTGACTGTTAAGGCTTGTATGCTAAGAACGTGCATGTGCTTTTCCTCCATATTGGGATGCTTGGCACGGTACGGCCTGCCCTTGACCCATCGCTTGTATGACATAAACGCGAAAACGGCTTCAGGCAGAACGCCCGAAGCCGTGAATAAACTAAATTTAAGGTATTACTAGATTATTCTGGTCACAAGGCGCTAAACTACGTTCGCGCCAACCCCACACGACAGCATGGCTTTAGAGAGGGTGAATCCGTGACCGAAAAAAACCATTACGGGTTGCCTTTGTAAGACAGAATTGTACAGCGGTAATTATAATGCAAGGGATCGGGAAATTCCAATTCCCCAAATCTTTATGGCAGGGTAATCGCGTTATGCAAAAACAGAGCATTTCACCGTAGGGGCGCAATGCATTGCGCCCCTACAGGCACGTTGAGGTTAGGGGCTACGGGCGGTAACGATGTTGCCGTGTTCCAAACAGGGAATTAACTGGCCTTACGCTCTGTGGTGGGCGGCGCGAACTTGACCACACTCGCTTTGTCTGGATACAGCGCGTGAACATTGGCGTAAAAGGCTTGGAAGA
>JBMOFU010000566.1:0-2081 GCA_049318725.1 Phototrophicaceae bacterium | reverse complement strand
CCAGAGCGGTTGTAGCGGATGGTCGTATTTTCGCCAAAGGCATCCTGTAAGCCAGCATAAATGCTCGTGCCGTCGGTGACGTTGGCAGCCACCCCTTGCCATTCAATCGTCCAGCCGCCAGATTGTAGCCCGATGTTATCCGCCGCAACGCCCGCCACAAACACGGTCTGGGTAGCGTTGGCGTCTAGTGGGAGCGTATTCTCTCGATTTTTGAGCAACGTCAGCGATTGACGGACAGCTTCGCGCGCGACGGCACGGTGTTCATCAGAGCCAACGCTGGCGATTAAGTTGGGGTCGCCAAACGGACGCTCAAACAGCCCCATTTCAAACTTCACCTGCAAGATGTAGCCTACCGCTTCGTCCACACGCGCCATAGAAACGTCGCCGCGCTCGATGGCCTGTTCCAGCGTGTGGATGAAGGTCACATAGTCATAGGGAACCATGTTCATATCAATGCCCGCGTTAACCGACTGCACCACAGAATCGTAGTAAGTGTCCGCGACGTTATCCATGCCGCCCCAATCGGACACGATAAACCCTTCAAAGCCCAACTCTGCGCGCAATACGTCTTGAATCAGGTAGCGTTGGCCGTGCATCCGTTCGCCACCCCAACTGGAGTAAGAAATCATGATGCTGCGGGCGTTGTTTTCAATCGCAGCGAAATACGGCGGCAGGTGAACCGCACGCAGGGTGGCCTCGTCTACGTCGGTCACGCCACGATCTAACAGCCCGCCATCCACCGATGACGTGCCAAAGGCTGTACCGCCGTCCCCAACAAAGTGTTTAGGCGTCCCCAATACAGCGCCGTCCGTACCTAAACCTGCGCCCTGAAGCCCGCGCAACATCGCCGCAGAGAGCAGGGTCACAAGCTCGGTATTTTCGCCGTAGCCTTCATAGGCGCGCCCCCAGCGAATATCCTGCGGTACGGCCAACACAGGCGCGTAATCCCAATAGATGCCAGTGGCAATCATCTCGCTGGCCGTGATACGGCCAATTTGCTCAACCAGTTCAGGGTTACGGGTGGCGCCTAAGCCGACATTGTGCGGGAAGATCACCGCGCCCGACAAATTATTGTGGCCGTGTACGGCATCCACGCCGTAAATCATGGGGATGGCTAAACGGGTTGCCAGTGCCGCCTCTTGGTAGGCGTGTACCATCGCTAACCACGCCTCTGGAGAATTGTTCCCAGTGGGATACCCGCCGCCGCCGCTCAAAACCCCGCCAATGAAGTATTCCGTCACGGCAGCGGGGTCAATACTCCCCTTTTCAATCAGAGTCATTTGCCCAAGCTTTTCTTCAAGCGTCATGCGCCCTAATAAATCTGCCACCCGTTCTTCAACCGCCAAATCTGGGTTCTGATAGGGCAACGGGGCATCCTGTGCAAAGGCAATCGTGAAAGTTAACAAACCCACTAATAAAGCCAATAAGCGTAATTTCATAGGTAATAATCCTCTCTATTGGAAATGCAGGGCTAGTTCGGCGGACGATGCTTGCCTCGTCCCTACACGCCACACATCATTTGTAGGGGCGCTACCTGTGGCGTCCGCCGAGAAATAAATATATTACCCTAGCATTAATCCATGCCCAAACGGGAATAAAACGCGTTCGGGATGTTGTAGCACGTCGTCTAGCGCGATATGCTCCATGCTACGCGGCCAAGTGTAAGCAGACTTGCCTACAAACGGAGCGTCGCCAAACAGCACATCGGCAACGCCAGCCCCCTCTGTACCAAGCCACCACACCGCGACCCACGCCTCTGCCAACGGGAGCGCCTCTGTAATCACCATCGGCCTGCCAGAAATCACTAAGGCAACCAGTTGGTCACAGTGTTGGCGCATCTTTTGGATTAACGCCACATCTTCGGCGCTCAAGCGAATATCGGCTGTGTCACCCACGCCTTCAGCATAGGGAGTTTCGCCAACGACGACGATGCCCACCGTGGATTTCACCGCTGGGTCAAAGTCCGCGTCTATGCGGTAATCAATCACGGTTGTGGGGTCAACGGCTTGTTGAATGCCCGCTAGTATCGTCGTGCCGGGGGTGATTTCCCCAAGCCCACCCTGCCATGCAATACTCCAGCC
>JBMOFU010000565.1:0-2110 GCA_049318725.1 Phototrophicaceae bacterium | reverse complement strand
TACTAGGCTACTGAAACTGCATGGCTTCTGGTAGCATGTTTACTATCTAACGCCTTGCTATCCCGCTTTATCCCACAAAGGAACACGCATGATGTCTACCGCCGCCCGCCGCAGTTGGATTGCCCTCATCGGTACTGTCGTGGTTATCGTGCTGTATTATGTCGTCCATCGCCCGCTGGAACAGTCCATTGCGCTTGGGTGGGTCAAGGCGTTGGCGTCGCTGGCGGTAGCGGCGCTATTGACATTGGCAGCGGTGGGGATCGGGCGCGCCGTCTGGGGGCGCTTGGCACTCGGCGCGGGGGTGGAAGCGACATTCGGCTTTGGTCTCTTGGGGATTGTTACCTTAGCGCTGGCGGCAGTCGGGCAATTTCAGCGTTGGCCGTTATGGGCGGTTCTACTCGTGTTGGTAGCAGTCACGTTTAGGCAGTGGTGGGGCGCGTGGGCAGAAGTCCGCAAGTTTGCCTATCAAATGGGGCGGCTTGAAGCGCCCTTTGAGCGCTGGATTGCCTTTGTGGTCGGGTTTTGCTTGGTAACGGCCTTGCTATTTGCCCTCATGCCACCGACCCAGTGGGACGCGCTGATGTATCATCTGCCTGCGGCGGCGCGGCTTGTTCGTGATGGGCGCTTAGTGGCCTACCCGGACAATCACTATCTGGGCTTCCCGCAAGGGGCGGGCAACCTATATGCGTGGGGGATGGCGCTCACTGGGCAAGATGTGACCGCTGCGGTGATCCACTGGACGTTGGGGATTGTCGGGTTATTCACCGTCGCCCAATTGACCTATCAACATGCGGGCAAGGGCGCTGCATGGATCGCGGTTTTATTGCTGTGCTTCCCGTATGGTCTGTGGCTATCTTATGGCAGTGCGTACATAGACCTTGTGCCGTTGATGTTCAGCGCGGCGGTGTTAGCAGTTTTGGCAAAGGATAGACAACACGCCCCTGAGTGGCCGTACTGGGTATTG
Organism: Phototrophicaceae bacterium; assembly: GCA_049318725.1. Classification (GTDB taxonomy): domain Bacteria; phylum Chloroflexota; class Anaerolineae; order Aggregatilineales; family Phototrophicaceae; genus CAIRDJ01. Next base: position 1,146 of record JBMOFU010000565.1, on the reverse strand, counting down.
CTCGGCTCGCTGATCGGTTTTGCGGTGGGGGCAAAATATACGGCTGGATTGATCGCGGTGGCCGTCGGTGGGGTGATCCTGTGGACGACCCCGCGCCAAGCGCTCCGTGCCGGGGCGGTGATCGGCATCGCCGCGTTGTTGGCCTATGGTGCGTGGGGCGTTCGCGGCGCGCTACTGTACGAGAACCCTGTGTATCCCTATTTCTTTGGCGGCGTCAATTGGGATTCCACCCGTAGCGCCGCGTTCAGTGCGGCGGGCAGCGGATTTTTATCGCAGGGGCGTTGGCCTGAACTCTTGATCCTGCCGTTTGCGGCCACTGCCATCGGCACAGAGGGCGGGATTAGCTATACCTTTGACGCTTCGCCGTTGTTGTTGACGCTGTGGTTTTTAGTCGCGCTTGGCTGGCACTGGCTCGACCCGAACGTACGCCCATTGGTGCGGGTGTCTGTGCGCTACTGGTTGGTGATGTGGGGGGTATGGATTATCAGCGCCGCCTTGAGCGGGATTGGCGCACAAACACGGCTTATCACGCCAGCGTTTGCGCCGCTGGCAATTCTCGGTGGGGTTGGCCTGATGAATCTAGGGCGTTGGCCGCGTGTCCGCTTGAATGTTGCCTTTGTCATGCGTGCAGTGGTCGTCTTGGTCACTGTGCTAGGGCTACTCCCCATCGCAGGCGATGTCATCCGTGCCAACCCGCTGGCCGTGCTGTGGGGCTATACCCCGCCAGAAGCCTATCGCTTTAGCCGTTTAGGAACCCATGCCAGCGCAATGGCCGTGCTTGACGATCTATTGCCTGCCAACAGCCGCGTTTTGTTCTTGTGGGAACCCCGCGCCTACTATTGCCCCCCAACGATTGTTTGCGACGCCGACACGCTAACCGATCACTGGTCACGCGCTGACGAAGCCACCCGTTCAGCGTGGCATGAGGACTATGATGCCGTACTGATCTGGTGGAGCGGATACACGTTTTTTGCCGACGGGAACCCCGCGCTGGCGGAGTTTCCTGTTTGGCTGGATGCAGAGGCCGAATTGCTGTGGCAAACTGAGTCTGGCGATTATGCGCTGTACAGCTGGCAGCGTCGGGGGACGTGATAGGTGTTGTAGCATGTCCACGGTTTTGTAGGGACGATATAGGTGTCGCCCCAT
>JBMOFU010000564.1:0-2134 GCA_049318725.1 Phototrophicaceae bacterium | reverse complement strand
AGGGACATGGCGTGCCTGCCCCACACCTCTAAAAACAGGGGCTTAATCTTTCCGAACGGGATCGCTATTGTCCGTTTTACCCCTATCCCCGACCCTTTCCCCCGTCTGGAGAAAGGGAGAAGAACAGTTCACGAAGGTAAAAAGTCCCTCTCCCTTTTTTGGGGGAGGGGTTATACAACTTTGACAGCGATGGGGCATGGCGCGCCATACCCCGACAAAATTATCGTGGGCGGCGCTTATCCCAACGGCTCGCGGGTGGTGGCGTTGTCTACAATCCGCCAAATCCCCAACGGATTGGCGTCTTGCAACGCGGGCGGTAGCAGGGCATCGGGCAAGTTCTGGAACACCACTGGACGCATGAAGCGCTTGATGGCGGTCATCCCCACTGAGGTGCTGTTGGGCGCAGTGGAGGCAGGGTAAGGCCCGCCGTGCTGTTGGGCGTGAACGACTTCAACGCCTGTCGGCACTTGATTGAGGATCAAGCGCCCGCTTTTTTCCCGCAGTAGGTCAAACAGCGCACCCGCCGTGGCGTATTCGTCGGCTTCGGCGTAGACCGTCGCGGTGAGGTTGCCCGCCAGCGCGTCAATGGCCGCTTGCAGTTGCTCTAGGTCATCACACACGACCAACAGCGTGACCGGGCCAAAGTGTTCTTCTTGCAGTGCGGGGTTGCTCAAAAACGCGCTCCCTGTGGTTTGGAGCAATGTATTGGCATAACAGATTGCATCGCCTGCGATGACCTGCCCGCCCGTCACCAGCGTAACAGTGGCATCCGCGGCGGCCTGCGCCACACTATGCACGAGGGATTGCTGGACGCCTGCATTCAGCAGTACGCCGGGGGCTTTGGCCTGCATCCCCGCCGCCATGCCCGCGATGAAGGCGTCTGTTTGCCCAGACTTGAGCAAGAACAGCAGCCCCGGATTGGTACAGAATTGCCCCGTCCCCAACGTGACTGAGCCGACAAAGGCATCTACGACGGCCTGTAGGCGGGCGTCTAGCGCGCCGGGCAAAATCACCGAGGGGTTGATGCTGCCCATCTCTGCATAGACGGGGATCGGCGTCGGGCGGGTGGCGGCGGCGTTATAGATCGCCCTGCCGCCGCGCAACGAACCCGTAAAGCCAACGGCGGCCAATTGGGGATGCAGAATCAGCGTTTGGCCGACTTCTACCGAGCGCCCCTGCAACAACGAAAAGAACCCGTCTGGGAAGCCCTGCGCGGCAATCGCCCGTTGAATGGCGCTTGCCACTAATTCCGACGTGGCCGGGTGGCTAGGGTGGCCTTTGGCGATCACCGGGCAGCCTGCCGCAAATGCCGATGCTGCATCGCCGCCTGCCACGCCAAACGCCAGTGGGAAGTTGTTGGGCGCGAACACCGCCACTGGCCCAATCGGGAACAACATGCGGCGCATGTCTGGGCGTGGGGCAGGTTGGCGCTCTGGCAAGGCGCGGTCAAGGATGGCTTCTACATAGCTACCTTCACGCAACAGCGCGGCGAAGGCGCGCAATTGCCCTGTAGTGCGCCCGCGTTCGTTGGTGGCACGCGGAATGCCGAGCGCGGTTTCCATATCCATCGTCTGGAGCAGGTCGTCGCCCAACGCTTCGATTTCGCCCGCAACGGCGTCTAAGAAGCCCGCCAGTTGTTCGGCGCTGTAGCGGCGGGTAACTGTGAACGCATCCGCGGCAGCGCGCACGGCGGCATCAATTTCGGCGGGGGTGGCGTCGGCAAACCCAACATCGCCCGCCGCTTGGGTGCGCGGGTTGACGCTGGTATAGCTTGGGGCGGCGGCGCGTTGCCATCCCCCTGCGATCAAGTGATTTCCGGTGACTGGCATCTTAAACAATCCTTTTGGGTGGGCGTTAGCGTTGATAGGCATGATAACCTAGTCGCCCGTGTGCCGCCATTGCGTTTACGGCGGTGGATGGTATGGCGGTGCAATTGTAGTAGGGGCGCAATATATTGCACACCACACCTCATCAATGGGTGCATTCGGAAATGGGTGCAGGAATAAATGCTTTTACTGTTTCTGTACCGTACAGCGCCCTCACCCTAAATCCCTCTCCCATTACTCGTTCCTCACAGGGAGACAATACTTGAGCCAATGGGGATGCTTGAACCTGTCGCCAAGCGCCAGAATTA
>JBMOFU010000563.1:0-2147 GCA_049318725.1 Phototrophicaceae bacterium | reverse complement strand
TGCCATACCCCCGCTTGTAACGTTACGCTCACCTTTAGACGGCTGTAAGCGCCCTCAAGGTAGCTCAAGCTCTCGCCGTCATCATCGTACAGCACCACTTCGGCGTTTTGCTGACGCACAAATAAATGCACCTCACGCACATCGTCGGCTTTTTCACGGGTATGGCGCATTACCGCCCCCAACGGAATCCCGGCGCCATCCCGCGCCAGCAAAGGAATACGCTCTAGCGGCGCGTCCACGATCACGGTTTGCCCCCCTGCATACCATTGCCCGGTGTAAAAATCACACCAATCTTCCCCGGCGGGCAGATATACGGCCTTAGTGCGTGCGCCCGCTTCGGTCACTGAGGCGACCAGAAGATGTGTCCCTAGCAAAAAGGTAAACGACTCGTTCCAACACTGAGGATCATCGGGGAAGTGATACACCAATGGGCGGATCAGTGGGCTTCCGGTTGCGTGCGCCTCTGCGGTTAAATTGTACAAGTACGGCAATAGCCGATAGCGCAGGCGGATCATGTCGCGCACAATGGGCAATACATCCGCGTGCATCCATGGCTCGTTCACCGTGCCGTCGGTATTCCAAGAGTGAATGGTAAAGCGTGGGTGAAAGATGCCGTTTTGTACCCAACGCACAAACAATTCGGGGTCGGGCGCAGGGCCAAAGAAGCCGCCCACATCATGCCCAACATGCGCCATGCCAGACAGCCCCATGCCTAGCCCCATCGGGATATTGTACTGGAGCGTGTGCCACGACGTTTCGTTATCCCCAGACCACGTTTGTACATAGCGTTGCATCCCGGCGCAGGCCGAACGCGATAAGATAAACGGGCGCTGGTTCGGGTGTCTTTCGAGCATTGCCGCGTATGACGAGCGCGCCATCAGCAGTGTCAGAATGGGGCGCAACATCCCCATGCGCGCAGGCTCACCGAAGCCCGCGCACACGGCATCATCATCCCACAGTTCAAACTCGTTGTTATCGTTCCATAGGCCATCCATGCCAACATCTAATAAGCTCAACTGTGCTTGGCTTTTCCACCAATCAAAACCTGCTTGGCTGCTAAAGTCAATGTAGGCCCCCTCCCCGCTCTCGAAAGCGCCCCCACTCCAAAAACGCGCCAGCGCAGGTTCGCCGCTGTCGGGGTCGGTGATAAACCCGCCAATCGCCTTGACGTGGGCATAGGCCGGGTGGCTGGTTAGCAGGTAGGGCTTGATGTTGGGCGCCAACCGAATGCCCGCATCATGAAAGCCCTGCACCATCGCTTCGGGGGAGGGAACCTTTTTACGGTTCCATGTAAACACGTAACGGCTGCCGCGCTCGTCGGTGGTATACCCCGAAGACAGGTGAAACAGATCACACGGGATGTCATGTTTGGCGCACAGTTCCACAAAGCCTTGTAGCTGTGCGGCGGCGTCGGGCGCTTCGGTATACTTCATGGTGGAGCCAAGATACCCAAGCGCAAAGCGCGGCAACATCGCCGGGCGGCCTGTCAAACGGGTATATTTTTCGACAACCTCTGCAATCGAAGGCCCATAGATCAAGGTATAATCTATATCGCCATCTTCCGCCTGATAACTACGGTAATCCCCCCAAAAAGCATCAATTTCTTGCCCAAGGTCAAAGGTGGTCGTGGCAAAATTATCGTAGACCAAGCCATAAGCGATTTTTTGGCTGGGGATGTAAGTGATGTAAAACGGGATGTGCTTATAAAGGGGGTCGCTGGTTTCGGCGTTATAGCCGAGGGCGTCTACGTTGAGCATCCGTAGCCGCCGCCCGCGCTTGTCTAAGGTACCAGACCGTTCACCAAAGCCATAGTAAAACTCATCACTGCGCCGCCGCATATAGTGATAGACCGCCCGTCCAGCGCGGTCATAGGTATATGCCCTGTGGACTAAATCACTGGCGAACCCCTCACCATTTTTGTGTTGCCACACAAGATGGGCAGAGTCATGATGGATACTTAGACGCAGTGCGGCGGTTTCGACCACGGTGACGTTTGGGCGTAGGTCTAGCTGGGTGTCAGGGTGTAGTGCGGGTAATACTGCGTCGCGGGGTAACCCCGCCAGAGGCGCTTCCCCCATTTGACCGAGCATCAACCAAGTGCGGTCTAAACGTGGCTGCGGTTCAGGCCAAACGCGCACCCGCACGAT
>JBMOFU010000562.1:0-2153 GCA_049318725.1 Phototrophicaceae bacterium | reverse complement strand
TCAAAGATGATGGCGGCGGGGGGGCATGGGAAGTTCGGGAAGGTCGTCATGAAATCAGCGAAAAGCTCTCCTCAAAGCTGTGTCGAATAGTCTCGTCGGCAATTTCTACCATTGCAGTGCGGGTGAGGGCAATCCCCTTATCAAAGACCTTTTGATGCGGCGTCCCCACACAACGGGCGTAACCGTTTGCGCCCGCTGCCAGCGGCAAAATCGGGGCGAGCGTTTTGGCCGTCAACCACACATCCGCACCGATGCGCACGTTCTCGCGGGCGACGATGCCGCCGAAGCCGACGAACAAATCTACCGTGCTGCGTGTGGCAAGGTCAGAAGCGCCATCCCCCACAAACAAACTGCGCGCCTTGTTGCCGTTGCTCAGTTCTTCTACGACTTGCGGCTTGCCGCTAGAAACCGTCAAGGGGCCGTTGTCGTAGTCCATGAACTTTTGTTGCCCTAACTGACTTGGGTCATGGTAGCGCCACCAATGCCCCGACAGCGCGTTGTATTCCAGTTCAACGGCGCGCACACGCTCTGGTGCAACGCCCAAGCGCCGCGCAAAGCCGCGCACCGGCTCGGCAAGGCCGCCGCTAATCACAAAGACCTGTTTGTTCAAGAAGTGCAGCGCGGCGATAACCTCTAGCGCGTCTGGCACAAGCGTTTGCCAGTAGCGTTCCTCAATCGCCTTCAGTTGGGCTTTGGTCGGTTGGATGGCCTGTAGCCGTGCGCCGTAAACGTCTTGCAGGTCAAGTTCACCGTTCATGGCCTTGTTGGTGAGCGCGGCAATTTCTTCCTCTTTGCCGCTGAGTTTTGCCAGTTCGTCAATGCCTTCGATACTAGATAGCGTACTGTCACAGTCAAAGAAGATCAAATCGTAGGGATGCCAACGTAGGTCATTCATCAAGGGGTCGCTTTGGGTAAATTGCCTGTTTAACGCGGCGGATTGTAGCGGGGGAGCGCGCCTTTGTGAATATGGGAAGTGCGCCTAGTCACGCTTTAGGGATGGGGTTCAGGGATTATCTTGCCGTCTTCTAGCATGACCGTAATCCATAGAGATTGTGCTTCGCTCACCTGTGCAGGGATGTCTTCCCAGCGTTGTGCGTGAGTGTAGCAACCCTCAAGTTCAATGACTGAGACGCCGAACCCCTCATCATCGGGTGTAATCAAGAGGTGGTAGGGCAAGTGTAGATAATCACTCGCCGTTTTCTGGTGTAGTTGAATCATGATTTAATCGTACCATAGGTGATAAACACAACAACCCCTTGACTTTTAATCAGCTTATCCGTTAGCGTTATAGGCAATTCAATTTTACAAAGGCAATGACGGAGACAGTCCGTTGCACTGTGCCACCCATCAGGGAGCCGACGCCATAGACTGAGAGCGTGGGCGGGTTAGGCCGCAATGGAATTCACTCCAGAGCCGACAGGGGAACGCACGGCCAAACCGTGTTAGTAGTCTGCTCCGCTGAATCCGGCGTTACAGGAAACCAAGCTGGACGTGCATTAAGCCACGTCAAGCAGGGTGGTACCGCGAGGCATGTGTATTCATTGCCCCCGTCCCTGTATTTGGGATGGGGGTTTTTCATTGTATCGTTCACCTGTAGGGACGAGACCTGTCTCGTCCGTTGATTGGGGAAGATGAACCATGTTAAACCAGCTAGAGCAGTTGTTCCAACAGGCACAGGCCGAACTTGCCGCCATCACCGCCAGCGACGCGCTGCGCGAGTGGGATAGCAAGTTCTTGGGCAAAAAGGGTGAAATCACGCTCTTGTTACGGAGTACCGGCCAGTTGCCCGCTGAGGAACGCCCGCAATTTGGCAAGCGCGCCAATGAGATCAAAGAGTTGCTAGAAGCCGCCTATACTGAGCGCGCCGCCTTGATCGAAGACCAAGAGATTGCCGCTGACCTTGAATCGGGTGAGGTAGACATTACGCTGCCGGGGCGTCGGCGTGCGGTGGGTGGCCTGCACCCCTCTACCCGCACCCTGCGCGAGTTCAACCGCATTTGGGGAGAGATGGGCTTTCAGGTGTTCCGCTCGCGCGAAGTGGAAGACGACAACACCAACTTTACCCTGTTAAACATGCCGCCACATCATCCCGCGCGCGATATGCAAGACACGTTCTACACCACAGAGCCGAACGTGATCCTACGCACGCACAC
>JBMOFU010000561.1:0-2156 GCA_049318725.1 Phototrophicaceae bacterium | reverse complement strand
CCCAGCGATTGATTGTTGACATCGGTGATACCCCTTTTGCAGAATAACGCTGTAGGGGCATGATATATCATGCCCCTACAAAGACGTTTATTGTTCAATAATAATTCACAGCTATAGCAGGTGTTTGCTCTGTCGTTTATCCCCCACCCAACAGTGCGATGACTACTTGCGGCGTCACGTAAGCCTCTAGCAAAGCTGCTATGAACAAGCCGGGGATAATGATCCCGACAAAAATCTTGAGGACGTTCCCCAAGCCGAGCATCCATGACATGCCGACGGTCTTACCCACTGGCGGCTTGGTAATCACTGTGCCAAACCTGAAGGCCGCTGCTGTCGCCAAGATCAACAACGGAATTTCAACAATCCCGTGCGGCAACACCGCCGCCCAAAAGAGCGTCATGTCAAACCCCGCTAACTGGAGTTGGCTGTACAGGTAGCCCAAAAGCACCATCACAAATGGGATGAACAACAACGACGCAGCCCCAAAGGTGAAGATGGCCGACACCAACCCAATCAGCACCACCACCGTATTGTTCCACCAAATCCATTGCGGATTGCGGATGGCGGCAAACGTATCCAAAGACACCCCCACCGATTCATTAGGGGTGAGCGCGGCGGGGTCAATCGAGAGCGGGAACTGATAGCGCGGCAACTGCCCAGCGATATAGCCGCCCGCCGTCATGAGAATCACCCAAATCACGGTAATCCAGAAGGCCGCGCCCAAGTGCCGCAATGCCCCACCCACCCCCTGCTGATACCAGTGTATCAGGTTACGGGCGGGCGTGAACTTGTCGTCCACTGAGATAAAGCTCTGCCCCATACGGCGCAGAATGTTGCGGATGTTAAACTCATCTACCGTGCGCCCTAACAGTTCTTCGCGGTTGAAGATCGAATTGCCCACGCGCAGGAACAACACCGTGACGCAGCTCATGCCAAGGATAATCAACCAAATGCTGAACAGGCCATACGGCGATTCAGCATCAGGCGCAATGAACATGATAAACGCTTCGGCTTGGATAATCAGCGACATGGGGATAATCACAAAGCTTGCCAACAGGTTGGCCGCCCGTGTGGATGTCGCTTGACTAGAGACGACTACCGCCCCCGTGACCATCACCAACGCCTGCACCGTCGTCAACACGAAGATTTGCACAATGAGCATCGGCTGTGGCCGCCATGCAAGCTCGCCGAACAACAACGGCAACAGGTAAACGGACATCCCGCCATAGCTGGCAACCAACGGCGGGATCATCGCCGCCAGCGTTTTGCCCACATACAGTTCAGTGTTGGTCAACGGGGTAGAGAGTAGTGGCTCTAGGCTGCGCCGTTCTTTTTCCCCCACGAACGTTTCTAGGGCAATCACCAATGAAATCGAAATCGGGAAGAACCCGACGATCATCAGCAAGAACGGGATCGAACGTTCACCGATCAACACAAAGTCAGTGTTATAGGTCAACAACCAGTCAATAAAGCTCTCGGCCAAGATGGTCGCCAAAAACGGAAAGACAAACGTCAAGACGATGATCGGGGCAATGATGCGCCAGTCGAAAAAGCTCTCGACCACTTCGCGGCGGGTGATAATCAGCGCGTTGCCCATCATCGTGCGCCATGTGTATTTTTCGCCTGCGGGGGTGGCTTCCGCCTGCGTTGGAACAGTATTGAGGTTAGCGGTTGATTGAGCCATGTTGTGATTCATCCTCCTGTACGGCCTTGAGGTAAACATCTTCTAGCGATTGTGACACGGGTGCTAAGGTCACGACGGCTTTACCCAGTTCGGTCAGCTTACGGATGACCTGCGGGTTGGTCGTATAGGGGTCATTCACACGGTAGCGTAGCCAATTAATCCCGCTGTTTTCCACTGTGACCATGCCCGCAAGGTCTTTTTCGACCCCGTTGATTTCGCCGTTGACGCGCACTTCCATCAGCGGCACCCCCACAAACGTGCGAGAAAGCTCCTCAAACGAACCATCGGCAATGATCCGCCCGCCGCGAATAATTGCCATACGGTCAGCCAGCAGTTGCGCCTCGGGCAAATTGTGGGTGGTAATCAAGATCGTCCGCTTGTCTTCATCGCGCAGTTGCAAAATCGCGTCGCGCACTTGCTTGGCGCTCTGCGGATCCATTGCCGAGGTGGGTTCATCCAACAGCAGTACGGG
>JBMOFU010000560.1:0-2178 GCA_049318725.1 Phototrophicaceae bacterium | reverse complement strand
GATCTTCTATCCAAGATAAACCAGCTTATTGATGAAGACCGGGAAAGTGAGGCGGTTCCCTACATTAGACAGCTATTGAAAGTAAATCCGAATAACGTTGAGGCATTATTACTATATGCACAAGTCACAACAAACAAGCAAATCGCTATTGAAACTCTACAGGATATATTAGTGATTGACCCAAGTAACACTAAAGCCAAACTTCAGCTTCGTACATTTGAGCGTGAGATTGCAGATGCTAATGAGAAAGCACAAAATAAAGTCACCCCAAAGGAAGTCAGTATAGATAATGGTCAATTACTAATGCAGCAAATGCTGCAACAAAATCAGATGTTAATGTCTGAAATGCGTCAATCAAAGGAAAAACCGATTATTAATATCGTTAACGCAAATAATAGCACTGCAACCGCAAATCCGACAGTTAATGCTGTTGCTTCAGTAGGGGGCAATGTCAATTTAACAGGTAAATCAAAGTACAATCGGGGGGTTGTCTTTTTGATTTGCCTTTTCTTCGGTTTTTTTGGCTTCCACCGTTTTTATACAGGATATATCGGAATAGGTATTCTTCAACTTCTAACAGCTGGTGGTTTTGGTATCTGGTGGCTTTTAGATGCAGTAATCATAATATCTGGTAATTATCGGGATAAAGCAGGTTATATAGTATAGGGGCTAATTTAATCCCGTACACTATATAACCGTTACTTTAGGTAATGTGATGATGTAGCTGCAAGCTCTCTACGGTGAACGGGTCTTTACGCAGCGCCCGAATCCCCTGCACAGCGGCAACGGCGGCGCTCATCGTCGTGATGAGCGGCACGCCCGCCTGTTGCGCCATAGAACGGATCAGCATCCCTTCATCATGGGCTTGGCCGCCCAACGGCGTGTTGATGATTAAATCTAGCTTGCCGTCGCGCAGCAAGTCGAGCGTGTTGGGGGAGCCTTCGCTGATCTTCTTCACCGTTTCGACAGTAATCCCCACCAGTTCCAGCGCGTTGGCCGTCCCAGACGTGGCGACGAAGGTAAAGCCGCCCATATGCTGCAAATCACGGGCGATCTTCATCACGCTGGCCTTGTCTTGATCGTTGACGCTGATAAAGATATGCCCCTGCTTGGGGAGCGGCGTAAACGCGGCGATTTCTGCTTTAGCGAAGGCGTGGCCGAAGTTGGTCGCGTGACCCATCACTTCCCCCGTAGAGCGCATTTCTGGCCCTAAGCGGGCGTCTACGCCGGGGAACTTGACGAACGGCATCACAGCCTCTTTGACGAAGAAGCCCTTCACAGGCGGCTCTTGCGTGAAGCCAATTTCTGCCAAAGAGATGCCGCTGCTAATCATCGTGGCGTATTTTGCCAACGGAACACCAGTCGCCTTACTGACGAACGGCACGGTACGGCTGGCACGCGGGTTGACTTCTAGCACGTAGACGACATCATCTTGAATGGCAAATTGGATGTTGAACAAGCCGCGCACGCCCAACGCTTTACCGATCCGTTGGGTATATTCGCGGATGATTTCAATGTGATACATACCGATCTTGTACGGGGGCAACACACAAGCCGAATCACCGCTGTGGATGCCAGCCTGTTCGATGTGCTGCATAATCCCGCCGATGACGACCTGTTGCCCGTCACACAGCGCGTCTACGTCCACTTCAAAGGCATCATCCAAAAAGCGATCTACAAGGATCGGCGTGCCGCTGAATTCGATGTGTTTGTCTAGCCACGCGCCCAGTTGTGTAGGGTCAAAGACGATTGCCATGCCGCGCCCACCGAGTACATAGCTTGGGCGCACTAGCACCGGATAGCCGATCTGTTGGGCAGCGGCCATCACGCCGTCGCGGGTCGTGGCCGTCGTCCCGGCGGGCTGTTCGATATTGAGCGACTGCATCAGCGCGTTAAAGCGCTCGCGGTCTTCGGCAAGGTCAATCGCGTCTACAGAGGTTCCCCAAATCGGCGCGCCCGCTTCGGCCAATGCATGGGCGATATTGAGCGGGGTTTGCCCGCCGAACTGCACCAATACGCCGTCGGGCTGTTCGCGGTCAATGATGTTCAGCACATCTTCTGCCGTGAGCGGCTCAAAGTAGAGGCGGTCTGCGGTGTCGTAGTCGGTGCTGACGGTTTCTGGGTTGCAATTGACCATGATGGCCTCATAGCCCATCTCGCGCAGGGCAAAGCAGGCAT
>JBMOFU010000559.1:0-2184 GCA_049318725.1 Phototrophicaceae bacterium | reverse complement strand
ACTACGGTGATTGGCAAGCGGGTTGCATCCCGATAATTGTAAACCCCCATCTGTAACATATAGTCGCCATTCGGCACATCACACGGAATATCAATGGTACGTTCATCGAAATAGCGTTGGCCGACTTGCCATGTTTCAGAAGGCGCAATCCCCAAACCCGTATCGCGCCGCACCAGCGTTTCAAAATCCCAAGCGCCAACCCCAGTAATACGGTCTAGCGTGAGTGTGGCGCTGTAACCGTCTGCCAGCGGGGTATCGGTTTCCCATAAGCTACCGACGGTAATGCTCTCACAGGGGGCAACCGTAAATTCGCCTGCATTCCACCCCACAAGATGGATGTCATCGCCAAACTGAATGTTCACATCGGTTAAGGTATTGATGTTGCGGTAATTCGTCACCACAAAGGCCACGCCCTCTGCGGTGCGATAGGTGAAACGGGTCGGCAAATAGCCTGCCTCAAGCAGTGTTGCCCAAAAGGGGGATTCCTCAACAGTGGACAGACGAATGTGCCAGATATAAGCATAATCCTCTAATCGTGTTTGAATTGTGTTTGTATCGTCCGTCCAGTCTGCCAACGCCACAAATTCAGGGGGAAGTTGATTGAGTTGGCTGAGGTCAGTCACATGATGGAGGACATCCCCTGTCGGCAGATCATCCAATAGCCATTTTTGCGTTTGCAAATTCCCCCACACGTCTGCACCTTCTACCACAATCAGCGCATCTTCAAGCGTGTAATCTGCAAGGATATTGTGCTTGGGCATATGATAAAACGTAGTCAACTCATGGTAGGCCATCAAGTTAGTTTCGCCACGATGCCAGATGACGCAAGGTTGCTCATCAATTTGAGGGACATCTTGCACGAAGATAAATTGGCGGTCACAGCGTTCATTCAAAAAACGTACCTGTTCCAGCACGCGGCCTGCATTGGCGTTTACCCCTTGCAGGTGAACCCCACCCCAAAAAACCCATAAACCAAGGTTCACTAACACCACGCCATACCGCAACCCACTAGGACGTTCTTGTGCCAACCAAATCACGAGAACGCTGCTAATCACTAACCCAATCCAAAAGTAGGCGCTCATGGCCGCGTAACGACCCGTAAGCGGGCTTTCTCCGCTGTCAAAGCGTGTGAGTGTCACTAACACGGTACATAGCAGGCTATACCCGATAATCGGCAACCACACTTGGAAGAAGCGCCGATATTGCCCGCTACGATAGATGACCCACAAGTTAGCGACCATCAACGCCAGCCCCCACTGCCCGGCGACAATCGCATTGCCTTCTTCGCGTGTATCGGCGCTGTTCCCCAAAAAGGCGAAGGCATAGCGCGCCATGCGTGGCAAATCAAACGTCAGTGCTAGGCTATCCCCGCCGCGTATCAGCCATAGGTAGCCCCCAAACGCCAACCCACCCACAACAATCACCCACACATACGGCCAAATGCGGCGAGTCCCGTTGAGCCAAAGCGCCAAGATCATCAACGGCCACACCGTTACCCCCTGCCCATGCGAGAAAGTTGCCACAACCGCCAGCACAATCGCGCCTGCCAACGAAAAAGGGGGATTCGGTTTTAACACAAGCAAGCTCAACGCCCCAAAGATAAATAGGCCGACAAACCCAAAGCTCAAAACCGTATAGCCCACAACCCACATCGAACTTTGCTGAGGGGTAAATAGAATAACCGCTGTTGGCAAGGCCGCCACCGCTAACAAGCGTTGATCTGTATGCCACAACAAGATCAACAACAACAGGAATACCCCCACCATCAGCGCAAAACCAATGGCACTCTCAAGGAATACATTCCAGCCTGTCGTGATCGTCAGCAGTGCCACAATACTATAGGTCGGGATCGAGACCTGCCCCAACACCGCCTGCGTGAGTTGCCCCCAAGAGAACGTACCCACCTTGACCGCCAGCGCAATATTCATAGAGCGAAAGGCGTCGTCCCAACGAACAACATTTGCGGCATAGGTTTGGATGTAAAGCCACAATTGAACGATGGGGATCAAACTCAATGACAGGCCAGCCAACGTGAGCGGCTGTACCAACTTGGAAGGGGCGAATTTCATGAGTTTGGCTTTGGCTTATCTTATGGTGGGAATAGGTGGCAGGATTATAGAAGTGGCCGGTGACAAATGCAACGCAAAACGGATGCAACCTATCCCCAGATCACAGCGTATAGTG
>JBMOFU010000558.1:0-2184 GCA_049318725.1 Phototrophicaceae bacterium | reverse complement strand
ACCAACGATTCGGGATAGCGGCCAGTGTTGCGCCTAATGCCAACGCAATCCCCACGCTGGAATAAACGATATAGCGCGGCTCGTAGACGTTGGCGAATAAATTCACCGTGAAGGCCAAAGTCGGCACGCCCAAGCCCCACAAGAGCAATAATCCGTAGTGCCAGCGCCGCACGATAAACACCCCCAATAGGAGGGTTGCGGCAACAAGCACAGGCAATCCTTGCGTTGCCAACGTGACCCAAATCTGAATATTTGTCCAGTCGGTGGGGTACGCCGTTGATGCAATGCCAAAGCTACCGCCGTCAATCTCGCGGAGCTTTAGCACTTGGCCGATCATCGTTGGCAACCACGGCAGCCAGATCAATAGCGCCAGCCCAACCGCCCCGATTGCCTGCACCCATTGGCGGCGGATTGGCCGCGTCACGGCAAAGGCAACCCCTTGCATCACGACCAAGAAAGCCATGAAATAGTGGATGTAGGCCATCAACGCCAACGTCAGGCCATAAGCAAGGGCTGTCCGCCACGTTTTGAGCCGTACCCAGCGGGCAAACATCCCCATAGACAGCACCGCAGATAGCAATACCACTGGGTACGGGCGGATTTCAAACCCATAGCGGAAGAAGTAGGTACTGGTGGCTAAAATCAATATCGAAAACAAGCCGAAGCGCGGCGCACGGAACCAGCGTAGCATCAGCCAATACACCGCAGAGAGCGTGAGCATACTCCACAGCACGCCTTGATAGCGCCCGCTGAATTCACTATCCCCCGTGAGGCGGCGCCACGCCCAAAAGAACGAATGCCATGTGGGAGCTTGCACATCGCGCCATGCTTGCTGCTGAACCGTCTCAAACAGGGTTCCGCTGGTATGTACGTAGACCAAGTGTTCATCTTCGCGCATATGTAGCCAATTTAGGCCAAAGACCCACAGCGCAAAGGCGATGAGCAATACCGTCAGGGCAGCAATCGGGAATCGCGGACTAGAATGCTGTGAGAAAGACGAGCTAGCCATGTTAGGATGCAAACATACCGATAGGCTCTGGGATGGGATGACCATATTCAATGGCAACCTCTAGCCAACCCTCAATGGCTTCAGCAACCTGATCTTCAAGCGCTTCCCACGTTTCAGCTTGTGTCAAACACCCCTTCAATTCCTTGACCCGCGCCACATATCCGCCTGCTTCGTGATCTTTAATCACCTCTATGGTGTAGGGAAGTGTCACATAGTAGCTTAGGGGCTTATACTCAGTCATCTTCGCTTATATCCTTTTCACTGTCCACATCGTTCACTGCTAACGAGTCCAAAATCTCAAGGATATCCTTCACATAGACTGGCTTAACATGATTTCCATGAACAGGCACAACGACAATATCTCGGTGTAATCCTTGTGTGCGTTCAAAAAAGTGGTGGCTACCCTTGATCCGCACAAGCTCAAAACCAAATTGCAGCAGTAAGCCTTCAAGTTCAGAAAACCTTACCGATTTAGGGTTATTTCGTATCTTATTTCTTAACTTTTCCCGTTTAGTCATGCTAAAGATACCCTGTTCGGTAACTACTCTCAAAGGATAGTGTAGATTTTAGTGGCAACCTAAACGATTTGGCTATGTGCGATTCGTGATCCTGCTATTTGCCCAAAGCCACAACCGCCTCTATAATGGCGACAGACGTTCTTTTAACTGATTGAATTGCGAGGAACTCCCCAATGAGCCTCTCGGATGTGAGTAGCCGCCTCAAAAAGGCCTTGCCCGGCGGCCAACCTGCCGCTAAAAAGGAACTTGACCTCACCGAATTTTACCGCCTGCGGGCAAAGATGCTCGGCGTCTTGATTGCAGACGCCCGCTTAAACGCCGTCCGCACCGTAGAAGAGGCCGCGCGCATCCTCAACGTCAGCCCAGCAGAGTTTGAAAGCTGGGAATTTGGCGATACTGCCCCTTCTTTGCCGCAGCTGGAAATTCTGGCGTTTTACTTTGGCATCCCCGTCAGCCACTTTTGGGGGCAAAATACGCTCAAAGACACCTATGACGACAATAATCACCCAGAGGATGAGTACATCCGCCTACGCAACCGCATGATTGGCGTGATGCTCCGCCAAGCGCGGCAAGATGCAGGGCTATCTGTAGAGCAAGTGGCCGATGATGCAAAAATCCCGTTGGAGCAACTCCAGCGCTACGAAATGGGCGAAGTCC
>JBMOFU010000557.1:0-2190 GCA_049318725.1 Phototrophicaceae bacterium | reverse complement strand
GATGTCACCCGCTGGTGGTTTGAGCGGATGTTGAGCCTCACACGCGGCGCAGCGCGGGTGCTACGCCCGATTGGGCGTTTGATTCGCGGTAAAGATGACATCCCCGCCGATGACGCATGGGAACAAGTCAACGAGCTATTCAACACACTGGATAAAGTGCGCCGCCTGTTGGCCGACCCAGAAATCGCCTCTGTGCGGTTGGTCGTCAACCCAGAGATGATGGTCATCAAAGAGACGCAACGGACGTATACTTACCTGAACCTGTATGGCTACGCCACCGACGCGATCATCTGCAACCGCATCATTCCCGATGAAGTCACCGACCCCTACTTTGCCAGCCGCAAGCTCAAGCAAGTAGAAAATATGCGCTTCATCCACGAAGCGTTTGGCGAACTGCCCCTGCTCACCGCGCCGATGTTTGGCGATGAAGTCGGCGGGCTAGAATCGCTTCGGCGCTTGGCTGATGCGCTCTATAAAGACACCAGTCCCGCGCAAAAGCTGTTCAGCGGCCACACCCATCAAATTACCACCGATCCGGACGGAACCTATCGGTTGTCGGTTCCGTTGCCGTTCGCCCAAAAAGACGACCTCGACCTTTATCGTTCCCGCGACGAGATCACGCTCCGCGTTGGGCCTTATCGCCGGAATATCGTCCTGCCCCACGCGCTATGGAACTTGGAAATTGCCGATGCCAAATTCGACCAATCAACCCTTAACATCAGATTCACCGCCAACGCCAGTGCTTGATTCCCTTCAAACCCCGCGTGAGGCCAAATATAGCGCTGAACCGGATCAAAACGGGCATGGGGTGCGGGTGCTGCTTGATGAAACCGCCCCCCAACCGCCCGTAGCGCCAGCGCGTGTGGTCGCTATTGAGGAAGTGGAGGAAATCCCTCCACCGCCGACCCTTAAGCCGCGCCCGCAAGCGGATGTTCCGCCACACCTGCGCTATTCCAGCGGGAGCCGCCGCTCACTGCGGATGCAAATCCGCTACACGCGCACGCTGTTATGGGCAACGCGCCTGTTGCTGCGGATTCTGTTCTGGGAATGGATTGTCAAGCGCATACGCGGTGAAGCGTTCGTACGTCAGCACAACATCGCCCGCTGGAAGCAATATGCCCGTGAGTTCCGCGATTTTGCGGCACGGTTGGGTGGGGTATTCATTAAAGCTGGGCAGTTTATTTCAACCCGTGCGGACATCTTCCCCGAAGAAATCATCATGGAACTGGCCGGGCTACAGGACGAAATCCCGTCCATCCCGTTTGCAGATGTCGAAAGAGTGCTGAAAGAAGAACTGGGCGACGATTACCAGAAGCACTTCCGTTGGCTCAACATCGAACCGATTGCAGCCGCTTCGCTAGGGCAAGTGCATCGCGGGCAACTGAAAAATGGCGACCGCGTGGTGATGAAAGTCCAGCGTCCGGGCATTATCAGCATCATCGAAACCGATATGGCCGCGCTGTTGGTCGTTTCACGGGTTGCCAATCGCTTCAAGTTCATCTCTAAGCGCGTCAACGCCGTAGAAGTCACGGAAGAGTTCGGGCGCGTGCTGTGGGAAGAAGTCTCTTACGTTCATGAGGCAGAAAATGCCTTAGCCTTTGCGCGCATCTTCCGCAACGATCTGGGCGTTTACATTCCTACGGTGTATGAAGCTTACTCCAGTGACCGCGTGTTGATGCTAGAGGATGTGACCTCCATCAAACTCAGCGATTATGACCGTATGGAGGCGGCAGGCATCAAACGCAGCGAAGTCGCACGGCGCTTGATGAACAGTTACCTGCGGCAGGTCTTTGATGAGCGCTACTTCCATGCAGACCCGCACCCCGGCAACATCTTCATCTATCCGTTGCCTTACGATGAGAGCAAACCGCTCCCGCCAGAAGGCCGCCCGTTTTACTTGATCTACATTGACTTTGGCATGACCGGCAAGTTGACTCAACAAATCGTAGATGGCATGGTCAACACGCTGATTGCCGTCGTCAGCCGTGACGCCAAACGGTTGATCCAGAGCTATGCCGAACTTGATTTACTGCTCCCCGGCGCTAACCTGGAACGGCTTGAACAGGCCACCAAAGCCGCGTTCGATCAGGTGTGGGGCATGGATATGTCTGAATTGCGCGACGTAGACTATTCCGTGATGCAAGAACTGGGCAACGAGTTCAACGACTTGATGTTCGACATGCCCTTCAA
>JBMOFU010000556.1:0-2194 GCA_049318725.1 Phototrophicaceae bacterium | reverse complement strand
ACTCATCACTCATCACTCATCACTCATCACTCATCACTGTATTTACTGTACTATCAAACGTCTGGCGCAGATGAGCGCGATAGAACGCCTCTAGGTCACCGACAATCGGCGCTAGATGCCCGTGAATTTCAAGCATCGTCATGCCGTGAATGACAATGGCAAGATGAATAAACACTGCGAAGGCCTGCACCAAAATTTCATCGTCAGCGGGCAAAAAGCGCAGCACGATATGGTCTCTCACCGTGTCTGGCAGGTGCAAACGCTCATTCGGGGTGATTTCCCCCGCGTGAAAGGCGTCTACAATTTTGTAGACCAACACTTGCCCCATCGAAGCAGCGGCAGGGGTCGTCACATCATCGGGCGCGTGATAGCCGGGGATCGGGTTGCCGTAGATCAACTGAAAGTCTGTGGTGTACTTCACCGCCCATTCCCGGTAGGCCAAAATCCCGTCGAATAGCTGCTCAAGGTGAGGCTTCCCCTGTTCAGCGGCGGTGTGCATGGTTGCCTGCACATAGGCGGTATGCCCGTAAAAGGCGTCTACAATCAGCGCGGTGATGAGGTCGTCCAGCGACGAAAAGTAGGTATAAAGGGCGGGCGCGGTCACGTCCATTTCACGCGCAATGGCGCGCAGGCTCAAGCCACCCGTCCCCTGTTCGGCCATCAGGCGGCGGGCGATGTCCTTAATGGTGGTGCGGGTGGCCTCAGTGACGGACTCTTGGCGGTGGCGTGGCATGGGTTTCATCCTTAACGCTGTTTAACTTACACTGTTTACTATACAGTGTAAGTTAAACACTGTCAAGAGATTGAAATAGGGGAATTTGGGGAATTGCATTAAATGCGGGGATGATATGAGGGCTATAGGGTCTGGGTTGCCGCCTGTAGGGGAATGCACTATCATCCCCCCTACACACCGATGTCACCCTCTATCCATCATAGGCCATTACAGGCTATCACAGACCATCACAGGCAGGTTCACGTTTATGCAAGCCACACTAAAACCCATCGCCGTACAAGATTTTTGGCGCAGCCGCGCAGCCATTGCCGGGCTGTTTTTTGTCAATGGGATGATGTTCGCGCTTTGGGCGAGCCGAATCCCGCAAGTACAATTGCGGCTGGCGCTCAACGATCAAGCGCTAGGGATCATCCTGTTAGGCATTTCTGCGGGCGTGCTGACCGCGTTGCCGTTAGCCAGCGGATTTATTGGCCGCTTTAGCAGCCGGCGGGTGGCGATGCTCACCGCGTTGTTGTATCCCGCCATGCTCTTGATCGTCCCGTTCACGCAAACCGCCTTCGCCCTGTGGATTGCGCTGTTCGGCTTCGGCATGGTGATGAGTACCATGGATGTAGCAATGAACGCGCAAGGGTCGGGGCTAGAGCGGCAATCTGGGCGGCAGATTATGTCGTCGTTTCACGGCATGTGGAGCATCGGCTTTTTGTCCGGCGGCTTTTTAGGCAGCCGCATGATCGCATGGGACTTCAGCCTGTTGCAAAGTATCCTCGTGGGCGCGGTCATTGCGTGGATCATCGTGATTCCGTCTTTGTTGGCGTTAATCGCCGTTGACGGTGAGCAAGATCAAGCCAACCGCAGCGCGCCGTTTTCCCTGCCGCCGCGTGGCATATGGATGCTCGGCGTGGTGGCGTTTTGTTCAGCAGTGGGGGAAGGCGCCATGGCCGACTGGACGGGCGTCTACATGCGCGACATTGTGCAGGCTCCGCCCGCACAGTGGAGCTACGGCCTGATTGCTTACTCTGCATTGATGTCTATTGGGCGCTTTTTGGGGGACTGGGTGGCCTCCCGCTTGGGGGCTGTCAATGTCGTGCGTGCAGGCGGGGTATTAGCGTCAGCAGGGCTGTTGCTGGCGATTGTGCTACCCACGCTGGTGCCGGTGTTGATCGGCTTTGCGCTGGTCGGGATTGGCGTTGCAACCGTGATCCCGTTGGCGTTTAGCGCGGCGGGCAACCGTCCGGGCGTCAACCCCAGTCAGGGGATCGCGGGCGTGGCGACGCTGGCCTACAGCGCCTTCCTTGCCGGGCCGCCGTTGCTCGGCTTTGTCGCAGAAGCGATCACCCTGCGCGGGGCGTTCGGGCTGGTGTTGGTGTTGATGCTGGCGATGATCGCCTTTGCAGGGGCGTTGGCACCCCAGCAAAAAACCGCAGCCTAGCGGACGGTATCTCGGCGGATGAGGCAGGCCAC
>JBMOFU010000555.1:0-2205 GCA_049318725.1 Phototrophicaceae bacterium | reverse complement strand
ACCCCTATCCCCAACCCTTTCCCCCAACGGGAGAAAGGGAGCAATCCTCCGTGAATACAGGGGAATCGCAAGTCCCTCTCCTGTAGGGGGAGGGATTTAGGGAGGGGTTCAATTTATGTCAAACCACAAACCCTTTTTAGGAGCTTGTTTTAATGAGTATTCGCACAACCCACACATGGAAAGACCTGCTACACGACCAGATGGAAAGCGGGCTGGCAGGGGAAATTGACCAGTTCGAGAACCAGATGACCTTGCGGCAGCAAGACCGCCTTGATGAAAAAGTCTTTGCCGAAACCCGTTTGCGGCGCGGGATTTACGGCCAACGTTACGACAACGGCCAACGGCATGACGGGATCGAAACGCGCCAGTTACGCTTCCCGGCGGGCGACCTGACCAAAGGGCCAGAAACCTATTGGGACGCGCCCGGCATGGTGCGGATCAAGCTGCCGTTTGGCGGCCTCACGCCCGAACAGATGGAAGCGTTGGCCGCCACTGCCGACGAGTATGCCGACGGCATTTTACACGTCACCACCCGCCAAGATATTCAACTGCACTTTGTCCACATTGAAGACACGCCCGACCTGATGCGCCGCCTTGCTGCGGTGGGGATCACCAGCCGCGAAGCGTGCGGTAACTCCGTGCGGAATGTGACCGCTTGCCCGTTGGCGGGCGTCTGCCGCGATCAAGCGTTTGACGTAACGCCATACTCTAAGGCGTTGGCAGATTACCTGCTCGGTCACGACGATGTGCAAGACTTTGGGCGCAAGTTCAAAATTGCGTTTTCCGGCTGTGAGGATCACGCTTGCGGCTTAGTCAAGATGCACGACTTGGGGCTGCTGGCACAAGTCCGTACTGTAGACGGCGTAGAACAACGCGGCTTTAAGGTCTACGTCGGCGGCGGACTGGGAACCGCGCCGTTCCAAGCCAAGATTTTGAGCGAGTTCACGCCCGAAGGCGAAATCATGCCGCTTTCGCAGGCGGTTTCACGGGTGTTTGCCAAATTGGGCGAAAAGAAGAACCGCAACCGCGCCCGCATCAAGTTCTTGGTAGATCAGTTGGGCATTGACGAGTTCAAGAAGCTGGTGGATGCAGAACTTGCCGCCTTGCCGGTAGATGAGCGCTGGACGGCCTACCTTGACGACCTGACCATCACCGACGAAACGCCGCTCAAGCCCGCTCTGGCCTTGAATGGTGCAGCCTTGCCCGACGGCTTTAACGAGTGGTACGCCACCAACATCTATCACCAGCGGCAACGCGGCTACGTGGTGGTGACGATCAACCTGCCATTGGGAGACATCACCACCCGCCAGACCTTCCAACTCGCAGACCTTGCCCGCAAATACGTGGGCGATCACGTCCGCACCACTGTGGAGCAGAATTTGGTGTTGCGCTGGGTGTCTGAAGCCGACCTGCCCGCACTCTATACCGACTTGGCCGCCATTGGCCTTGCCGACGCCGGCGCAGGCACGATTGTGGATATTACCTCATGCCCCGGCACCGACACCTGCAAGCTAGGGATTGCTTCCTCACGCGGGCTGGCGGGCGAACTCCGCACCCGTTTGGGCGCAAAGAGTGCCAGCTTGCCAGAGGCGATTAAGCAACTCAAGATTAAAATCAGCGGATGCTTTAACTCGTGCGGGCAACATCATGTGGCCGATATTGGCTTCTTCGGCAACAGCCGCCGCAAGGGGAACTACAAAGTGCCACACTTCCAAGTGGTATTGGGCGGCAAGTGGAACGACAACGCGGGCAGCTATGGCTTGGCCGTCGGCGCGATTCCGTCTAAGTCTGTGCCAGACTTTGTAGACGCGCTGGTGAACCATTATGTTGAACAGCGTGAACGCAATGAAACCTTCCAAGCATGGATTCAGCGTTTGGGCAAGAAGGCCGTCAAAGACATGATTGATCCGTTTACGGCCATCCCAGAGTATGAAGAAGACGCCAGCTACTACCGTGACTGGGGCGACAGCCGCGAGTACGGCATCCAAGACATTGGCGTGGGCGAGTGCGCGGGCGAAGTGGTTTCGCTGTTTTCGATGCAGATCACCAAAGCCGAAGCCGAACACTTCAACGCCTTGATTGCACTGGACGAAAAGAATTTCGTGTTGGCCGACCAAAAAGCCTATGAAGCGATGTTGCTCGCCGCCCGTTCGCTGGTGTTGATCCAAACGTTGAACGTCGGCAACGATCCCGACCGCATTGTGA
>JBMOFU010000554.1:0-2209 GCA_049318725.1 Phototrophicaceae bacterium | reverse complement strand
TCACTCGTCACTCGTCACTCGTCACTCGTCACTGTAGTTACTTGCTGCTAGACACCTACTTAGCTCTCGCTTATCTTCTGCTGATACGATAACCGTATCGTTGCTTTTTTTAACGCAGGAGTAGCCAAATATGCGCGACCGTACACGTCAAACCTTGAACATTGTTTTTGCGGTATTGCAACTTATCACCAACGGGATCGGCGGCGCTGGTGCGCTCGGTTTCATTGATGTAGGTAGTGTGTCTGACAAATTTTTCACCTACTTCATTCCCGCAGGCTATACCTTTGCCGTGTGGGGGCCGATCTACTTTGGGCTGACGGCCTATGCCATCTATCAGGCGCTACCCGGCCAAACCACCCGCGAAGTTCACCGCCGTGTGGGTTGGATAGCCGCTGCGGTGGCCTTTGGTAATGCCATCTGGACGCCGATCTTTATCATACTGGGGGCAAACCCGTCTGCTGCTAACATTTTACCCGCGCTGGTGGTGATTGCCTTGATGTTGGTCGGGTTGGCAACGATTTTCGTCCGACTGCGCCAACTAGAAGGCTCCCTCACCCGCGCTGACCGTTGGCTTGTCCAAGTGCCATTTAGCGGCTATTTTGCATGGATCACAGCGGCGACGGTACTTAACGCGATCATCGCCTTGATGACGCTCGGTCAGCCGACGGCGTTCTTGGGGATCAGTGGGGCGGTGTGGTCAGCGATCTTGCAGGCGGTAACGGTGCTGATTGCTGGCGGGATGATCTTCTTAAGCGCGGGGAATCACGGCACAGTGGCCTATACTGCGGTGTTGATCTGGGCGTTTGTGGGCGTGTATGTTGGCAATAGTCCGCGTGCGGCAGTTGCCGGCTATGCTGCCTTAGCAGCAGTGGTGCTGATTGTGGCCTTTGCTGTATTGCGCTTAATCCGTAGCGTGCATACGCCTGCGGCCAATACAGTACAAGCGGCGTAACGCTCCCCACGACTAAAGGCGGGCGTGTGTGACTGTTAAATACCGTTTTACAGGCGACACAGGGGTCGCCCCTACAATCCATGACCTTGTAGGGACGTGACCACGTCCGCCGATACTATTGGCGGACGTGGGTTTTGCCCTCCGTGACCATTACCTGTGTGTCACCCGTCAGGTTGCGGAGTAATGCGCGGGCAAGGTCGGTGTCGCTGAGGGTTCCCGCGGGGTAAGCGTTAAAGTCAATGTCATCAAACAGGGTATCTAAGCGACGGATGACCGTCAAACTAGCGGCTTGTGTGCCAATGGCTAGGTGAACAGGCGTGCCATCAGGCGTTGTCATGTCGTGTAGCGCGCCCCACGCCTCATGCGTCGTAAAGCTGAACGGGATGGCGGTATCGCTATTCGGCGGGAAGATGTTGGCCTTTAGCAGGATGCTGTTGCCAAGCAGCGCAGGCGGAGCATCGGCGGTGTTCTCGTCGGCAATTGCCACCAGATAATGCCCCTGACAGTAGGTTGGCTCGTTGGGGCTGGCCGTCCCCCATTCGTGCGGGCTAGGCGTTGTCAACGACTCTGCAAAGGCAGCGTAAACCCGCGCCAAGTCTTGATCTGTGCCATGCCCGGCCTGCACCGACTGCGGCAATAACGATTCAATCATCCAAGACAACAGCGAATGCCGATGCGGGCATTCAGCGCTGGTGACGGCACGGTTGACAATCCAGCCGTCCGTGAGTAGCACCCGATACCCCAGATTACTGGTGATTTGCCATGTGCCGTCGTCTAAGGCCTGTGCGTTGCCGAATTCCCATGCCGTGCTGTAGCTAATCTGCCCGTTGACGCTGGCCGTACTGGGGGCTGGCAAAAAGTAGGCCAACACCCACAGCGTAAGCGCCAACGCACTGATGAACGTCATCCGTTGCCAAAAACGCCGCCTGCCTGCACGGGATGGCGTCCGTGCGGGGTGGCTTTGCGCGGTCATTATTCCATCACGCCGGTGATGGCAAGGTAATCTTGCCGCACGACATCGGCGGGAGTCAGTTCCATTAGCGCCAACATCTCGCGGATGTAGTCGGCTTTTTGTTCAGCGTCCTTGATTGACCATGTGCGCGCCTTGAGTTCGATGTACAGGTCTTCGGTTCTGGGCTTGAGCATTTGGTCAACGTTGACGTAGAACAGCACCCCTTTGTAGTCAATGTGCCAGCGTTGGCGGTCTTTGTGCAGTTCAACTTCACGCGGGGACTGGAAGTATTCACGGTAGAAGCG
>JBMOFU010000553.1:0-2226 GCA_049318725.1 Phototrophicaceae bacterium | reverse complement strand
GGAATACGCCCGTAGGCTTGCGGCAAGGACGCTGTTTTTAGCTGTGGCAACACATAACGCCCGAACAAATCACACTCGTCTAGGTGTGGATATCCCGAAAAGATGAAGGCGCGGATGCCCATCGCCATATACCGTTGAATCTTGGCAAGAATTTGGTCGGGGTCACCCACAAGCGCAGCGCCACAACCAGAGCGCGCCCGACCTATCCCTGTCCACATATTGGCTTCAACATAGCCTTCATCATCGGCTTCTGCACGGGCTTGGGCTTGTAAGGCCACCCCAACGGTTTTGGCATCTTGGGCGCGGTTGCGGATTTGCGCGCCGAAGTCGTCATCCAGCCTAGACACCAACTTACGCGCGGCTTCGCGGGCTTGGGCTTCGGTTTCACGGACGATCATATGAACGCGCAGGCCGTAATCTAAGGTACGTCCATAGGTTGCTGCGCGCTGGCTTAAATCTTCCATGTGGCCTTGTAGCTTATCTTCGGTTTCAGGCCACATCAGGTAAACGTTGCAGTGTTGGGCGCATAAATCTTTGCCCTCTGGCGAATATCCCCCAAAGTAGAGCAAGGGGCCGCCATTTTGTTGATAGGGGCGCACGGGGTCGGTGGTGTCTAACTGGAGGGTATAAAACTCCCCTTGATAATCAATGTGGTCTTGCGTCCATGCTTGTTTGAGGATTTCGATCACTTCGCGGGATCGTTGATAGCGCCCGCGTGAATCGAGCGTTTCTCCGGGCATTTCTGATGAAATAATGTTGATCGTTAAACGGCCTTTTAGAATGTGGTCAAGTGTGGCGATGCTGCGCGCCAACATCGGCGGGTGCAACTCGCCGCAACGTACTGCCACTAATAAGTTGATATTTTGGGTTTGGGGGGCTACGGCACTTGCAAACGTGAGGGTGTCTTGCCCGACTTGATATGAAGATGGGCAAAGGATGTTACGGTAGCCGAGCCGATCGGCGGTGAGCAAAATGTTAGACGTGTGTGCAAAGGTGCTTTTTAGCCGATTGTCTGGCACACCTAAATACTCGTAATCATCGCTACAGATGGGGGCAAACCATGCCACCTCTGCACCGTCTAGTTGTGCAGAATGGATTTCAACCATGATCTATAACCTCCTTGGGTGGGTTGGAACAGCCATAACAAAGTGTTCGATCGCCGTGCGTTCGTTCGTTCGTGCGTTCATTTGACTATTAAACCTCAGTTTGTTATATTTGGCTAGTTGCCATTTATGAGAATTTCTTTATGCCGCCCTCCGTCCGTGAAATTGCTGAATTTGTTGGCGTATCCAAAAGCACCGTTTCGCTGGCGCTCAACAACAAAGCGGGCGTTTCTAGTGCTATGCGCCAGTTGATCCTTTCGGCCATTGCCGAACTTGAGCAGCGGCAAGGCCAAGCCGATGCCCTGAAAGAGCCAGACACAGGCGCGTTATCAACCTACCGAACCACAGACCCAACCGTTTCTATCGTCATTTTGCATCCGCCTGTGTTGCGTTCGAGCTATGTCTTTAGCGAAGTGCTGCGGGGGATACAGTCTGCGGCAGAGGTCTACCACGCCGAACTGCGTTTGATTTCTAATGAGCCGCTGGCATCGGCGCAACATGTCGCCCACCTGTACTTTTCAGACCCTACGTTACGGCCAGATGGCGTGATTGTGTTTGGCGCTAAACAACAAGAGCCGCTGATTGAAGCGGCGCGTGCTTTGGCAATTCCCTGTGTGGTATTGGGGCGTGAGCCGGGTAAATATGCGGTTTCGGGGGTGGGTCGCCGGGAGGACATTTACGCCTATCAAGCCGCACAGCATTTGATCCAGCTTGGGCATCGTGCGGTTGGGTTTTTAGGGGGCGATGCCGCCTATGATTATGTGCATAATCGGGTGGAGGGGTATCGGCGCGCCTTGGCCGAAGCCGACTTGCAGCCTAAACCCCATTGGGTTCAACTGGGGCATGGCGGGGCGGCGCTTGAACAACTGCTCCAGCACGCGCCAGAGGTGACGGGGGTATTGTTCGTCAACGACAGCTACACCGCAGAGGCTCTACCCGTCATCGAACGGCTTGGGTTGCAAATTCCCAAAGACCTTTCGCTGGTTTCGTTCGATGATACCGAGGTTGCTCGCCAGCACACCCCGCCCATTAGCTCGGTGTCGTATCGCCGCTTTGAAGAAGGCCAGTGGGCGGTAAAAATGTTGCTCGAACAGCTTCGCAACCCGTACATTGAAGCGGTTCA
>JBMOFU010000552.1:0-2232 GCA_049318725.1 Phototrophicaceae bacterium | reverse complement strand
ATCACTCAGCTACCCCTTAGCGGCATTGGCGCTTGCGCTATAATAGAATAGGCAACGTCAGCGGAGGCGATAGCATGACTGAAATCCTGCAACTGATAGAACGAGTGAAAAATACAATCCAACTTGGGGAAAGCCACTTCCGCGAGTTCAAAAGTGCATTAGAGGGGAAGCCCGATAACAAGAAACCGCGCCGCGTTGCTCATATTTGCGAGGACATCGCAGAGGCATTGGTCGCGTTTGCCAATGCAGACGGGGGTGAGTTGATCATTGGAGTAGAGGATGACGGGCGCGTTTCTGGCATCCTGCACGACCCAGCAGAGATTGATATGATGCTCAACGCAACCCAGACCCATACCCTTGCAGGCACACAATTGCCGCTGATCTATTCCACAACGCTGAATCTTGAGGGCGGCAAAGTCTTATTTTTTCAAGTCGCAAAAGGCACACAAGAAATTTATCAGTTGGCGGATGGTCGCTGTATGCGCCGAAAGGACTTAAGCACTGTTCCGCTTGATATTCGGCAAATCCAAATGGAAAGGCAAGAGGTGCTTTCCCGCGAATATGATCGCCAGTTTGTGGATGGTGCGGGGGTAACTGATCTTGATTTGCCACTGTTGCAAGCCATTGCGGATGGTTACTTTCGGGGGATGAGTGTTGAGCTTTATTTGCAGCAAGTGGGCTTAGCGGAATATTCCCCTGCGGGGTTACGCTTGCGGCGGGCTACGCTCTTGTTATTTGCTAAGGATATGCTCCGTTGGCACCCGCGCAGCGAAGTACGTATTTTGAAGGTGAACGGTAACGCGCTTAAAAGTGGTAATGAGTATAACGTCATCAGTGATGAATCCGTGCGGGGAAACATTTTGACGCTGATTGAACGCTCTTGGGAAGCATTGCGCCCCTATTTGGCTTACAAAACGGAGTTCAGCAGCGATGCTCGTTTTGAGCAGCGCTATATCTACCCTGAAGCGGCTTGCCGTGAATCCCTCACCAACGCCATCGCCCATCGTGATTACAGCGTACAGAACGGTATAGAGGTTTACATCTTTGAAGATCGGCTTGAAGTGCGTAGTCCGGGGCGTTTGCTTTCGACGCTCATGCTTGACGACTTGCGCGAGCGGCGGGGGTCGCATGAATCTCGCAACCCGTTGATTGCGCGTGTATTGCGTGAAAGTCTCTACATGCGGGAACTAGGGGAAGGGATACGCCGCATTTTTGAGGAAATGGAGCGAAATGCACTTGACCGCCCGATCTTGTATTCCAATAGTACATGGTTTAGCGTGACCTTGAACCGCAAGCATGAATGAGAATGGCTTATGATCCCGCTACGTCGCTATCAAATGACCGTTGAAGAATATCTCACCCTAGAGCGTGCCAATGACGCCCGTTTTGAGTATCTGGGCGGGCATGTAACGGAAATGATGGGTTCAACGATTTCTGAAGCTCTGATTTACGGTAACCTGTTGGTTGGGCTAGGCACACGGATTGACTCGCTACAGGTTTTTACAACCGGAACGCGCCTGAAAGTTCCATCGCAAGCGTTCTACACTCATGCAGACCTTAGTGTTATAACAGAAGCTCCCCAATTCGAGGATGAAGTGACCGATACCCTGCTAAATCCAACTATTATCATAGAAGTGCTTTCACCCTATACAGAAACCTACGACCGAGGCAAGAAATTTCACCGCTACCAAGACCTACAGAGTTTACAAGTGTATCTGCTGGTGCATCAGGACGAAGCCCACGTCGAATGCTTTCGGCGGCAAGGGGCGGGCTGGTATCTTGAACATACAGTCGGAATTGAGGCCAATCTCAAACTCCCCATTGTTGAAATTGAGATTCCCTTTACTGAGATTTACTATCGCGTGAGCCTTGACAAATAACCATGAGCGATCCCATCCGTGTATTACACTTTGCCGACACCCACATCGGCATGGAAAACTACGGCAAGACCGACCCCGAAACCGGCCTGAGCAGCCGCCTGCGCGACTTTTTGCGCCGCATGGACGAGATGATTGAGCATACCCGCACGCACGGCGTAGACTTGGTGATCTTTGCCGGGGATGCCTTCAAGACGCGCACGCCTAGCCCGACCTATCAGCGCGAGTTTGCCCACCGCATCATCGAACTGGCCGGATTAGCGCCAGTGGTGATGTTGGTCGGCAACCATGATGTGCCGCCGAACTATCTGCGCGCCAGCAGCATCGAAATCTACGACACGTTGCGCGTGCCGAA
>JBMOFU010000551.1:0-2236 GCA_049318725.1 Phototrophicaceae bacterium | reverse complement strand
TACTACCGTGACCGTGCGCCCAAAGATCAGCAGTTCAAGGCATTTGAGGCACAACTTGCCTTAGCCACCGAGCTTGAGCTTCCGGTGATTATCCACAACCGCGACGCCAGCGAAGATGTGTTGACGATTTTAGAGCAATGGGTAAAGACCCTGCCCCCTGCACTCAAAGATCGGACAGGGGTAATGCACTCGTTCTCTGCGCCAGAATCTATTGCACAGCGCACCCTCGCCGCTGGATTCTACTTAGGCTTCACTGGCCCGATTACCTATAAAAATGCCGACTCGCTCCGCCACATTGCCGCGCAAATCCCGCTCGACCGCATTCTTGTCGAAACCGACGGGCCATTCCTCACCCCCCATCCGCACCGTGGCGCGCGCAACGAACCCGCCTACATTCCGTTGATCGTGGAACGGCTTGCCACCCTACGCCAAATTTCCGTTGAACAGTTGGCTGCCGCGACCACACAAAACGCCGAGCGCCTCTTTCGGCTCTCGGTGTGATCCTTTGCCGCTCATGGGTTGAACCTGTACCTATTCCCCAGTGCAACCGCGCAAATCTTGACCAAACGTAAATCGGCACGCTGATTTCTGCGAATTTCTGGTTAAAATGCGCTTTCACGCAAAGGAGCCTGCCGCTTGATTACGCTATCCATCATTATTGTCAACTGGAATGTGAAGGCGTTGCTGGCGAAATGCCTTGACAGCATCCTACAGGGCAGCGACGATCTTTCGCTAGAAATCATCGTGGTGGATTCTGCCAGCACCGATGGCAGCGTGAGCATGATCCAAGCGCAATACCCCACCGTGCGCGTGATGGCACAGCAGGAAAATATCGGCTTTACACGCGGCAACAACCTTGCGTTAGCGGTTGCACAGGGGCGTTATGTGCTGCTGCTAAACCCAGACACAGAAATCATTGGCAACATGCTCCAACAGATGATCGCCTACCTAGAGGCTCACCCCACTGTCGGGATTGTTGGCCCGCACACGCTCAACACAGACGGCACAACACAATCTTCACGGCGGCGCTTCCCTCAAGTGTGGACGGCCTTTTTAGAAAGCACTTGGTTGCAGCCGCTTGCGCCCAAAGCATGGCTTGACCGCTACTACATCAACGACAGCCCAGACCGCGCCACGCTAGAGGTAGACTGGGTACAAGGTCATGCGCTGCTGGCACGCCGCGCCGTCTATGACCAAATCGGCGGGCTGGATGCCGGCTATGTGATGTTTTATGAAGAACTGGACTGGTGCAAGCGGGCAAAATCGGCGGGCTGGCAAGTGGCCTATGTGGGCGACGCACAAGTGATCCATCACGGCGGCAAAAGCACCGAACAAGCCTCTGCCCGCAAACATATTTTGTTTAATCAAAGCAAAATTCGATATTTTCGCAAACATCACGGTATAGTAGTGGCGGTTCTATTGAGGGGGTTCTTGCTGGCGATGTTTGCGTGGCAGTGGTTGCAAGAGGCGTTGCGCTGGGCGCTACGCCACAAGCCACAACTGCGGCGCGAACGAATGCAGGTGTATCAGCAGGTACTCCAATCTGGCTTGGGAGCAAATCAGCAATGAAGATCGGTCTGGTCACGGGGGAATATCCACCCATGCAGGGGGGGATCAGCACACAAACCCGCATCCTTGCAGAGCGCTTGGCACAGCAGGGCAATCGGGTTTGCGTTTACACCAGCACACAGGCCAATGAGGTCGTGCGTGGGGTAGACCTGTGCGCCAGTGCCAAACACTGGGGCTACAGCACCCTACACGAGATTGACGGGTGGGCGCGCCAAAATCAACTGGATGTCGTCAATATGCACTTCCAGACCGCCGCCTATAAGATGTCCCCGTTTATCCACTTCTTGCCGCAAGCGCTGCGGCAGGCGCGTGTGCCGGTGGTGACCACGTTTCATGATTTACGCTTCCCCTATTTATTCCCAAAGGCCGGCGACACGCTCCGCAAGTGGATTGTGATGCACCTTGCCCGCACCTCTGCGGGGGTGGTTGCCACCAACCAAGAGGACTATAAACAGTTGCAGGGGCATCGCTGCGCCACCTTAATCCCCATCGCCAGCAATATCCTTGTCGCCGCTAGTTCAGAAAAGAACGCCCGTGATTTCGTGAGCGCCGCCCCCGACGAATTGGTGATGGCCTTCTTCGGCTTCGTCAACCGCATGAAAGGGCTAGAGGATGTGCTACGCAGCATGGTCGAATTACGCTCGCGTGGGGTACGCCCAAAGTTACT
>JBMOFU010000550.1:0-2259 GCA_049318725.1 Phototrophicaceae bacterium | reverse complement strand
TTCCATGCCCATCGGCTGATTTGGGGGTTGCTCCGCCTCCCGATGGGCCGATGCTCACACAACGTTAACAGTTGTGTGAGCTTGAAATTAAGTGTTTTTTGGCTTTTGTTTAATACAAATAACTGTGGTAGGATAGTGGTTGTGACCTGTTTCTACTTAAATCAAAAACCGCGCCGATCCCTGAGAAGATTTTGCGCAGTTTCTGACGAACAGGTTATTCAATTATCGTACTTACGGCGCGGGCAGCGTCGTTGGATAGTGTCATTATACACACATCCAACTCCCCTGCCCACACCTAACCCTTTTTGGGCGGGATATGATGTCAACTTTTAATCTCACTGACTTCTGTCATTTACAAAACACCCTAGACGCCGCCCTGATTCCCTTAGCCTCTAAGCAGGTGCCGCGCGGCTTTGCGCTGGCCACCTATTTGCAACGTTCCGCGACGCCGACCGAACAACAGGCTTGGTTCCACACCCGCGACCACTACCCCGCCGTTGGGGTGGTGTGTGGATCCCCCTCCGACGGTCTTTTCGTGCTGGACTTCGACGACCTGACACCCTTGCGTTTTCTGGTGCGTGAATTCCCATTTCTGGAGTGTACCTACACCGTGCAAACCCGCCGCGGCTTGCACATTTACCTGCGGGCGCCGCAATCGGATGTGCCATCCTTCAGCTTCGTGGGCGGCGACCTGCAGGGCAACGGCAGCTACGTCGTCGGCGCTGGCTCAACCGTCAAAGGCCATTGCTACAGCGTTTCACGCGATCTGCCGATTGTTACGCTTACCCGCCCCCAATGGGAGGGGCTGCTGTCGGTCTTGCGCCCTCACACTGCCGCTAATGCGATTCCCGCGGCCCCAACGCCCCCAACGGCTCAACCCCGCCCACGCTTCACCGCACAACGCGCTGCGGCTGCGCCCGCTGCGACGGCCCAACCGCCCTACCAATGTTTGCCAATCTACTTCAGCGCGCTCGACAGCGGACGCAACAAGGCGCTCTTCAAGGCCGCCTGTCAGGGGCGCGATCACGGCTTGACGGCTGAACAGGTCGCCGAACAACTCTTGAGCGTCTTTATCCACAGCCCCGCGGCGCCCACCCATGCTCGCCAATCGCTCACCCAACGCCACACCGAAGGCTGCTCAACCATTGATTCGGCCTTTGCCCATCCGCTCCGCGACGGGGTGGCGACCGACCCCGCTGGCATCAGCGGCTTTCCCGCCAACCTGCGGCAAGCGCTGGTACAAAACAGTCAGTTGGCGGTGGCGCGTGTGCTGGATGCCCTGCTATGCAACGGCATTCAACCCGGCCAATGCTTCAGTCGCAAGCAGGCAGTGGCGGCCTGTCATCAGGTCGGGGTCGGAACACACTCCTGTAATAGCGCACTTTCGGCCTGCGCCGCGGGGATGCTTCGCATCTTTGTTGAGGTTTCGGGAGAGGTTTATAATGCTGATAAGTCAGAAACATTAACCCCCCCCCCTGCGGGGGTATATGTTGCAAAACCGAAAAATAATCGCGGACGCCCGCAAAAGTACTATCGGATGCCGCACTGGGAGACGTTGCTTCAGGCTTACTCGCTTGAGGTTGTCCATGCCCCCGATCCCTTGCCCGCCGAGGCGCTGGGCAACGTCAAACGTTATCGCATGGCGATTGCCGAGGCGCTCTTCAAGCGTCGCCCGGCCCAGTACAGCCGTCGCTGGTTGGCACACCTGCTCGGCACCCATATGGCGACCCTTTCGCGCTATAACCGTGATTGGCGCGAGGCTGACCTGTTGGACGATACGCCCCAAGCGCTGCCGATCCACTTCAACAGCCTTCATCACATCCCGGCTGAAGCCACCGAGCGCTACCACTGGCTACAACGGGAGGATGGCATGTGCGGCGAACCGTCTCGCCGATTGGCGTCCTATTGGTTGCATCTCGGCCACGAGGTCGAGTATGTCTGGAAACGTCCGCACCGTTATGGGCGCGACTTGCCCAAGCCTGCCCCATCTGTCGTTGCACAGACTCGCCATGAGCAGCCTAAGCCTGTATCTCGACCCACTCCCCTTCGGGAAATGCCTGCCCCTGTGCTGTGGACGACTGATCCCCCCGATTATCCGGTGGTCGATTACACCCACGCGACCGCTCCAGCCCCTCAACCGTGCTTCATTTTGCCCAGCGCTCCTGCGATGTCTCCTCCGGCACCTTATTGGCGTCGGGTGGAGGTTCACGGCGCATTGATCGGCTTTGCCTGTCCGCAGCATCACTTGCATGTGCCGAT
>JBMOFU010000549.1:0-2281 GCA_049318725.1 Phototrophicaceae bacterium | reverse complement strand
ACCGAAAGGCCAGATTAACCTGAACATGTTCCATCAACTGACGCTCGGAGCGAATTCCTTCGAATAGCATAATGAGTTGTAGTTTGAAGAACACCACCGGGTCAATCGATGTTCGTCCACAGGGGCTGTAAAAGCGTGCCACAAGTTCCCGTACAAAGGTTAGATTTACTTTGGCCTCAAGCTGGCGATAGAAGTGATTTTCGGGGACTAAATTCTCCAAGCCGATGCGCGGGTGTTCTTTGAACTGGCGTGGCTTAATCCCCATCATCTCTCATTTCCTCCGTTTGCGCTGAAGGAAGTCTACCTCAACACCGCTGTCAAATACCATTTTTCAACAGGCTGATTTGTAAGCTGAAGCTTCTTAGCGTGCGTTCTCGTCTTTTTAATGTCTATTGACCAAAATACTACAAGCTGTTTTTCCAACAAAACGCACTACTGGGCAAACACTACCTTGGTGCTGCACACAAACGGCGATTACGCGGGCATGATCTTGAATGCAGGGGCAAAGCCGAGCGGCTTGTCCGGCATCTGGATGGTCAGCGTGTCACTGTCTTGTGACCATGTCAGCGGGGCATCGTGTCCTAGCAGTGTAACTGGCGTACCGTCTGCCGCGTGAACCCCTTCCAGCGTTAATTGACCGCTTGGCGATCCTAGTGGAATGGCATACAGCGCGCCGGCTTTGGTGGTGAAGCGGATCGGAAATCCTTCGCGGCTGTTGCCTTCAGCAGTGTTGTAAGGCCGGGTACCAAAGATTGCATCACCATTACTATCCAACCATGCCCCTAACTTGAGCAGGCGATCGGCTTGCAGCGGCGGGATCGAACCATCTGCCGCGGGACCAACACCCAACAGCAGATTGCCATTTTTGCTGACAATATCCACCAACATCGCGATCAACTTGTCCGGCGCAATGTGATCATCTTCATCTTCAACCATGTTGTAGCCGAAGGAATGCCCGATCCCGCGTACCGACTCCCACTTGTGGGGTGGAATGTGATTATAGGAGGTGTATTCAGGGGTGCGGAAGTCGAAATGGGGCGGTTCTGGTGACAGGATAAGCTGATCATCGACCGGCATTTCTTGCCCTAGCACCTGTGCGAAGCGATCGTTAATTACCCCATCTGGAACATTGTTGTAGTAGTACGCCATCAAATCCGGCAGCAGCGGATCGATCGGGTAGCCAATGTCGCCCCACATCACTGGCGGATGGTAGCGGTCAATCAGTTCATGCCAGTGGGCGCGGCAGCGGGCGACGAATTCCGGATCTTGTGGGATGTTGGAGAAGACATCGGGAAAATCGGTCAGCACTTTCGGGTTATAAACCCAATCCATGCCCGCACAGTAGTATAGACCAGGGGCAATCTCGACATCGCGCATTGCCTTGCAATACTCACCGACAATATCGCGGCTGGCATGATACGGGTGAGGTACTTTAGTCGTGACGAAATCGGTGTTCCACATGGCGAAAGTATCGCAGTGTTTGGTGATCAGGACCGCATAACGTGCCCCTGCCCGTTTGAACAGGTCGCCCCATTCCGACGGATTCCATTTCTGGCATTCTCGGTTGAAGATCGGTGCGAAATCCTCATAGGCGAAATTTTCCCCGTAGGTCGCACGATGATAGGCTTGTGCCGAGCTGCCATCAATGCGGATGCTGTTCAAGTACCATTCTGCATACGGGTTGTGGAGGAATTGCGCCTTCCAGCCCTCACGGGCGACAATTTCGTTCAGGTCGCCCAACACCTCTGCCCATGCCGGGACAGAGTACAACCCCCATGTGATCATGATGCCTAATTTCGCATCATCGAACCATGTGGGGAGCGTATGGGATCGCAGCGATTCAAACGTCGGTTGATAAGTCATAATTTACCTCAAAAATATATATATCAGCAGGATGGATTTGCAGGGTGTGAGCAGGTGCTTCTGGCAGCGCGTTCGTCGGTTGTGCTGCCTTCAGCGCGCGTGAACAAGGTTGCGTGATGACACCGTCTTGTAGGGTCGCCCCTACGCGGTTCACAATGGCTCTGTAGGGGATTGACATGTCTTACCTCTACGCCTCTAACGCCCATTTTCCTTCGCACACCCTTCGATTGGCATGAGGATAACTAACCTATGATTCATTGAATCTGAGACACAAAAGCCAGATGCTTAGCCCCGAGTTTTTGATGGTCTCCAACTTAGCCCCCAGTTTTTGATGGTCTCCAATCTGCCACTATCCGCTGGATGTTCGATGTCGCCCAAGCGCGCACTAAGTTGCTCAACCTTTACCCAGTCTTATCTT
>JBMOFU010000548.1:0-2282 GCA_049318725.1 Phototrophicaceae bacterium | reverse complement strand
AAGTAGGTACACATGGGGCATGATGCATCATGCCCCTACAAAGACATATATCGTTTAATAATAACCTACGGATGTAGAACGCGATTGCCCTGTCCGCGCCCCTACGCTTTTGGCAAAATACGATTGGCTGGCTATCTGTCGTGCAACAGCCTTACCCCTGCATCAAGCGCAAAAACCACACCGGCACCAGCGGGTCTGCTGCGCCGTCATAGACGGGGGCATAGGGCTTGATATCCAATATGGGCGTGCCGTCCAGCGCGTCTAGCCCCTGCACGGTCAAGCGTTCATGCTCTACCCGGAGCAACTTCACTACCGTCATCCCAAGCGTGTTGGGCGTAAGGTGGGAACGTTGCGCGAATACGCCGGTTTCGGGCATATCGTCACGTCCAGCGGGGCGGTTCAAGAGGTGGGTTTCGGCGTCGAAGGTGGTCATGTGCATCGAAAAGATCACGACCAAATGTGACCAGTTTTCTAGCCCGGTAAGGCCACGCGCATAGGCGGGATCAATCACCAGTGTGCTGACACTTTTGCGCCAGTTGGGGTCACCTTCTTGGAACGCTGTTTCAACGTGGCCGATGGGATAAAGGGAAATGGCTTGCATATTAGGTTTGATCCTTTTTCGGGTGAGGGATTTTGAGTGCATCGCGCAATGCCGTTGCGCCTGCTACGTCCAGCAATAGGCGGTCATCTACCATAATGGCGTCAAGCCGCAACTTAAGCGCCTGCCGCACTTCGTCAAGACTCCCCAACGGGCGGCACAAGATCACCCGTTGCGAAGCGGGGATCAACATGCACATTTCTTCCACAAACTCTAGATCAACGGCGTTGATGAGTGGGTCACTGCTGCTGAGGCCAATCACCTGTGGCGACCACTCCAGCGCGTCGTCTAGCTGGAGCGCGTTAAACACATGCACGATCCCGGTCATGAGGTTACGGTGCGCTGCGCCCGTCAAACTGCGGAGTAGGTCTTTATTCACGAGGCTGGCGTTGAGCGTTACCGCAGATGCCCCCGCCGCACGCGACTCGACAATGTGATACTCATGGAGGATGTAATCTTGAGAGATTAAGGGGGTATTGCTGGCTTTTAGGGCGTCATTGACCAACGTCAGGTCGGTGAACCCTTCACGTTCCACGCTGGTATCGTTGAACAACGCCACGGCATGAACGCCCTCATCTACAAAGTCTAGGGCTAAGGGGATGGGGTCATAAATGTCTTGGGTGTCTTCACTGAGCGGGTCTTCATAGCTAATCTGCCCGATTAAGGTTATTTGCAGGCGGTTTTCCATCAACAGCGGCACAGGGCGGCTTTGCATGGCCGCCATCGCCCGCAAGGTGGTAAGGGGCGTCTGCTGCATCTGTTGATAGAGCAGTTCGTTTTTCAGGTCAATCAAGTCTTTCAGCGCATCATTCATTGGGTTATCTGCTTCGTGGTTAGGCAACCAACGGTAGGGGTTTCTCATCACAACTAGCATGATAACCGATAGTGCCTAATGCTGACAACGGGCGGGGTGAATCTGCACAGGGGGGATTGCATCAAACGCGGGATTGACAACCCAAGCGCCCCCGCGAACTTCTGCTCGTTTAGGCTTTGATGTATAGTAGGCGCACCTTGTCCACATGAGCGGAATAAGCCCCCCTATGCGCCGACTAGCCTTCATCCTGTTGTTGATCTTGACCGCAATCCCGCTGCACGCCCAGCAACCGCTCCCGTTAGGGGCGCAAAGCTACCCACGCGCCGACAACGTGGGCATCACGTTTATCTCGTTTGCCGAAGGCGTCAACCGCGACGAAAATACCCGCTACCAGCACGCGCTTGCGCTTGGCGCGGGGTGGCATCGCTTCCCGGTGTACTGGAACAGCATCGAAACCGCGCCCGGCAATTACTACTGGGCGCTGTATGACGGCATCATCGGCGGGACGTTGCGGGCGGGCTTGCGCGTGGATGCGGTGTTAATCAGCACGCCAGACTTCTATCGCGGCGGCGGGGAAGGCGGTAACTTGTTCGCGTCGGTGTTTAGCGACGGCACGGACGATCCCGCGCCCGGCAAGACGATCAACCCGAATAACATGTGGGCGCAGTTCGTCTATGCCACCGTCAGCCGTTACCGTCCGGGGAGCGAGTTCGCCCGCGCCAACGGCGGCGGCGTGACGGTGTGGGAAATCTGGAACGAGCCAGATTTGCCGCAATTCTGGCAGGGGACGCGGGTAGAGTATGCGCGCCTGCTCAAGGTGGGCTACTTGGCAACCAAATACGCCGACCCTAGCGCGCAGGTGATGTTCGG
>JBMOFU010000547.1:0-2287 GCA_049318725.1 Phototrophicaceae bacterium | reverse complement strand
AATCTTAGTCTATACAGCCATAGAGCTTTCTGGCTTGCTCGGTTAAGGGCATCCTACAATCGCCTAAAATACCCGCCAGCCTTAGCGCCAAATACTCTGGGGCGCTACGGCGTGCTGGCGCGGCGCAGGTACAGCGCAAAGAGGGCAACCGTCATCACCAGCGGCGGCAAACAGACGGCAAAGGCCAAGCGCGGCAGTTGATCGAGACCAAGCGCGCCAAGCCCCCACCACAACAGACCAAACAGCGTGATTGCGCCAATCGCAATCGCTGTGCCGTAGCTGATAATTTGGGAGGCACTTAGCCCGCCCAAAAGCGTGTTTTTTGTGGGTTCTGATGAAGTCATAACGCCTATGCTTTCTGGCAGAATGGGAACCGTGGCGCAGAAGGATAGCGCAGGTTACACCAGAAATACAGTTTAGGGTTAGTGTTTTTGCGGGGCAATACCCTGTAAATGCTGGATAATGCGCTGGATATTGACGCGCTCTTGAGTAGGTGTGCCGTCTGGCTCTATGTGGATAATAATTTGGTCAGGCGTGCCTTCACGGATGGGCAAGCGCCATTCCGGGGGGATGTCGTTGTGAAACGGGCGCGACGCCCATCCATAAGCCTCTTTGCCTTCCAAAACGGTGCTGCCGGCAAGGTAGTTCACTGCACGGTATTCCCCAGTACGGGTGGCGTTTTTTCCCTGCGGCTTGGCACCAAAGATCGGCGTGTAGTAAAAGGGCAGGTTGGCTTGGCGGCGCAACGTCAAAAAGAGGACGGTTAACACCACCCCCCACAGTAACCCTAAAATGAATGTGACTATAAATAGCACGTCAGTGTACGCGCCAGTAGACATGATCGCACAACCCTCTGCATCAGCCGAGCAATTGACTTGAGATATACGATCATTCTAACGGATGTTGAGGTAAGACTCCATTATAGTACGGTTTGTATAGGTTAGGTTTTTGTTCGCTCCATTGTGGGAAGCCGCGCTATGACAGGGCTTCCCACCAAGATCACGAGGACTGGGGTTTGTGAATTTATTTTTGGATTCGGCGTGTGAGGCTGTTTTCGCGGTTGGGGTTGGCGGCGCGGTCAATTTCTGAAATGCTGCCAATCACAGAATCCACAAGGCCGTAATCGCGGGCATCCTCTGCGGAAAGGTAAATGTCGCGGTCAAGGTCGCGCTCAATGCGGTCAAGCGGTTGCCCAGTATGGCGCACAAACAATTCATAGAGGCGGTCTTTCAGCCGTTGGGTTTCTTTGGCCTGAATCACAATATCTGACGCTTGACCGCGTGCGCCGCCTAACGGTTGGTGCATGTGAATGGTGGCGTTGGGCAACGCATAGCGCTTGCCTGCTGCGCCTGCCATCAACAATACGGTGCCAAAGCTGGCCGTCATCCCCACCGCAACCGTACTGATGGGGGCGCTAACCTGTTGCATCGTGTCATAGATTGCAAGGCCGGAATAAATCACCCCGCCCGGCGACTGGATGTACAGTTGAATATCACGGGTGGGGTCTTCACGATCTAGGAACAACAGTTGCGCCACCAGCAAGTTAGCGGTTTGGTCGTTGACCTCATCGTTCATCATGATAATGCGGCTGTTCAACAACAACGAGTAAATATCGTAGGCGCGTTCCCCTTGACCGGTACGTTCTATCACCATTGGAATATTCATGTGTACCTCTCCTGAGTCTGAAATAGATCGTAGGGGCGTAATATATTACGCCCGATTGTTTGTGTCGCTATATGGCCGCTAACGGTTGCCCGACTGCATATTGGGCGTCTTGCAGCATATAGCGCAATAAGCGCAGTGCGCGTGAATCTACATGCAGCGGCAATTGCCCGCTGACGATGTGATACAGTTGCAGGGTGGGCTGTGTAACCTGTTCGCCCAATGTGGGGAGCGGCATCCCCAAGACCACTTGCACCTGTTGGGAATCGGTAGCATAGGTGTCGCTGTAGGGATAAAGGTCTTGGCGGACGCGCTCAAACTCTGGGGATAAGTCCCCCTCGAACGCCTCGATATGGTGCAAGCCTCGTTTGTACAAGCGGCGTAAAACGGCCTTCCAGTGGGGGCGCTTATCGTGATCCTCAAAAACATCCAGCAAGTGATATGCCCCGCTTGCTGTCGCAGCATAGAGCATCCATAGGTCAGCTTGGCGATGGATGAACACTGTTGAGAGCGAATCGCGCAGGGGGCGGTTAAGGTAGGCATTGGCCTGCTGCTGTAGGGTTTCGGCCACATGGCGCGCCGTTTCAGTGTTGGGGAACGTCAACAAGTCCATGACTTCGGCAAT
>JBMOFU010000546.1:0-2289 GCA_049318725.1 Phototrophicaceae bacterium | reverse complement strand
CGTCGCCGCCTAAACACGCTTCGGGGTATCGGAAGATATCATCAACGTAGATGTTCGCCAACTCGTCTTGAGGATAAACCAGCGTTTCCATCCAACTGGCGGTTGACTCGTAATACCAATTGAAGTCTTGGCTGTCGTAGCCATATTGTATGATGTGATGAAACTCGTGGGCGGCGGTGGCGCGCAGGGCGCGCGCTGCGTCTGGCTCGTCGGAATAGCTATTGTCTAGCACCAAAAAGGCGGGTTGTGCGCCAGTTTCAACAGGAGCGGTGTTCGGGTTGTCTCCCAACGGTGAAGAGGTGTTGATATACCCGTAAGAGTCGGTAATGTCGCGCAGGTAGACATCAATGCGCCCGTCGCCGCCCTGCATCAAGTCACTGGGTGGAACAGGCCAGCCGAGTTCGGTTAACTCAATGCGATAGACCTCTTCAACCGTTTCAGCCACCTGTTGCACGTAATCTAGGGTAACGGCATCGTCGCCTTCGGTGGTGTAATGGATGCGGAAGTGGTCAGTATCTAGGGCTTGCATTAACCCGCTGAGAACCACACGCATAGCAGGCTCGGCATTGGCAACTTCTTCTGACGTGGCGAAGTACAGCGCCAGCCGATAGTCCCCAGAGGTGCCTGTATAGTGCGA
Organism: Phototrophicaceae bacterium; assembly: GCA_049318725.1. Classification (GTDB taxonomy): domain Bacteria; phylum Chloroflexota; class Anaerolineae; order Aggregatilineales; family Phototrophicaceae; genus CAIRDJ01. Next base: position 1,652 of record JBMOFU010000546.1, on the reverse strand, counting down.
CACCGTGAAGGTATAGCTTCCGCTAACGGTGGCGTTAAAAGCCACTTGTGAGTCGGTGGTGTCGTAGTCACCGCGGTCATCGTTGCGGATAATGCTAACGCCATTGGGGTCAGTCACGGTGAGAATGGGGTCAAGTCCGCCGCCGGTGCCGTATAGCGCCGCAATCAAGCCGTCGCCCACGCTAAGGTTCAGCGTGTAATCGTCCGATTCCCCGTCGTTGATGTTACCGCTGTACTCTTGATCTGGGGTGCGGTCTGGGGTGCTGCTGTTGAGGGCGTTCCCCGGGATCTCCGCTGCCAGCGATTCAGCAACTTCACCCGTTATATAGGTGATGGTTAACGCATAGTCGCCGCCAGAGTCGGGGTAGTTGCTGACCACAGCCGTATAAGTCGCGCTGGATTCTGCTACGTAGACAATGCGCGAGTTAAGGCTTTCTCCCGGTTGGTAGTCGTCATTTCGCATGACTTCGTTGCCGTTGGCGTCCTCAAGTACCAGAATCGGGTCAAGGTCACCATCGCCCACAGCGCTCAGGTCAATCACCACCCCCTGACCGCTTTCAAGGGGAATCGGGTAGCGGTCATCAGCAACGGTATCGCCCATAAAGCCGCTGTAGGTTTCGTCTGGCTCGCCAATGTCGTCTAAAATCGAGTTGGGGTCGTTGGCGGCCTCTGCTTGGGCGGCGGTGACGTTCCGCACCGTCAGCGTATAAGCCCCCTCGCTCCCGCCATCGAAGGCGCTCACGATGACGGTATATTCCCCGTTGCGCGGGATGACGTAACCCAGTTGAGAATCGGTTGACTCTGGATAGTTAAAGTCGTCGTTGCTGGCGACCTCATTGCCTTTGCCGTCCTGTAAAACAACGACGGTATCTAGCCCGCCACTAGTGGCGGTGACGGTCAAGATCACCCCATCCCCTTCTGTGAGCGGGATGGGATATTCGTCTTGTGGATTGGCGCTCGTGATTTGCCCGGTATAGGTATCTTGCGCGGCAAGCTGCACGGTGAACAGTGCTAGCACCAGCGCTACACTGACGCTCACAATCGTTTTTGGCACAGGGAAGCCCTTTCGTGTGCGACTCAATGAAAAAGATGTGCTTGTATAATCATAAATGATATAACGGTGATTGCTAGTTTTGCGGACAAGGCCTGCCTTGTCCCTACAGGATGGGGTCGCATTTCAACGGTTTTGTAGGGACGACACAGGTGTCGTCCGTCTTTGTGGCGTTAAAATCAGTCACTAGCCATCAGGGTAGCCTTATGTAACTAATCCTATCATCTCAGTTAAGCGATGGCAAGCAATATTAAAATAAACATGTAATCAATAGCGTTATTGTTATATCACTTGTAGTCTGATAAACAGCGGACGAAATAAGTCCCTTGAGATGCTGCGGTGAAACGCATCGTTCTGGTGAATGTGTTTTGCTTGCCCTGATGTAACTCGCGTGTCAACCGTCAGGCACCGAAGTGCCTGACGGATCAGATTGGCACAGCAGTGCTAAAGGGCATTGCCTTAACAATGCCCCCATGAGAATTTCAGCAGATCACCCCATTTAGGGGATTGACCAAGTGCGCTTGCCTGCAAGGATGTCTGCCAGTTGTTCAGGGCTTTTGCAAAGTAGGGAAAAGAGTGGAAAAGGGGCGACAACCGGATTA
>JBMOFU010000545.1:0-2314 GCA_049318725.1 Phototrophicaceae bacterium | reverse complement strand
AACATCCCTAAAGATTTCATCCAGCGCACGACGGTTTGCCCATAGTCGCGCATGTTGTCGTCTTGTTCTTCTTGGGTTTCCGCCACATGGATCATCATCGGCGCGTTGTATTTGGCGGCCAGTTCAGTGGTACGACGGAGCGTTTCTTCGGTGTTGGAATACGGCGCGTGCGGCGCAAGCGCTGGACGGATCAGCGGGTGGCCTTGCCACTCTTGCAGGTATTCTTCAATGTAGGCGAGGCTGTCTTCGTAGCTTTCGGCGTCTGGGCTAGGGAACTTGAGGATGCTTTCGCCGCACAGTGCGCGCATTCCCACTTCGGCAGTGGCGGCGGCAATGTCTTTTTCAAAGTAGTACATATCGGCAAAGGCCGTCACCCCACCGCGTATCATCTCTGCACAGGCGATCTTCGTCCCTAGCCGCACAAATGACGGGTTCACAAATTCGCGCTCGGTGGGCATGATGTAGCCCATGAGCCACACGTCTAGGCGCAAGTCGTCGGCCAAACCGCGTAACAGGGTCATCGGCACATGCGTGTGAGCGTTAATCAGGCCGGGCGTGATGTAGGTTCCGGTGCAGTCTAACACTTCTGCCGCGCTGTAGTCCCGTAAGATCGTTTCACGCTCGCCAACGGCAACGATTTCGTCGCCCAAGATGGCAACCGCGCCGTCGCGGAAAACGTCAAACGATTCATTCATCGTCACTACAGTTCCGCCACTTAGGATATAATCAACCTGTTTCACGGGGGGCTACTCCTCTTGTGATTGCTTGAACTTGGCTTGCACGTTAGGCAACATTCCGCTAAAGTGCCGCTGCTATAATTGATCTATTATAACCCATTCGAGAAAACCCTGTCATGCGCCGATTGCTGTCCAATTTGGGAATCAACCGCTCACTGTTTCACACACTCGAATCTACACTGGTGACGCTGTTCTTTATACAGGCGTTGCGCTACCTGATTGGCGCGCTGTATAGCCGCGTTGCCAGCGCGTCGCTCACGGGTTTGATCCCCCCACAGGTATTGCCGAGCCTGCTAAACGTGCCGGGCGTCGTGCTACAGCCTACCGTCCAGCAAGAGATCGTCTTGTTGGTGTACATGGTCGGCTTGACGTTGATCGCCATCCTTTTAGGGCGCTTTCGCCTGATGTTGTTGGTCGGGGTGGCGATCACCGCCGCCGGGCGCACGTTGATGGTGGCCGATACAGCCATCACGACAGCGGCAGCCGGCGCGTTGGCGGTCGGTGGCGGATTATTCTACCTGACGGTGTTATTACGGCTGCGGCCTAGCGTGTTTGCCCCCACGATGATCTTGGCGTTTGCCGTTGACCAACTGTTGCGGAGCGCGGGCAATACCGCCGACATTACGCTGGAAAGCGCCTATTTTACGGTGCAGGTTGTTCTATTCTTGGCGGTGATGGTCTTGGGGGCGGTCAACCTGTTGATTGATCGTCGGGCATTGCGCGCACGCAATGCCCCGCTGCCAGAGCGCGGGTTAATGAGTGTGTGGGGCGGGGTGGCCTTCGGCGCGTTGATGTTCTTGCAGGTGGCCTTACTCGCCACGCCCAACGTCGTCAGCAACCGTGCGGAACTCCCTTACCCGTTGGTTGCCCCGTTGATGTTGGTGGCAACGCTCTTGCCGTTGTTCCCGCAAAGCCGTATCTTGGCACGTCAGTTCATCAACTACTTTGATAGTAGCGTGCGCGGGTGGGTGTGGGTGTTGATGATCGGGCTGGCGTTGGTGATCGGCACGCGCTTTAGCGGCGGGCTGGCATTGGCAGGCTACGCGCTGGCGCAAGTCACAGTCAGTTTGGTCTGGTGGTGGCTGGTACGCCCGCAGGCCACCCGCGAAATCAACGTGAGCGGTTTATGGATGTTGATCGGGGTGGGGGTGTTCACGCTGTTGGTCGGCGCCGATGTGTTGACGTTTGAATACGCTTACGTCCGTGACCTTGCCCCGCCGTTTGATGTGCTGAATGCCACCTTGATTTTGGCCTTGCGCGGCCTGCGTGGGTTCGGCTATGCGTTGATCTTGTTGGCCGCGCTGTTGACCGCGCTCCCGCTAATTCTGTCTCAGCGGCGGATTGCGTGGGCGAACGCCGCCAATAGGTGGCAGAGCGCCCTCATCTTTGTGGGGATTGTCGGGGCTGCCGTCGGGAGCGTCTATTTAACGGCGCCGCCGTTGATTTTTGCAGCGGTCAACCCGCAAGAAATCCGCGTGGGAACGTACAATATTCATGCGGGCTACAGCGAATTTTACGACTACAACCTAGAGGGTATCGCCCAAAGCATCGAGCGCAGCGGGGTGAACGTCGTGCTG
>JBMOFU010000544.1:0-2323 GCA_049318725.1 Phototrophicaceae bacterium | reverse complement strand
ATATCGTGTCAGACGGTGCTACGGTTTGCTGTAATAACTCAGGGATGTGGGCTAGAAGGCTAGAAGAAAAATCTAGCAGGATGTCGCAAAGAGTCTAAAATTAGCGACATGGCAAGCACCTAGTTTGACGGACGGTGGGCAATCTCCGAAAGGGCTTCAAATTGATGGGGACTATGGTAGCCCAAGTGGTCTTTTGGTGACATGAACCCTAACTTTGAACCTATTCACCAAGTAGCGTTTGAAGGGATTCAATCACACTGTCAGGGGCGCGTTTGGGGGTCAAGCGTTGGGTGGCTTCCACAAAGCGTGGTACGTTGAATTGTTCCACGACGGTGCGGCGCCGAAGGGCATTGGGCAACAAGTGTTGATAGGCCCCTAATCCCAGCATCCCCTCATACTGACGGGAATGGTCGTTGAGATAGTGGTTCACCGTTTGGGATGTCCAGTTCGGGATGAACGTTAACTCATCGGTTACGAACACGCATAAACCGGGCGATGCCGTCACGATTGTGTGAACGGTGTATCCCAACAGATCGGCCAATGCCCGCCCATAAGTATCCCCAAGCCAGTGAAAGCATAGCCAGCCTTGTTCGACCTCAATTAGCGGCGCGGTGAAGCGCTCTAGCCCCAATTGGACGGGGAGCAATTGTGCTAACTCATAGCTTAAGACTGGGCGCGTAGAACGATAGACTTGCCTACCCGAAAATTCATTTTGCTTCGTAGCAGAAACCCACAACGCTGCGCCTTCTACCCACTCGACAGTGCGCTGCCGCCCTTCAAGCAAGAAGCTACCCATGTTGAGTGTTAGTCGGTCTACGGTGGCGACCACTTGTTGGGTATTTTGGTCACGTATGGTCATGCTGTTGACGCTGGTTTGGATGTTGCTATAGAGGCTCAAGGGGGTATGCTCAATGCTTTGGGCATCTACAAGGCGGTTGAGCCGTTCCCCTGCGCGCCATTCGCCGGGGCGCCCTGCCTTGAGATAGCCTGCCCCTTGCAATTCCCCTAATATCCATAGCAGATCACTCTCCGTTAGCATACCGTTGAATAATGCGCTTGTGGGATGAAGGCGGATGCTGGCAGTTGGGCTGGCCTTGATGAGGCTGAAAATTTGTTGGATGGCTACCGAAGTACGAAACGGCGTCGGTGAGGTAAATTGGTCGGGATGAGCAGCAAGTGCGTTGAATAGGTGATATTCCAACGGTGAACGATAGAAACAGGCGGCATAGACCGTTTGTTGGCGGCGGTTAGCCCTACCCACCCGTTGACTAAAGGCTTCTGCGCTGTTTGGAACCCCAATTAGCACAACCACGTCTACACTGCCAATATCTATCCCTAGCTCTAGGGTACTGCTGGCAAAACAGATGGCGGCTTGTGTTTGGGCAAACTGTTGTTCAATTTCGCGTCGTCGTTGGTGTTCAAGGTTGGAGTAATGCACATACACAGCATTTCCAAACGGTGAATGCTGTGTGTGTAGTGTCGCCGCGTAAAATTCGACCTCTGCCCGTGTATTGCAAAAGACAAGGGCCTTCTTCCAGCCCTGTTGATAAAATGTGTTGAGGTAGTCTAATAAGGCAGTCGAGGTGCCTTCTTGAAGGGGCATTATTTGAAGGTTAAGCGGGCGTTGCCCATCAACACGAATGATGTGGGCGTTGGGGAAGTAACGTGCTGCGCTGATTTCAGGCTGGGCAAGTGTGGCAGAAAGCGCCACGAATTGGACGCGATCATGGGGTGCATCCCCCTTATTGGCGGCATATGCCCGTAGGAGGCGTAAGCGGTTTAATAACACACGCAGTTGATCGCCGCGCACGCTGGCATCAAAGGCGTGTAGCTCATCAAGGATGACCGCATGAACGTGAATCAACACCTTTGGCTCAGATGCCAACAGCGAATCGAGTGATTCGGGGGTCGTCAACAGCAAATCAGCCGGGGAATGGGGGTTAAAGGTGTTAAAATCGTGAGTTTTGGCCGCCATTGTGATTCTTAAGATGCTCAGTGGCGTTGCCAAGCGCCGAGTAAGGTCACCGATGAGCGCACGCGTTGGCAAAAGGTAGAGTAGGGTTAACTGAGGGGTTAGGCGGTTAGGGGGCAGGTGTAGTTCAACGAGTGGGACGAGCGCTGCTTCTGTTTTTCCGCTGGCTGTGCCTGCCGATACAAGTGCATTATGGCCGTCTAGTAACTGTGGGATGGCCTGACGTTGAACGGGGGTGAAGTTGCCATGACGCCCCAAAAACGCGCCCCACGTTCGTGGCAGGCGGGCTTTTAGGTCGTGGGCGCTCACACCTTTAAGCCCCGCCGCAATTCATCTAGCAGGGTATCGGTG
>JBMOFU010000543.1:0-2328 GCA_049318725.1 Phototrophicaceae bacterium | reverse complement strand
ATTGTATCGTAAACTTTAGTGCGAAGTTGTTTCACCTATTGTGGCACACAGGGATGTGCTTTTCCGTATCAAGCACATAGAATGATGAGCCTGTATCCTTTGGGCTAAAAAATGGTATGTCACCATCCCAATATTCAGGAACTGTCGTTCTAGGTGTGCCACCGCTTAACACATCAGCAATATCAGTAAACGCGCCCACCCCCCACCCCTGCGGAATCATCCCGTAGTCCGTCCCACTGTCCCACAGAGGCACGGACTCATGCCCCGGGAAACGGAACTCCACGAACCATTCACGGTAGAGGTCATGGGCAGCTTGTTCTAGCGCCTTGATACGACGAGTATTGTTTTCGATCAGGTCATCGTAGGCAGAGAGGATCGCCCCTATTTGCTGCTGAACAAATAGAGGGGGAAGTTCTGGTAAGGGCAATTCTCGAATATCTTTCATGTTCAGATGAGGTACAGTCGCCCCTGCCCCCAATCCGTGAAACCGCCCTTGAATCTCATCACCCAACAGCAGATAGACCAAGTAATGCGGATCTACCTTATTCTTATTTGGACGAATAAGAACTGTTCGTTGACCTAAGCAAACCTCGATATTTGGCGGGATGATTGCAGCGTTTCCCAGAGGTGCCTCACGAGCCAGAATTATGTCGTCAGTTTGTGGCACTGCCCTCTGCGACCATTGTCTATAGGTTTTCTCAGAAACGCGATTTACCCCATCCAGAATCAAGTATCCACGTCCGACGTTTGGTGTACGAATTGATGGATAACCCGTCTCCTGCGTGGGCGCAGTCTTATGCTCACAATCAACAATCAATTCGCAAATATCATTTAGGATTAGCTGTTTCACTGCTCATCGCCTGCTCTGTGTTGTGTCTCATTCATCGCTGCTGGCTCCATCGTCGGTGGGCGTGTCCAGCTCTGCCCGGTTGTAACGGGATGAGATCAACAGCACCTGTTGCCCCGTCCCATCTGCTTTTTCGTAAACGCCGATATACCACTCTCGGTTGGGGGTCGGAGCTATCATCAGCTCGTTTAGTGCTGTTACAGGGTCGTAGCCGTCTTCGTAGCTCTGCACAACAACGGGTAAATCCTGCGGGTAGGCTTGCAACTGCTCGATCAACTGACGCACGGTTAGCGTCTGAATAGACATTGCCTAACCTCCGTTCAACAGCTTACGCATATTATCAGCGATGCGTTCTTCCAATTCGTGGGCTTCAGCGTTCAATAGTTCGAGATGTTCATGCAGTTCTTCCATCCGCTGCTTGAAGTCGAAGTCATCCATGCCTGCTTGTGCCGCCACGCCCACATAGCGTCCGGGGTTCAGGCTGTAGCCCTGCGCGGCGATCTCGTCAATGGTCGCTACTTTGCACAATCCCGGCACGTCGCGGTAAGCGCCATCAGGGAAGGCTGCTGTCACTAGCTCCGTGCTGCCGCTGATGGTTTCCACCGCTTCGCCGCGATACAGCCGGACGATGTTCGCCAGAAACTCTAATTGGTCTGGGGCAAAATCACGGTGGGCGCGGTCAAGCTGGTGGTAGATGTTCCGCGCATCAATGAACAATACCGTATTTTCGCGTTGCGTGCCGCGCTTGCCTTTATCCAGAAACCACAGCGTGCAGGGCAACGTGACGGTGTAGAAGAAGTTCGAGCCAACCGCTACCATCACATCCACTGCTTTTGCTTCGATGAGCTGACGGCGGATTTCAAGCTCGCTGTGGCGGGCGTCACTGGCGCTGTTCGCCATCACAAACCCAGCGCGTCCGCCTGTGTTCAATGCGCTGTAGAAATGCTGAATCCAGAGGTAATTGGCGTTATCAGTTGTCGGCAGCCCAAAGGGAAAACGCGGGTCTTGCTTCAGTTTGCCCTTATCCACCTTGTCTACGTTAAAGGGCGGATTTGCCATCACAAAGTCAAACTTGCCCACGCTGTCGTGGATATCCTCATAGTAGGTGTTGCCTTCGCGGATGTCTCCGGACAAGCCATGCACCGCAAGGTTCATCTTTGCCAGCCGCACGGTCTCAGTGACGCGCTCCTGCCTGTAGATGCTGATCTCGGTCGCGCTGCTGCTGTGCCGCTGGACGAACGCCGCCGATTGCACAAACATGCCGCCAGAGCCGCACGCCGGGTCATAAATGCGCCCATGATGTGGCTCGATGACTTCCACAATCAGCTTCACAATGCTGGTCGGCGTGAAGAACTCGCCGCCTTTCTGCCCCTCGGTCAGGGCATTTTCCGGTTGTGATTTAAAAAAACCTACAGCGGTAAAATAGGGTAGTTGGGTGAGATTATCTCCGCAAGGGGTAGGGAAAGACCTGTGTGAGCAAG
>JBMOFU010000542.1:0-2334 GCA_049318725.1 Phototrophicaceae bacterium | reverse complement strand
CTTTCGTGAAGCTTCTTAGCGTGCGTTCTCGTCCTTTTAATGTCTATTGACCAACATATCGAAATCGTGGCCGTGAATGCCGCCGGGGAAGAATTCCCAGTAGAGCTAACCGTAATCCCCACCGAAATTGACGGCAAGACGGCTTTCTTGTCGTTCGTGCGGGATATTTCTGAACGCAAGCGCAACGAAAATGGGCTACTCCGCACCAGCGCCCGCCTAGAGCAATTGATTGCCAACTTACAAGGTGGGATTTTAGTAGAGGATGAAACGCGCCATATTGTGTTGGTCAACGAGGCATTTTGCAGCATGTTCGGCCTGCCAGCCACGCCCGAACAACTCTATGGGGCAGACTGCTCCACCAGTGCCGAACAAACGAAGGGGATGTTTGTTGACCCGCAAACCTTTGTCAGCCGCATAGATACGCTTTTGCGTGACCGTCAGTTGGCCGTCAATGAACGGCTCTTTTTGGCTGATGGGCGCGTATTTTTAAGAGATTACGTCCCCATTTTCCATAAGGGGGAATATCTAGGCCACCTGTGGCACTATAGCGACATCAGCGACGAAGTAGAAGCCCGCCGCCGTGCTGAACGGCTGTTGGCGCTGGAAGAAATGAACAAGGGGATTATTCGGCGCTTTTTGCAATTGGATAACATAGACGAAGCCCTCACCCAAACGCTGGCAATTACGGGGGAAATGCTGAACGTTTCTCGGGTCTATGTGTTTCACTTCCGTGAGAACGAGCGCCTGCTAGACAACACCCATGAATGGTGTGCGTCGGGGGTCTTGCCCGAAATTGATAACTTGAAGGGCTTGCCGTATGATGAACTTGTGCCGTCATTTTTCCCGTTATTGGCGCAGGAAGGCAAAATCGCCCCTGACCATATCAACGAACTGCCTTCAGACATCCACGATATTTTAGCGCCGCAAAACATCCAAAGTGTTTTGATCCTGCCATTGTATGCCAACGAACGCATAGAGGGCTTCATTGGCTACGATGAAGTGCGTTCTGCGCGTCACTGGTTGCCAGAAGAAATCACCACCGTGCGGATTATTGCCGAAAGTTACTCACGGGCATTAGAGCGTGAACGTACCGAACGAACATTGATTGAAGCCCGCGACGAAGCCCGCCGCACCGCCACCTTGCGAACGCAACTGGTCGCCAACATTAGTCATGAAATCCGCACGCCGATGACGGGTATGTTGGGGATGCTAGAGTTATTGATCGAAACAGAACTCGACGAACTGCAACTCGAATTTGCCAGCGAAGCCTTGATGAGTTCTAAACGGCTGTTGGGCATCGTCAGCGATATTTTCGAGTTCGCACGGCTAGAAAGCGGGGAAGTCGCTTTAGAATCTGACGCGCTTGACCTTAAGGCCGTCGTCACTGAAGTACAGATGACCTTTTTACCTGAAGCCAGAGCCAAAGCGCTAAATATCACCACCCAGTTTGACCTGCGCTTGCCGCGTCGGGTACAGGGTGACCCTGCTCGCTTACGCCAAGCCTTAATTCAGTTGGTCAAAAACGCTGTGAAGTTCACTGCTCAGGGCAGCATTACCCTATCTGTACAGTTGGGGGGCATGGCTGACGGCATCGGGCAAATTCATTTTCAGGTGCAGGATACAGGCATCGGCATTGCACAAGAACACCAACAGCAAATTTTTGAAAGTTTTGTGCAGGCCGACGGCAGCATCACCCGCAAATATGGCGGCAACGGCATTGGGCTGTCTATCTTTAAGCAATTGGTCGAATTGATGGGTGGGCAAGTGGGGGTGCAGAGCGAGCTAGGCAAGGGGAGTAACTTCTACTTCACCATCCCTTTGCCGATTTTAGAAGCCGCAGAGCCAGCCGCGCTGCACCTGCCAGATTTGAGCGCCTTACAAGTGATAGTTGTAGACGCCAACCGCACCGCCCGCTATGTCTTGATGCAACACCTTGAAAACTGGGGCATCACCGTGCAGGGGGGGGACACACTCCCCGCTATGCCAGAGCAACCCTATGACCTGCTTTTTTGCCGCCCGGCATTTTTAGCGCAAGCCCAACCACTGGCCTATACCACCATCCCGATTGGGGAAGCCAGTTTGCAAGCCCCAAATGCAACCTTCCTCATTTGGCCGATTGACCTGTCTCAACTTCAGGCGGTCTTGTTGGCCGCCCATCAACGCCAATCTAGCGCCTCAACGGTCACGCCGTCAAACCCCATCTTGGGGCGGGTGCTGTTAGCAGAAGACTACCCGTTAAATGTGAATTTAGTCAAAAGTGTGTTGTCTGCACTCAATATTGGTCAAGTGATAGTAAACGGACGAAAACGCACGCTAAGGGGCTTCACGAAAGGT
>JBMOFU010000541.1:0-2339 GCA_049318725.1 Phototrophicaceae bacterium | reverse complement strand
CGCGCCAGTGGCACATCCCTACAGGTTACAACGGTTGTGTAGGGGCGGCACCTGTGGCGTCCGTTAGGTGGGATTTAATTTGGTTTTCCCACAACGCCGCGCTGAGGCATCCTAGCGCCAAGAGTGCGTCTAGCCACACGTTAGCGGGCAAGTTCCCCCACAGTGGGGAACCGACAGCGCGCAGGGCGTCTATCGCCAACATCCCCACACAAAACAGGCTCCACCACACCCAACTAGGGGTGCGGTGGTGAGGGCGTAGCGCCCACTGTAGGCCGATCCCGCTAACGAGCAAGAGGCTTAAGGCTTGACCGAAGCGTTGGGTGGCGTAGCGCGGCGCCACAATCCCAAACAGATCGGGCGATTCACTCACTTGCCACGCGGGATGTTCGGCTAAGGTCGTCAGCGCTTGGCCGCTGGCACAACCGAGCGCGCCACACGCCGCCCATGTTGCCCACGCGATGATCGGCAAGGCGGGCGCTAGGATGGGGAGCGCGTCTGCCCATGCCACCTTGCGCCAGCGGGCAACCAGCCACAGCCCGAGCAGCCCGCCCACAAACGCCCCGTGCCAGCCTAACCCGCCGTGCATCACGCGCCACAGCGCAGAAAACCCACCGTCACGGAAGATAGCGGGTTGCAACGCCAATATTTCTAGCCGTGCGCCCACTAGCCCGCCTACTAGCCCGCCCAAGCCGACATCTAGCACAGCCAGCAAGCGGTAATGACCCCGTAACCGCCACCAAAACAGACCTAGCGCGCAGGCCAGCGCGCCCCACAAATAGGCGGCAAACAGTGGTGAGGACATCCCCAAAAATGAGACGGTCATCGCAGGCGGCTTGGATAAGTAGTCTGCTTCAAGCGGTTTACCCATCCCCCCCTTTTTTGGGGGAATTATTTCCTATCCGTTAGGCAGCATGTTATAATCCGATAGAAATTACACCATACACTCAGGAGCAGGCTACATGGTCAGCGGCATTAGTGCAATCCTCGGTCTCGTTTCACTATTGGGGTTCATTCTATTTTTGGTGGGCATCGGCTTGGTCGTGATTTCGGCCTCACAGGGGCGCGCAGTGCGCGGCGGCATCATCTTAGCCGTGTTCGGGCTTGTCTTGGGCGGGTTGTTCCAGTTGATTAGTCAAGGCGTGGTTGTCGTGCGCCCCACTGAACGTGCCGTCGTCTTCCGTACGCTTTCGGGTGAATTGACCACCCCACGCGGCCCCGGCACCAGCATCATTGTCCCTGTGTTTGAAGAAGCGATTATTTACTCTACCGGTGTAGATAACTACACCATGTCTGCCACGCCGAATGAAGGCGATGTGCTTGGCGACGACGCCGTGACCGCCCGTACTGAAGACGGCCAAGAAGTCTCGCTAGACATCACGATCTTGTTCCGTGTAGACGGTAGCGGCGAAAGCATCAACCACTTGCACACCAGTTGGTATGATGTGAACCGCGCCCGCCCAAACTACCGTGACGGATTTGTGCGCCCAACGGTGCGTGCGCTCACCCGTGATGTGACCTCGCGCTTTACCGCCAATGAGATTTACGGCGTAGGCCGCGACGATATGGTCGAGCAGATGCAGGCAGACATCACTGCCCGCTTTGCTGACGAAGGCTTATTGGTAGAAGACCTGTTGCTGCGTAATGTGACCTTCTCTGACCAATTCACCAACGCCATCGAATTGGCACAGGTGGCCGAACAAGAAACCCGCCGTGCAGAAATTGAAGTTCGCCGCCGCGAGCAAGAGGCCGAACAAGCCCGCGTGCAAGCCACAGGGTTGCGTGACGCCGCCATCACCACCGCACAAGGTGAATCGGAAGCCATCGTCTTGCGCGCACAAGCCGAAGCCGAAGCCCTGCGCTTGGTCAGCGAAGCCATTGCAGACAACCCGGCATTGATCCCCTACTTGTACGTGCAAAACTTGAGCGACAACATCAATATCGCGCTCGTTCCGGCAAACTCGCCGTTCTTGTTTGACCTTGCCAGCATCAACAGCTTTGCCCAAACCGAGCCGACCCCAACCGCGCCTGCTGACCGCCCATAACACACACACAGCATAAGGGGCGCAATCGGTTGCGCCCCTACGGAATTGCGAATCCACCCGTAGGGGCATGATCCCGTAAAACGCGGACGCCACAGGTGGCGCCCCTACACATGACGAATCTGTAGGGGCGAGACCTGTCTCGCCCGCCAAACGTCATCCCCAAACAATCTCACCCATACGTGAATAGATACGCCCTGCCCTACAAGATGTGGATTAAACAGGCGGGCATTCCCCCAGATCAAGCCCATACCGTTGCCGTTCTTGACAAGTGGTGTCTCTAAAATAACGGTTCTGGAA
>JBMOFU010000540.1:0-2343 GCA_049318725.1 Phototrophicaceae bacterium | reverse complement strand
AGCAAGGGGATGACTTCGCTTTACTACGCCTTTGAGCGCGCCGAATATCCAGCGGCGGTAGCGACTGTGACCAGCGTCAGCAAGGCGATTTTGCAAGTGGCGGCGCTCTTGCTCGGCTTTGGGATGATCGGGCTGGCGGCAGTGAGCATCTTCAACAATGTGCTGACGCTGGCGATTTTGGCCTACGCTGGGCGCGACATGATCGGGCGGCCTGCCTTGCGTGTGGAAGTCGCCAAGATTCGCACAATGGCCTTCGAGAGCTTCCCGCTCATGCTCAATCACTTCTTGGCGACCATCTTCTTTCAGATAGATGTGGTGATCTTAGAGGCGTTGTTGGGCGCGGCCATCGTCGGCAAGTACAGTGTGGGCTATCGCTGGCTGTTGGCGCTGAATATCATCCCGGCCTACTTCACAACCGCCTTGTTCCCGCGCTTGAGTCAACAGGCCATGACCGACCGTGCCGCACTGAAGCGCGGCTATCAGTTAGCCCTAAAATTGCTGGCGTTTTTGGTGTTCCCCGCCGCTGTGTTGTTGACGGCGTTAGCTTACCCGCTGACGATATTGCTTGGTGGGCAGGCCTTCATGCCAGAGGGCGCGCTGGCCTTACAAGTCATCGCGTGGAGTATGCCCATCGGCTGGCTGAACAGCCTCACCCAGTATGTGTTAATTGCGCTCAATCGTCAGCGGGCGCTCACATGGGCGTTTGCCGCAGGCGTGACCTTTAACATCACCGCCAACTTGATCTTCATCCCGATTTACGGCTATTTAACGGCTGCCGTCACCACCATTTTAAGTGAGGCGCTGTTGTTGGCCGGCTTTATGTGGATTCTGCGGGCAGATGTGCGCGGCGTGAATCCGTTGGCCGTGCTGCTCAAGCCCGCGCTGGCGGCGGCGGCAATGGCGGCCTGCATCTGGTTGGGGAGCGGGGTCAACCTTGCGCTAGGCGCGCTGCTGGGCGTGATCGTGTATCCGCTGGTGTGGTGGGGGTTACGCCCGTTGAATGGGGAAGAACGCGCCTTGATTGGCAGGCTTTTGCCACAGCGCAGCAAAGCAGTGATTTACTGAATTTTACATATCATTGGGTGGCATTTCATGCTACCATTTAACCGCTACTTACCTACATAACACCCATAGCGGGATGCCCCGCGAGGAGGATTTGGTCCGGTTGGACACTGTTCGTCTGGATGCTTTGCTTCTTGAAAAGTCACCTTCGGTGACCCCCGTCCTAGCGCTCGATTTCGAGGGCATTTCACAGACCTATGATCGTTTCATAGACGCTTTCTGCTCATCGCACGTCACTGGGTTGATGTACTACGCGATGAAGGCCAACGCTAACCAAGCCGTTGTTGATCTGTTGGGTCGCAAGGGTGCAGGCTTTGAAATTGCCTCTTTGCCAGAACTCGAAAAAGCCCTAGCCGCTGGCGCGCAGGGTCACGAGATTATCTGTAGTAACCCCATTAAAAATCCCGCTTTTCTACGTCGGATGCAGTCTGAGGGCGTTTATGCTGTCGTTGCAGACGGCGCCGACGAGATCGAAAAAATTGCCCGCATCACCCCCGGAATGCGTGTGTATCTGCGTTTGGCAGTAGACAATACCGGCAGTGTGTTGCCGTTGGCGGGCAAGTTTGGCGTAGATGCTGAACTGGCCTTGAGCCTGTTTGACCTAGCCCGTGAGCGTGGCCTTGAGCCAATCGGCCTATCGTTCCATGTGGGGTCACAGTGTTTGAACCCGCAAAACTGGGTGAATGCCATCCGCGCCTGTGCAGCGCTTTGGCGCCAAGCGGAAGCACGCGGCCATCACTTTACCTTCTTAGATATTGGTGGCGGCTACCCGGCGGGCAACCATCACACGGCCAGCATCCCCACCATTGAAGAAATTGGCGCGGTCGTCATGGACGTGATGGAAAACGAGTTCCCCCTGCGCGATGACCTGATGTTCATCCTAGAGCCGGGGCGCGGCATGGTCGGGGAATCTGGCCGCTTGGTTGCTTCGATTGAGGGCAAAGCGGTTCGGCGTACCGCCGATGGCGATCAAGATTGGCTCTACCTTGATGTGGGCGTATTCAACGGCCTGATGGAAACCTACGAAGGCTTCCCGCCTGTGGTGCGCGTCGTCAATGGGGAAGGCCGCCCACAACGGCGCTATACCCTCGCAGGCCCTTCTTGTGATAGCTGTGATGTGATCGCCCGCGATATGCTCTTGCCAGAAGTCCAAATTGGTGACCGCTTGGTGTTCTTAGACGCAGGCGCATACACCAATGAATATGCTGCCGCATTCAACGGCTTCCCCATCCCCGATGTGATGATTCTGCCAGAGCGCGAACTGGCTTAACTTCAAGATAG
>JBMOFU010000539.1:0-2357 GCA_049318725.1 Phototrophicaceae bacterium | reverse complement strand
TACAGATGGGGGTTTACAATTATCGGGATGCAACCCGCTTGCCAATCACCGTAGTGGATGCCGCAAATGAAACGGGTTTGATTCCATTGGTGCGGTTTTCAGTTAATCCTCAGTGATAAAGTAACGCTTCATGCCCTCCATTGCGCCCGACAGAAAATCGGACTATAATAAGGGCATGAATAACTTCAAGAACCTTCCCATTGCTCGAATGTTTACCCCCTCTGTGAGTATCTCGCAGTAGGGTTCGGTGCTTGCCGCGTCAGCGGATGATGCACGTTCGGCGTCTCGTTTCTAACAGGACTCCAAAAAAACCGTCTGCGTGTGCAGGCGGTTTTTTTATACTATCATTTGCCCATGCTGACTTACCCGCTATCGAAAGGATCAAAGACCACTTATGAGCGAGTTTATCCATGTATCTGTCGCGTGGCCGTATGCTAACGGGGATATGCACATTGGGCATCTGGCCGGGGCATATTTGCCCGCAGACGTATTCGCCCGCTATCACCGTATGAAGGGCAACCGCGTGTTGATGGTCAGCGGCAGCGACAGTCACGGCACACCCATCAGCGTAGAAGCCGACAAACGCGGGATTCCAGCGCGGCAGGTGTTTGAGCATTATCACGAGCGCTTTTTGCTCACGCAGCAAAAGGCTGGCATTAGCTATGACCTGTTCACCCACACCGACACCGAAAATCATCATCAAATCGCGCAGGATTTCTTCACTCGCCTGTTAGAGCGTGGTTACCTGTACAAAGAAACGCAGGATTTGCTCTACAGTGAGCAAGAAGGGCGCTTCTTGCCCGACCGCTATGTGGAGGGCAAGTGCTACATCTGCGGCTATGATTCGGCGCGCGGCGACCAGTGCGACAACTGCGGCAACTTGATGGACGCGACTAAGCTCATCAATCCGCACAACCGCGCCAACCCCACCGACGCGCTGATTGTGCGCCAAAGCGAGCATTACTTCTTCGCGCTCGGTGCGTTTAGCGAGCAACTGCTGGAATACATCGGTAAACATGAGGCGCATTGGCGCGCCAACACCACCAGCTTCACGCGCAACTTTATCAATGAGGGCTTGCACGGGCGCGCCGTCACCCGTGACATTGACTGGGGGATCGCCATCCCCTTAGCAGACTGGGGCGACGAAAAGCGCCTGTATGTGTGGTTTGAAGCCGTGATGGGCTATTTCACCGCCAGCATCGAGTGGTCAAAGGCCGTCGCCCACGATCCCGACGCATGGAAGCAATGGTGGTATAACCCCAACGCCAAAATCTACAACTTTTTAGGCAAGGACAACATTCCGTTTCACACGATCATCTGGCCTGCGGAACTGCTCGGCGTGAGCGGCCTCTACAACGACGGCGACGATACCCCCATCAGCCTGCCGTATGATGTGCCAGCCAATGAGTTCATGAACATTGAGGGCAAGCAGTTTTCCAAGAGCCGCAATTGGGCGATTTGGTTGCCAGATGTGCTGGAACGCTTCCAGCCGGACGCCGTGCGCTATTATGTGGCCGTGACCATGCCAGAGTCTAAAGACAGCGACTATGACTGGGAAGGCTTCTTGAGCCGCGTCAATAATGAGTTAGTCGCGGCGTGGGGGAACTTGGTCAACCGCATGGTGGGGTTCGCCTACAAACGCTATGATGGGGTTGTGCCAGCCTATGACGTGTTGACCGATGACGATAAGGCCATTCTCGAAAAGATCGAAGCCAGCTTTGCGCCGATTGGCGCGCTGATTGAACAGGTCAAACTGCGGGAAGCGTTGCAAATGGGGATGGCGTTGGTGCGCGATACGAACGGTTACTTAGACAAGCGTGAACCGTGGAAAACAATCAAGGTTGACCCTGCTGACGCCGCCCGTTCGGTGTATACCGTCTTGCGCGCAATAGACAACCTCAAAACGTTACTTGCGCCGTGGCTCCCGTTCAGCGCGCAAAAAGTCCATGAGTTTTTGGGCTATGAGGGGCAGTTCTTCGGCACGCTAGAAATCCGCGATTTTGCAGAGTCCACCCGCAATCATAAGGGGCTGGTCTACGACGGTACTGCGGCAGTCGGCCAGTGGGAAATCAGCACCCTTCAGTCCGGGCAGGCGCTTCGTGAGCCGACGCCGCTGTTTATCAAGCTAGAGCCAGAAGTGATTGATCGTGAGCGCACCTATTTGGGTCAGCCGCGTGACGAGCAACCGATTACGCCTTAACAAACCATACAGATAGAAAAGAAATTTGGGCAGTTCTGCCGCAAACCGTCTTACGGACGAGGCAGGCCTCCGTCCCATGTGTACCTACTTAACACGATCATACACATTTTCGGGTTTTTAGGGGTTACACGGACGCGCCAGTGGCACGTCCCTACAG
>JBMOFU010000538.1:0-2374 GCA_049318725.1 Phototrophicaceae bacterium | reverse complement strand
GCAGGTCGTCTAGGGTCGGTGGGGATTTTACATGGTCTATCATGGTTTATCCTCATGCGTATTGTCTGTGATGCTGGCGAGCAAGGCTTCCACTGCGGCACGCAATGGGGCTAGGTCGTTCTGCACGGACTTCCAGACAATTTCGATCAGAACTTTGTCGTACTGATGAATTAACACATCCCGAAAACCTGCATACTCTGACCATGCCACTGTTGGGTGTTGCTCGGTCAGTTCTGGCTCTAACCGTTTCACAATTTCTCCGATGACCTCAAACGCACGGATAATCGAGTCTTGATGCATCTTTGACGTGAAAAAGGTTTCGCGTCCCGCTACCGCTACGGTTTCAATACGGCTGATATACTCCAGAATATCCCTCAAGTAAATCACTTGTTTGTTGGTCATAACGGCACGGCATCCCGCAGAATGTCATCGCGGAATTCATCACGCAGGTGGTCGGCACTGGCGACATCCACACGACAACCTAACAACTGTTGAAGCTTACCCACTAAACCAGACAGCCTCAGCAGGCTAAACTCTGGCGGGAAGGTCACCAATAGGTCAATATCGCTGGTGGGGGTCGCTTCGTGCCGCGCCACACTGCCAAAAATTTGTATATCGCTTACCCCGTAATGCATGGCAATCTGCAAAATCTCATCACGGCGGGCGCGCAGGTCGTCTAGGGTCGGTGGGGATTTTACATGGTCTATCATTACAGGGTCTCCTTATCGCTATCCATCATACCCTAAGCGCTTGAAATTCTGCTTGATGATTGCCTCCAGCCGCGCCGACTCCTCGAATTGCTCGTGTAGCGTGGCGGTCAAGCGTGCCATCTTCTCCTCGAACGGCTCACCGTCGCCCACCACTGCCGCCGCGCCCACATAGCGTCCGGGCGTCAGCACGTAGCCATGCCCCGCCACTTCTTCTAGCGTGGCGCTCTTGCAGAATCCGGCGATGTCGGCGTAGTCGCCCTCGCCTGTGCGCCAGTGGTGGTAGGTGTTGGCAATCTGGCCGACATCGTCAGCGCTCAGGTCGCGCAGCGTGCGGTTGAGCAGGTAGCCCATGTTGCGGGCATCCACAAACAGGATTTGTCCCTGCCGTTGGGCAGGTTTGCGCCTGTTCAAGAACCACAGGCACGCCGGAATCTGCGTGTTGTAGAACAGTTGCGGCGGCAGCGCCACCATGCAATCTACAAGGTCAGCCTCGACAATCGCCCGACGGATGGCGCCCTCGTTGCTGCTGTTGCTAGACATCGAACCGTTCGACAGCACGAATCCAGCGCGCCCGTTGGCGCTCAGGTGATAGAGGATGTGCTGCACCCATGCGTAGTTGGCGTTGCCGCTGGATGGGATGCCAAACTGCCAGCGCGGATCCTCTTGGACAAGCTCGCCGCCCCAATCACTCATATTGAAGGGCGGGTTGGCGAGGATGTAATCGGCGCGCAGGTCGCGGTGCTGGTTGCTGTGGAAGGTATCCGCCGCCGCTTGGCCGAGATTCGACTCAATCCCGCGAATGGCAAGGTTCATCTTGCACAGCCGCCAAGTAGTGGGGTTACTCTCTTGCCCGAATACAGAAATATCCCCGACGTTGCCGCCGTGCGCGCGGATGAAGTTTTCAGACTGGACGAACATCCCGCCCGAACCGCAACACGGGTCATACACCCGCCCGCGATACGGCGCAAGGATTTCAACCAAGAGCGTCACCACCGATTTAGGGGTATAGAATTGGCCGCCCTTCTTGCCTTCCGCGCTGGCGAACTGCCCCAGAAAGTATTCGTACACCCGCCCAAGAATATCTTGGGATCGGCTGTTCTCGTCGCCCATCGCTAGGGTGCTGATGAGGTCAATCAATTCACCGAGCCGGCGCTTGTCGAGGTCGGGGCGTCCGTAGTCTTGCGGCAATACCCCCTTGAGCGCGGGGTTTTCACGTTCAATGCTCGCCATTGCGCGGTCAATCTGCACGCCGATCTCTGGGGATTTTGCGTTCTGTTGGAGCGTCGTCCAGCGGGCATCGGCTGGCACCCAGAATATCCGCTCGGCCAGATATTCGTCGCGGTCTTCGGGGTTGGCATGTTCGGTCTGGCTGAGGCGGTCATGCAGGTCTTGGAATACATCAGAGATGTACTTCAAAAAGATTAAGCCCAATACAACATGCTTATATTCGGCGGCGTCCATGTGGCCGCGCAACTTATCGGCCATTTCCCACAGCTTCGCCTCTAGCCCGCTGGGTAGGCCGTTTGATTTTACGTCTTGCTGAACCATGCAATCCCCTTATGGCGTACCTCAAACAGATTGAGCCTATATTATCGGAATTTCGGATAATAAGCAATTACAGCAGATAAAGCGGGCAGATGGGGTGAGCGTTTGCCCACCCCATC
>JBMOFU010000537.1:0-2376 GCA_049318725.1 Phototrophicaceae bacterium | reverse complement strand
GCTTGGAACACGGGGTTATCGGGGTCGAGCGCGGGCGACATCGAAAGCCGTTGTAGTAGGCGAAAGATCATGCGCGGTTACTCCGTAGCAGGTTAATCAGGTTCATCCCACAAGAATGGTCTTAGACGAGTACAGGCCCATGCGCGGGCTGTAACGCCACAGCAACCCTCTGTAGACGTACCCCGCCAGAATCCCCACCAACACCGCAAACCCTGTAATCGCCACAACTTCAATCCAACGCCCATCAAAAATGATTGAAAGCACTAGGAGGACGAAAAAGACCCATACCATCCCAATGGGTATGAGGCTAATGCACATCGCTATAACCACCAACACATGAATTACCCAAAACCCGATGACATTACGTAAGGCTTTGCGCCACATCCACCAGCCGGTATGTGTCAAGGGTACCATCACGCCAATCAGTACCGTAATTCGCGTTCGCCAAATCACCTCTAGGCAGTAGATGAACGCGCCAACCGCCCACGGAATGACAAACCCCAGATATTGAAACTCATCAAGGTAGATTAACGCGCTGACGCCGTAGATCAAGATGCCCAGCGCGACGCCCAAGCGTAGGCCAAAGAAGATGCCGATCAGCGCCCATAGGCGCTGGAAGGCAAGGCGGCTCAGTGCAGTCAGAATGCTGTCCAGCGGCAGAGAAACCAGCCGATTCAGTTCCAAGTCTTGGATCATGTGGTGGCTGGTGGCGCTGAATGCGACCACGATCAAGTCTAGCAGGTAGCTCGCCAAGAAGCCGATCACTACAGCACTGAACAGAATAAATTCGGTACTTCGGGTCAGCGTTGTATGGTTGCGCTGCCACAGCCACACCGCAAACGGAACCGCCACACACAACGCGACAATGACAGCAATGACGATGAAGCCGCGCACACGGTGCTTACGCCGATCAGGAAGCTGCGCCATCCCGTAACGGAACACGGGGTTATCGGCGTCCAGCGTGGGCGACAGCGAAAGCCGTTGTAATAGGCGAAAGATCATGTGGTTGTCACTCCCCGTAGGCTAGTCATGGGCGTACCACTGCGGCAAAGGTTCCCTCCCGATGACCCGTCCAGGAATAGCGGCAATCACAACACGATGGCTGATAGGCAGCAGAATCATGGCGACAAGAATCCATGTGCAGATATAGAGGTATAAAAGCAAGTTGGGGATATCAGAATCCATAAAGCCCAACTCTATGGTTGCAACGAATAGCTGTAATAGAATAAGAGACACTATCGCCATAATCACAGCCGTGCATACCCCCCATATGACCAGTTGCAACACCCAACACACTACCAAGAGGATTGGCGCCTTTGCCCCTTGAAGCCATAAGCGCCCTATGCTCGCGCTGACACCTACATGCACGGGCATCCGTGCGCGCCACAACACATCGCCGACATAGCCGATGGCTAGTGGTAGAAACCCGATCACCAACAGTAGCGCTACCTCAATTTCGGACGGCCTCATGCTCAAAATCCGAAATTCCCTTACAAAGACTACCGCCGCCCACGCGACCAACCCTAGCCGCATCCCAAACTGAAACCCCGTCAGCGCCAACGTTTGCCGCCACGCCCCCCAGCGTAACGCCTCTAAAACGGCGTTGATCGGTAACAGGGTCAGCCGCACCAGTTCCCACTCGTGCCATTGGCGATGGCTGTTGGTGGCAATCACCACCGCGTAGAAATCTAGCGGATAGGCTAACAGATAAACCACAAACACAGTTAACCCAAAATTGTCGCGGATGATGCCCCTTTGCCACTCAAACACGCCTAAGCAGATCAGCGTTGCTATCAGGCTGAGGGATGCGGTCTGCCAAAAGGGGCGCCATACCCCGCCCTTAAAGCGCGCATTGACCACTGCCAGCATCGGGTTTTGCGGGTTAACGGTGGGTATTGGAGACAGCCACTGCCATAAGCGGATCATCGGCTTCAGAGCATCTTCCCCGTTCGCATGGTTTGACGATAGGCGCGCACGCCCAACACCAACGACACCGACGGCAGCCATGTGAGGCCAAACACGCCGAACAATACCCCTAGTCCGCGCAGATAGGTGGGGCGTTCGCCTGCTGGAATCTGGGGCAGCAGCGCATAGAGCGCCGTCGCCAGCCCGATCATCAGCCCCAACGCGCCCAATGCCGCCAATAGGTTGATCCGTTGCGCGGGCAAACGCTTGACCAGCACGCTCACTGACTCTGGCCGCTCTTGGAACCACAACACGACCAACGCAAAGCTGGCGATCAAGATCAACGCGGAAAGGCCGTTGCGCGGCAGGTCGCCGCTGAACAAGCCCCACGCAATCCATGCGACCAGCACCGCGCTGCACAGCCCATATTCCAACGGGGAAAGGCGCAGCGCGTCTTCATCGTGCAACGGC
>JBMOFU010000536.1:0-2395 GCA_049318725.1 Phototrophicaceae bacterium | reverse complement strand
ATGGCACTCGGCGCCGACGCCGTATATCGTGACTGAAAATTACACCATCGGGTAGGATGTCAAACATGGGTGGGCGAAAGGGTTGCTGCGCTACCTGACCTAGCGCGTCAGTGATGGGTTGCATTTGCGAACGCGCAATAACCTACGTTGTCAGCTTGGTCAACTGTTCGCTGACCTGCCACAACCGCACTTGTACCGTTGAATCGTAGGTCTGCGGGCTGGATTTGAGCGGCTTCTTCTTGGCGTAATATCGCCCAGTGATACCATCGACTTCGGGTGAGGATGCCAAGTAAATAATCGTTTGTGCGCCTTGTTCTGGTGACATTTCAAAGGGACGGGCCAACTTAGACCAAACCATGCCGAACAAACCGCCCGTTTGTGATCCAAAATTGGTACGGACGACTCCGGGATGCAAGCAGTTGACCGTGACACCTGTGCCTGTCAGTCGCTTGGAGAGTTCATAGGTGAAGATGATATTGGCACGCTTTGACTGCGCGTAGGCCTGCGTCACGCCGAACTTTTTCTCCAGCATCAGATCATCGAAGTCAAGGGTTCCAAATCTCTGATATTCGGATGCGACGTTAACGATCCGCGATGGCGCACTGGCTTTGAGCATATCGAGCAGCAGGTTAGTTAATAAAAAGTAGGCGAGATGATTTACCGCAAACGTCATTTCGTAACCGTCAGCGCTAAGTTCCCGCTTGCCAACCGCTACTCCGGCATTATTGACCAGCACGTCAAGTCGGTCATATTTGGACTTGAAAGTTGCCGCCATGTCGCGGATCGACTGCTGCACGGACAGATCGGCAATCAGCACATCTACCAACGGATTCCCGCTCTGATTTTTGATCTTCGACTGGGCTGCTTCCGCTTTGGTGCGATTGCGGCAAACCATAACGATTTGCGCTCCCATTTTCGCAAGCGCCAATGCCGTTTCGTAGCCAATGCCGGAATTGGCACCGGTGATCAGGCAAGTTTTGCCCTGCATCGTGGCTGTTGGGGTCATGTTGTGTGTTACCCTTATCTGATTTGCGAGTATGACTATTCGGTGATTTACGGGTTGAACAGCAGTGGATGTTGTGTTAGGTTTATAAAACCTACATGTCTGTATCCATGCTTGATACAGGATACCTACAGGTCTGTATTATGTCAAGCAGGAAAATGAAACTGCTGTACAGCAACGCCCACCAGAATCATAAGTATCGAGGAATTAGCTGATGACAAGCCTTAGCCCTAAGCCCAAACTCGCCAAGGGAGCAGCTAAAGAGCATATCCTGAAAGTCGCCAGCGAGCTGTTTTACACACAGGGCATCCGCGCCGTCGGGATTGACACCATTGTCGCGCAGTCGGGAGTAGCTAAAACAACGCTGTATGATCATTTCCCGTCCAAAGATGATCTGGTCAACGCTTACCTCACCATACACGATCAGATGTTCTGGCAGGCATGGGATGCCACGCTTGAACAGCACCCGGACTCACCCGAACAGCAGATCAGAGATTTGTTCGAGATGCTCGAAGCTGGGATCGCTACCCCAGAGGTACTGGGCTGCGCATTCCTGAGCGCTGCGTCCGAATTCCCCGATCTAGGGCAGGCGAGCCATCAATTGGCGTTGGTGCATAAGCAGAAAGTGAAAACGCGCTTTCAGGCATTGGCGCAGGCAGCGGGGGTAGCGCAACCTGAACAGCTAGCGGAACAACTGCTCCTGCTGCTGAATGGCGCGTTCGCCTCTAAACGGGTCTTCGGGTCTTTTGAAAGCGCTGTCCGGCAGTTGGCGGCTACCGCAAATATGCTGTTAGACGCCCACCTCACACGTTCTCGCCCAGCTTAATGGCCGCTGCTTTTGCAATCGCGGGCGAAAGAAAAGGGGGCTATAAAACAAGACCCCAAAATGGCCGCAGCGATTTTGGGGGATATGAGGTTATCGCGTCACATTAACCTGCAACCGATGGTGAAGCCATTCCCTCGAGGAGCAGAATTCGCCCGTCCTCGGTCAATTCGTTAATTCGCAGATCACGCAGCGGCTGATATTCTGCGGAGTTGTACCAGGCGTGCGCCTGTTCCAGCGTTGGAAAGCGCAAGATGGCTGCCCAGTTTCCGTCCCAATTACCTTCTATTACTTGGGGTGTAGGTGTGCCTGCGATCATTTGCCCTTCGTACTGCTCCAAGATGGGGAAGACAAAATTCCCATAGCGTTGAATCAGCTCGTCGAGGCTTTTGGCTTTGATTTGAACCATAAAGTAAGCGGGCATGGTGGTCATTGCGATTGCTCCTTATTAAAACCTACAGGTCTGTATCCATTTCCTGACGCAGGATACCTACAGGTTAGTATCTTGTCAAGGAGCGAATTGAACTGTGCCAATATAGCCGATCTCGATCTCACTGGATGAAGGCGAT
>JBMOFU010000535.1:0-2398 GCA_049318725.1 Phototrophicaceae bacterium | reverse complement strand
CCCTTTCCCCCACAGGAGAAAGGGAGAAAAGTCCCTCTCCTGAAGGGGGAGGGATTTAGGGAGGGGGCGGGTGTGCAAAGATGAGAACCTTAAATTGACAGCAGTAGGGGCATGGCGCGCCATGCCCCTACACAACATAATGGTTGTGATAACGGGGATATTTGGTAATGGCGGCAAAAACGGCGTTAATCTTGGTCGGGCATGGGTCACACATCAGCCCTAACACAGCGGGCTTCGTCTGGCGCTATGTAGACCAACTGCGTGCGATGGGCGTTGCTGACGAGATCACCGCCTGCTTTTGGAAGGAACAGCCCTCCTTTGCCGACGTGCTACGGAGCGTGACCGCCCCCGACGTGACGATCATCCCCGTATTTACCGCGCAAGGCTTCTACACCCGTGAGGTGATCCCCGCAGAGATGGGGCTAACGGGCGCGCTCACCGTGCGCGACGGTAAAACCATCCGCTACGGCAAAACGTTGGGCGAACACCCCGACATTAACGTGATTGTCCGCCAACGGGTGCAGACGGCGCTGGCGCAACACAAGCTCGACCCCGCCCAAACCACCGTCGCGCTCATCGCGCACGGGACGAAGCGCCACCCGGACAGCCGTAACGCCACCCGCGAACAAGTGGCGAAACTGCAAGCGGCCAACCTTGTCCATGCGGTGATTGAGGGCTACCTAGACGACGCCCCTGATATTCCGTCCATTTATGAGCGTGCGCCGACGCCCTATATTTTGGCCGTGCCGTTCTTCCTCACGCCCGGCTCGCATGTGACGATTGACGTTCCTGAAGCGTTGGGGCTTGGTAGCGCGTGGTACCGAGAGTTCAACGGCAAAGCGTTGCACTATACCGACCCCATCGGCACTGATAGCGTGATTACGGCCATGATCCTAGACTTGGCCGAAGCCGCTGGAATGCCAGAGGCGGACTATATCCCCAATGACTGGACGGGGTTCCCGTTGGGCGGGCGCGATGTGCTGCTAGACACCCTCCAGCGTGACGGGCAGGTGATCTTTGGCGAATTGATGGTGTTCCCAGAAGCGATCTTCCCCGCCAGCGCGATAGCCTCTGGTGATTACGGCTTGCCGTTGCACAAGCCGAGCGTGATCCGCTATTTGTTGCGCGTTGACCCGTTCCGCCCGCTTGCCAGTGGGCTAGATTTGCCCGAAGGCTGGCATGTAGAACTGCAAACGCCTGAACAGGCGCACGCCGTGCTAGAGACGGTCTACCCCGGCGCAGTGGCAGATTGGGCGCTTTCGCAGCAGGGCAAATTCCAGCCGAATACCTTTGAGGCGGTGATCGCCCGTCAAGTGGGCGACTACCGCGCATTGGCGGCGCTGAGTGGGGAACAAGTCGCGGCGCGGGTCGAAACGGTCTGTAGCCGATGTTGCAAGCATCCGACATGGCACAGCCCGCACGATGCCGCCGCAATCCCCTGCGCGGAGCCGTGCAATGTGTGGTTATCGTTTGAATAACCCCTACGTGAATGTCCATTTGCCGATAATCGCGTAGGGGCGATCCGACGGATCGCCCCTACCAGAAACGCAACAATGTTATAGAGAAGGTAACATCCAACCGATGAGCGGAAAAGTCTATTTAGTCGGGGCAGGCCCCGGCGACCCTGACCTGATTACCGTTAAGGGCTTGCGGTTGATCCGTCAAGCCGATGTGATTTTGTATGACCTGCTCATCCCCATGAGCCTGTTAGACGACGCGCGCCCCGACGCTGAGTTGGTCAACGTCGGCAAGCAGCCCAAAAAGCACCGCTTTAGCCAAGATGAAATCAACCGCCTGATTGTGGACTACGCCACACGCGGCTTGACGGTGGTACGGCTCAAGGGCGGTGATCCGTTGGTGTTCGGGCGCGGCAGTGAAGAAGCGTTGGCCTGCCGTGCCGCTGGAATCCCGTTTGAGATTGTGCCGGGCGTCTCTAGCGCGTTCGCCGTACCCGCCTATGCGGGAATTCCGCTCACGCATCGCAACGTCAGCACCAGCTTTACGGTGTTTACCGGCCATGAAGACCCGACCAAGCCTGAAGCCAGCGTCAATTACAGTGCGCTGGCACAACTGGACGGCACGCTGGTGATTTTGATGGGCGTGAACCAACTGGGGCAGATCAGCGCTGAACTGATTGCGGCGGGAATGCCCGCTGACAAGCCCGCCGCGATCATCCAAACCGGAACGACGGATGCCCAACGCACCGTTATCGGGACGCTCGGCACGTTGCCTGACTTAGCGCTGGCTGCGGAAATCCGCCCGCCCGCCACAATCGTGATCGGGGAAGTGGTCGCCTTGCGCGAGATGGGCGTGGCGTGGTTTACCGAAGCCGCCGTACTGGAGTTACCATGAGCGCCTATTCACCAGAGTTTAAGGACATCATCCGCATTATCGGGCG
>JBMOFU010000534.1:0-2416 GCA_049318725.1 Phototrophicaceae bacterium | reverse complement strand
AGAGCGCTAGAAGTCACAGGGCAAAATAAAACGGGCGAGTTCAACCACTCGCCCGCACAACTGCTATTTGATGTGAACAACCGCTCCACGATATTGACTTTTGGCTCGTGACCGCCGCGCAGTCAAGTATGTCTGGAACAGAGCGTTATGGCGTTGCCCAATCCGGCGCTCCTTTGTGGCTTGAATTTGCGCGGCTTGAACACCGTCAGCGGATCGACTTGCAACAGCTCGGCGATTTCCAGATCGGTTTCCCCTGCGGCGCTCCACAATAGCATTTGTGCGCGCTGGATTTCCCGCCGTGTGTGCTTGCCGCGCTTGATGACCGCTTGCAACTCGGCTTGTTCTATCTCGCTTAACACCACCGGATACTTTTGTGGACGCATGGGGATTCTCCTTTTTTACAGGAGCATACTGTTTCCTACGCTATCTTGCTGGTGGGCTACTCTGTGTGGCAATTCCAGAATCCGTTGACAATGCGATTATCCAAGATACCTACCTGCATCCGCTGGTGACCGCTACCCGGTAGCGCGCTAGGCGGGGTCACTCACCGCTGGCGGAACGGGGGCGGCGCGAAACATCTTGTTGCACGCCAACATAATCCCGCTGCCGATGAACAAGAACAGGCAACACACGGCAAAAAATAGTTGCGGCGGGTAGTGATCGTAAAGCCAGCCCATTGGCGCCCCAGAGACCAAAATCGCCACGCTCGGCACGGTCACTTGAGCAATCGCCTGATTGCTGGACACATTGCGCGGGTGGCTGATTTGGTTAATCAGCACCAACGAAGACAGGTTCCACATGGCAAACGCCAATCCGCGTGGGATTAAAATCAAGATCAGCCACCATACATTCGGCGCAAAGCCCGTCAGTACCCAAATAATCCCAAACAGCGCCCCACCAAGCATATAGGTGAACCATGCCTGCCCCTGCTTGAGTGGACGTTCTAACAGGATGAAGAACGGGATTTCCAGCAAGGCCGAAAAGGTCACGATCAGCGGAATGAGGTTCGGCGGCACGCCCAAGTCATTTTGGAAGAACAGCAACCAAAAGGTGAAGGCGTTGCGGATGCCCATCGTCATGAAGAACTCTGCCGCCAGTACCGGATACAGCTTGTACGTGCGTTTGACGGGTTGGCCGCTGTCGGGCTTGTCTTGCATACTCTGCGGCAAGGCGTGCGATGTGCCAAAACTCACCAGTCCGGCCAAAAATGAGGCGCCAAACAGCCCTACGTAATGCCCCACGCCAAAGATCAGCGGCGCAAACAGGTTCGAGAGCATGAATCCGCTTGCCGAAGCCGAGCGTACCCAGCCAAACAGGCTGCGCTGGACTTGCTCAAGGCGCGTGAAGGAAAGCTGCATCGAATAGACGAAGGTGCTTTTCATGCTGACGTTGGCGACCAACATTGCCGCGATGAGTACCGCCGGGTTCGGCCAGAGGATCATCGCAAGGCAGGCCAGCCCATAGGACAAATGCACCACACGATACAGTAAGCGGTGGGCGCGGTGGCGGTTAGCCTGTGCGCTTAAAAACGGAATAGCGATCAGTTCGATTAAGGCGGCCACACTGACCAATGACCCGATTAACGTCCCGGTAAAGCCCCGTTCGGCCAAATAAGAGTTGAGGTACGGTGAACTGAACCCGCGCATGGCTCCGCTTGCCATGATGCCGAACATCATTAACGGGAAGGCGGCCTGAATCTGCTGTTGGAAGCTCAGGCGTAAGGATTTTGTGGTCATTAGAGGACACTCGTCAGGAAGTTGAAGATAATAGCCAACCATAACTCTAGTCCTGCTATTGCAGAACCAGCAATAGCCAACCATTAGAGCCATGTAGAGCCAATTCGATTGAAAATTGAATGTAGCCCGTTAGAGGTATGGCGTACCATGCCCCTACGGTGGATTGACGCAATCCGATTGCCCACCGCACGGACGTTTGTTGAGCGACGGGCGTGCGGTTATGTGTCCCTACACAGAGACCTGTAGGGACGAGGCCTGCCTCGTCCGCACGACGCCGAAATATCGAAAACGTTGTGGGGTATGGGCATAGGGCATGGCGCGCCATGCCGTCCCCTACGCCCCTGTTACCCCGTGCGGATTTTCAAAATTGACCGCTTCGCGGGGGCGCTTGGGGGATTCCCCCAAACCCCCTTAGAGAAAAGAGGCTCAGAGTAACAGAGGCCAGAGTGTCAGAGGCCAGAGACGCCTATTAGGGGGGCAACAACGAGACGCCGCCCGTAATGGTCGTAGATGAGGTACGGGGAGTCGTAGCTGCGGGCCGCACACGCCGCGACGTTCTGATCGAAGCGGAACGACCCGCCACGCACGATACGATAATCCGTTCTATTAACATTATCCTCTCGGCCATCATCCCCCTTGTAAGGGTAGGGCTTGTACAAGCTACTGCACCATTCCCACAC
>JBMOFU010000533.1:0-2429 GCA_049318725.1 Phototrophicaceae bacterium | reverse complement strand
GTTTTACATGCAAAAAACGATGTCGCCAAATCCTTAAGTGGGTGCCTATGGGGCGCAATATATCGCGCCCCTACAGAACCTTTATCACCCGTAGGGGCATGAACTATCATGCCCTTACAAATATGTGTATTGTTTGATAATAATCCGCAGATTTCGAACCCGATTCCCCTGCAACGCACCATACCCCTGTGAAAAATAGCGGTTTTACGGCGGGCGACTGATGTCGCTCAGTTTTTATCCCCCTCTCACCCCCCCGTGCTACACTCCCCCCATTGAGCATCGCACAAAGGAGCTTCGCATGAGCAAGCACATACTCGTGGTGGGCGCAGGCATGGCAGGGATCAGCGCTGCGCGTACCCTTCAGCAGGCAGGGCATCAAGTGACCGTGTTAGACAAAGGGCGTGGCGTTGGCGGGCGGATGGCAACCCGCCGCGTGAATGCCGCCGTTTTCGATCACGGCGCACAGTTCTTCACCGTGCGTGATCCGCGTTTTGCCGCACTGGTGGAAGGCTTACAGGCCAACGGGGACGCCCACCTATGGGCAAACGGATTCCCCAACGCGCAGGGCGAACAGAGCGCAGAAGGCCACCCGCGTTATCGTGGCACGCAAGGCATGAACAGCATCCCCAAAGCGCTGGCGGTTGGGCTAACGGTGCATACCAGCACGCAAGTGAGCCAGATCAACAGCCACGACGGACGTTGGCAGATCATCGTCAACGGCGTACCCGACGGAACGCCTCAGCACTTTGAGGCAGACGCGCTGGTGATGACCCCACCCGCCGAACAAACGCTGACGTTGATGCGCTCTGGCAATGTCACCTTGCCCGCCGACGCCCTGCTTGCACTAGAGGCGATTCAGTTTCACCCGTGCTTTGCCGTGATGGTCACGCTAGACCGCCCCAGTGCCATTGCTGCGCCGGGGGGCGTGTTCGTCAATGGGGAGCCAATCAGTTGGATTGCCGACAATCAGCAAAAGGGGATTTCTGCGGTGCCATGCGTGACGATTCACGCCAGCCCGACCTTCACCCGCGCCCACTACGACACCCCACAGGATGAAGTCGCACGACTGTTGATTGAGGCCGCCCACGACTATTTAGGCGACGCAGTTGTAACAGACCAAGCGGTTCACCGCTGGCGTTACAGCCAGCCGAGCGTATTGCATCCAGAAGCGACCTTGCTGGTGACTGCTCCCGCGCCAGTGGCGTTTGCGGGCGACGCCTTCAACAGCGCACGGGTAGAAGGGGCAGCCCTCAGCGGAATTGCTGCCGCAGAAGCCTTGATACATGCGTTATAATGAGGCCTCTTACCCGATGACATCTCGCAAGCAAGGTCAATCGTACATGGAACTGATATTGCTCACACACATTGCGGCAACGTTTGCAATGGTGGGGATTATCTGGTTTGTGCAAGTGGTGCATTACCCGCTGTACACGCGCATCAACCCAGATGCCTTTCCCAATTATGAGGTCGCGCACATCAATTTGGTCACGCTCGTGGTCGTGCCGTTTATGTTCTTAGAAGCCTTTACCGCACTGCTCTTGCTGTTCAACCCGCCGCCGAACGTTTCGATTTGGCTGGTCTTGGTGGGGCTAGGGCTGGTCGGCGTGATTTGGGCAACCACGCTATTCTTCAATGTGGCGCAACACAACGCCCTGTCAGTGCGCTACGACCATGATGTGCATCAGGCATTGCTGGCCGCCAATTGGGTTCGCACGGTGGCATGGTCGTTACGCGGGCTTTTGGTGCTATGGATATTGGCAAGGGTGATTCAATAGATGGACAACGCAAAAGACCACTACCTCCAACAAATTTACCCGCACTTGCCCGAAAGCGCCCACGCGATTTTAGCCAACTATCCCGCCGTGCGTTTCATCCCGCAGGCGGGCGATATTCCACTGGCTGAACATCCGTTGATGATGTTGGTCGGCTTAACCGGAACCGGCAAAAGCACAGCCCTAGAAGAAATGCGGCAACAGGTCACATTACGCGAAGATGTCCCCTCCCGCCGCGAACTGGCAGACCTTGTGGTGATCCCGTTTGGGCAAAGCATCCTCAACGCCCCCATTGAGCCAGTTAAAGACCGTGAAGCGCGCTTTGCCTTCACCCGCGCCTTTCATCAACAGGTCGCGCCGGGCGGGATTGCCGAAGCGTTTAGTTGGCTGTACTATGCCCCAACTGACGGGCTGACTGTCTCTGAAGGGGTACGCGGCGCGCACGAAATCCGCTATGCGCTGGAACATACCCGTTGGAAGATTATTGAGTTATGGGTCGGCCACATCACGCGCTTGGAGCGCCTTAGTCGGCGGCGCGAATCGTTCGATCAGGTCGAATCCACCGATGTTAGCGATTTATCCTTTTTGCCGCCTAACGAAATCGCTAAAGTACAAAAAATGCTGAAGAAGGGCGAAATCACGCCAGAAGCGATTGTC
>JBMOFU010000532.1:0-2433 GCA_049318725.1 Phototrophicaceae bacterium | reverse complement strand
TAATAAAGACCGGACTCGACCTGGTGCGCCGTGTTAGGGCAACGCTTACGCTTCAAAGAAGTTAATGGTTGAGTGCAAAACCATTACGGTCAACCGACTGACCTGAAGGGGAAACCCAGAGGGGACAATAGCATGTCGGTAAAGCGGTAAGTTGGGGAGTAGACCCCTCACGACTGAACCGCAAGACCTGACAGATATGGCAAAGGCTAAACTGCTTGAACTCTAGTTCCTAGTTGGTGTCAGGCCCACCCATCCGAAAGTCTACTGATAACGGATGTCCAGTGTACCTGTATAGATAGGTCGTACAGGGAAGCGCTTCGCTGGAAACAGGGATCATGCAATCTCATAACGGAACGAACAGAGTGCCTAAGTCTGTCTCAAAGAGCGTTGTACTGAAACACGGGATTCCCTAAGGGACGCGAGTCCTATGGGAACGGAGCTACCGTAGTAGTCGCGGGCGTCACGCCCCACCAGGGCGGCTGGGAAAGCCAGCCACAGGGCGAAGGGTAGCAGGTAAATCACGACCATGAAATACGGAGGAATGCGAAATGCAGACAACCGAAAGTATCCTTCATGCGATGCAAGCACTAGGGATGAAGCGTGAACCGATCACGCGGATTTATCGACAACTGTGGAATGAAAATCTTTACCTTTCAGCCTACAGCCGACTGTATGCCAACGAAGGCGCATTGACTCCGGGGGCAACCTCAGAAACAGTCGATGGCATGAGTCTTCAGAAGATTCATCGGATTGTCGAACACCTCAAGACCGAAACCTACCGCTGGCAACCGGTGCGCCGCCACTACATCAAGCGGGCAGACGGGCGTCCACGTCCGCTTGGCCTGCCGACATGGAGCGACAAGCTGGTTGAGGAGGTGATTCGGATGCTGTTGGAAGCCTACTATGAACCGATCTTTAGCTCCCACTCCCATGGCTATCGACCCCAACGCGGATGCCACACGGCACTCCAAGAAGTGGTCAGCCATTGGACGGGAACGACATGGTTCATTGAGGGCGACATCACCGGGTGTTTTGACAACATCAACCACGACCGTCTTATGGCGGTGTTAGGAAAGCGCATTCACGACCCACGGCTACTGCGGCTGATTCGGTACCGCCTAGAAAGCGGGATCATGGAGGATTGGCAGTATCGCAAGACCTACAGCGGCACTCCGCAAGGGGGCGTGCTGAGTCCGTTACTTGCCAATATCTACCTGCATGAACTGGATGAGTTTGTAGAAACCGAACTGCTCCCCCAATGGAATCATGGAAAAACTCGCAAAATGAATCCTAAATACCAAGCCATCATATTCCAAAGGCGGCAGGCCAAGTCACGGGGAGACTTACAGCGTTTCAAGGCATTAACCCAAGAAATGCGGCAACATCCCAGTCAAGATATGCACGATCCCGACTTTCGACGGTTGAAATATGTGCGTTATGCCGATGACTTCCTGATGGGGTTCATTGGAACGAAAGCAGAAGCGACTGCCCTGTTACAACAGGTGGAAACCTTCCTCAACACCACGCTGCACCTCAAAGCCAGTCCAACCAAATCGAAGGTGACGCACGCCAAAAGCGAAGCGACCAAGTTCTTGGGGTACGGTCTACGGGTCTATACCAATGTCCCCGACCGGATTGTTCAAGAACGGCGTAGTGCCAATGGCCGTGTGACACTCCAACTTCCTGAGGGGTACGTCGAAAAGGCGTGCCGAGAATGGAAGAAGGGCGATCGCCCTAGAATTGTCGGGTTAGCAATGTCTTACAGTGTGGAAGAAGCGCTGACGTTCTACCAAACCCGCTATCGTGGCATCGTGAACTACTACCAATATGCGGTAGACGTTCATGAGTTGGCAAGACTGAAATACGCGATGGAACAGAGTCTCGTTCACACCCTTGCTGCAAAATTGAAGGTCAGCGTCAACCAAATTTACCGTCGATATGCAACGTTTACGGTGAAAGAGGGGACACGCTACAAAGTGCTTCAATCCACAGTAGCGGACGAGACCACGCATAAACGACACACGTTCACATGGGGAGGAATCCCGTTGAAACGCCGTCGGATGGTGAACCAGCCGATCAACGACACGATTCAGCATCGCTATCAAGGGCGAAATGAGTTGGTGTCAAGATTGCTGTCCCATCAGTGCGAACTGTGCGGTAAGGTCACAGATGAATTAGAAGGGCATCATGTTCACCGCATCAAGGACTTACCCAATGCCTTTAAGGGCAAGGAGATTCCGGCGTGGGCGAGCATCATGATTGCCCGACGACGCAAGTCGTTGTTCGTTTGTGTGCCTTGTCACCAGCGCATCCACAGCCCTTAGTGTTCAAGGATTTACTGGAGAGCCGGATGCATTGAAAGGTGCAAGTCCGGTTCGGAGAGGGGTTTGGGGAAAAGTGCCGTCAAGGTAACTCGCCCCATGCCTACTCTAC
>JBMOFU010000531.1:0-2446 GCA_049318725.1 Phototrophicaceae bacterium | reverse complement strand
GTATTGGGTAGGCATCCAGCGAGTTACCGTTCAACGGTACTTTTCTGTATGCCCCCCACCGAACCGGACGTGCATCTTTCAATGCATCCGGCTCTCCAGATTCTTATCTGCTTAACTTCGGGGCTTTCCCTGCATGGATACTGACATGACAGGCATGACAAACCATCAGCGTTTTGCGCTGCATCGCAATCATGCTCGTCACCCATGCGGGCTTTTCTTTCCGTCCCGCCCAACGCTGTTTCAGGTCGGCCAGCTTGCGGACGTGGTGAACCTGTACTCGGTCACTCGACCCGCATAACTCGCATTGGTCGGCCTGTAGGCGTTGAATCAGGTCAGAGCGTACATCGCGCCAGAGTCGATCTTTGAAGTCCGGCAACGCTTGGCTGAAATGCTTCTGCGTCTTTAGCGGGATGGCGCCCCAGTAAAGGGTGCGCGTTCCCCGCTTTGTCGGAACCTCCACTTGCAGTGTTTTGTAGGGATAGCCGTCCACCGTTTGTGTTCCGCGATAGCGGCGGTAGATTTGGCTAACACTCACCTTGAACTTGTGTGCCAACGTCTTGACTAACGACTGCTGCATGATCCCTTTCAACGTTCCCAAGCGGTGACGGTCAGCGGCGTACTGATAGTATTCCGCTATCCCGCGAAACTTGGCTTGAAAGGTGTCCATGATGTGAGCATCGGAGAACATGAGCAGTCCCGACTTGCTGATGGTTTTCCCATGACGCTGGTACTCGCGGGCGTAGTCGTTCAGGCGTTCGGTAGGAATGCCCAATCGCACATGGCCGTTGATGCTCCGGCGTCCGTGAGGCGCGGCGGCAGATGGGGTGATCTTGTCATTGACATGATAGATACTGATGGCATATCCCAGAAACATCGCTTGTTCGGTCTTGGCGTGGGTGATGGCGGTTTTCTCCAAACTCAGTTCCAGCTTGAGCGAGTCGCGCAGGAACACGGCAATCGCATCGCGGATAGCTTCAGCCTCTTGGCGTGTTCCAATGAAGGACACGACAAAATCGTCGGCATACCGCACATACTTTAACCGTCGGAAATTTGAGTCTTTCATATCCTGTGAGGGGAGTTGCCGCCGTTCGTGTTCCAGTCGTTTGACTTGTTCCCAATCCGCAACGTTGCGCGCCCGATCAATGGCGTGACGAAGTTCATTGTAAGCGGGGTTTCGTTCCCGTGTTTTCCCCCGTGTATATTGAGGTTGCAACACGTCCTCAATGAAGTTGTCAAACTCATTGAGGTAGATATTGCTGAGTAGCGGACTGAGGATTCCCCCCTGCGGCGTGCCGCTGTAGGTCTCCTTGTACGTCCATTCCTCTACTTTGCCCGCTTTCAACCCCTGACGAATCAGGTTCAACAGCCGTTGATCGTGAATATCTCTGGTGAGGATGCTCATCAGCACCTCATGGTCAATGTTGTCGAAGCACCCTTTGATGTCGCCTTCGATCAGCCACGTTGCTCCACGAAAGCGTTGCTGGATGTGCTTCAAGGCTGTATGGCAACCGCGTCCCGGACGATAGCCATGTGAGCTATCGCTGAAGCGCGGTTCATAGTAGGCCTCTAACTGCATCCGCACCACTTCCTGCACCAACTTGTCGGCGAAGTCTGGCATTCCCAACTTGCGTATCCCGCCTGACTTCTTGGGAATTCCGGTGACGCGCGAGGGGCGGAATCGGTAGCGTTCTTGCCGCAATTGGGCAATCACGTCCCGAATCACCGCCATACTCATCCCGTCCGCCGTTTCTCCCTCACTGCCAGGCGTGAGAATGCCCGCATTCTTGTAGATTTTGGCGTAGGCGTTCAAGTACAGGTCTTCACTGTATAAGTGATGATAGACTCGGGTGAGCGGTATCCGCTTTTCCCCTAGTTTATGCAGTGCTTGCAAAATTTGCTCGGCTGTTTGCATTCGCATACCTCCCTAATGTTTACAAGCGAAAAATCCTGACTCCCTTTGCCCTGTAGTTGGCATTACCCAACCCCTCGGTGGGGCGTTACTCCCACGGCTTGTATGGAGTCTCTGTCACCATAGGACTCGCGTCCCTTAGGCGATCCCGTAGTACGGTCATTACGAACGTGTCTAGCGTGACTTAGGGCTTCTATTCGTGACTTGATGGGTCTCCTTGACCCCGTGCCTACTGAGAAGGTTTCGCACCTCGGCAAAACTACGGTGCTGTCAGTAGGACTCGACCTCAGTCGTTGTGTCGAGAGTGGGCAGATCACTCACTCATCACTAGAATTCAAGCAGTTTAGCCTTACCCATATCACGCAGGTCTAGGGATACTCACTCCGCTAAACGACTTCGCGGTTCACCCCGTTTCCGACATGCTGTGTTCCCCGCTGGGTTTCCCCTTAAGGTAAGTCGGATGACCTCACAGGGATTTCCTTCACCCTGTGGTACTTCCAGTACAATTCGTTATGCCGCCTTACGGCGCACTTTGCC
>JBMOFU010000530.1:0-2455 GCA_049318725.1 Phototrophicaceae bacterium | reverse complement strand
TGTAGGGGTGGCAGCTTTGCCGCCCATGAAGCGGCTTGAACCTTTTTACTTTTATCTGAGGATTTATCATGACGACGCAAACCAAATCAAGCGCATCATCGTCTGGCTTTAGTTGGCGCAACCTTTCGCGGCGGCTTGTGCCGATCTTTGCCGTGATTACCGCGCTGTTGTTAACCATCCCCTTTATGATCCTCACCGGCGGGCGCGGCAACATTGTGCGCGGCCTACAAATTTCTGGCACGGCCTACGCGGGCTTGGTCGAAGGCGCTTTGGGCTTGGCCGTCAACGACTTAATCAGCCCAGATGACTTCAATTTGGCGCTCACCCTTGCCGAAGCCGCCCCCTACACCGTCAGCGATGCCACCGCCCTTGCCCGTCAAGCGCAGGCCGTTGGGCGGATTGGCGTTGAGCAGTCTTTACGCTACGGCGAAGTGTTGTCTGGCCTGAGCGACCTTGATCCCGACGCGCTAGAGGCGTTGGCCGAACAAGCCGCAGACATCGAACGTTTAGGTGTGGCACGCTTAGAGCCGCTTGCGCCGCTCATCACCGAGTTAGAGGCCGCCGACCGCGGTGAGGTGCGGGCGTTGGCAGAAGGCTACCGCCGCCTGCCAGAAACCCTATCTGCGGAACAACGCGCTGCTATTGAAGCCTTTGCGCCCTCTGCTGCGGATTTAGACGATGCCACCTTGATAGAGGCAATGGGCTTGGTCAATACCGAAGGGGCGGTATCGCTCAAGCGCAACCTTGACGCACTGGGGACGCTTGCCACCGCAGGGATTACCCCCGGCTCACTAGAGGCCGCCGCGTTAGGGGAAATGGTCGCGGTGGGGGTGCGGGATGCCGCCGACGCCGCAGCGCTGGCGGCAACACTGCAAACGGCAGGGATCACCAACGCCAACGCGCTCAACGATCAATTGCGCCTGTTAGACGCGCTGGACGACACAGGCATCTTCGTCAATACCGACGCAGCAACGGCCATCCAGCAGGATATTAGCGCTGCACAACAGGAATCTTTAATCGTCCGTAGGCCGGGGAACCGCGTTTTGTTCGACCCGAACGGCGCACAGGCCGCCGGAATTTTACGCAATCCAGAAACCAATGATCCCCAAACAGGTTGGTTGCGCTTGGGGAGTGCGGCATTTTTGTTCTTGCCCGCTGAACTTGAAGGGATGATTGTCCGTGCCATCCCGTTTGTGATTGCGGGGCTGGCGGTGATCGTGGGCTTTAAGGCAGGCTTGTTCAACATCGGCGCGGAAGGGCAACTTTACGCGGGGGCAACGCTTGCGGTATGGATCGGCTATGGGGCATGGTTTGCGAATTGGCCGCTCGTCCCGCATTTGACGCTGGTGCTGATTGCGGGCTTGATCGGCGGTACGATATGGGGGGCAATCCCCGGCGCGCTGAAAGCCTACACGGGCGCGCATGAAGTCATCACGACCATTATGTTGAACTTTATCGCCGTGCGCCTTGTGGACTATTTGATTAAGGGCGGGCTGATGTTTGACCCGACTTCTAGCGTGCCGCGTACCCCGTTTATTTCGCCCAGTGCCGAAATCCCACGCTTTGATACCATCCCGCTATGGGGGTTTGTACTGGCAGGTGTTGGCTTTGGGCTGTTCATGTTCTGGCAAGCGCGCAGGCAACAGGCATCTGCATCACAAGCGGTTGTCTCTGGTGTGGGCTATGGCGTGTTGGTGATTGTGGGTGGGGTGTTCCTCGCATGGATCAACGTAGACGGTCTGCTGCATTTAGGCCTTGTGTTGATGCTGTTGGCAGTGTGGTTCGTGGCGTGGTTCCTTAATCGCACCACACTAGGGTTTGAAATCCGTACGGTGGGGACGAACCCGAATGCCGCCCGCTACGCCGGGATGAGTGTGCCGGGCAACATGGTCTTGGCGATGGCACTGGCCGGCGCGCTGGCAGGCTTGGCCGGAACCATTGAGGTCAGCGGTGTACAGCATAACCTACAGCCCGCGTTCTTTAGCGGGCTAGGCTTTGATGCTATTGCAGTGGCGCTTTTGGCGCGCAACAACCCGCGTAACATCATTTGGGCGGGGTTGCTATGGGGCAGCTTGTATGCAGGCGCACCGTTGATGCAAACCCGCGCCGAAATTTCGATTGACTTGGTACGCATCATTCAGGCCTTGATTATCATGTTCATTGCCGCCGATGCGATCATCCGTTACCTGTGGCGTGTGCCGCCCGCCACCCCAGAAGAAAAGGCCGCGCAGATGTTCTCTACTGGGTGGGGAAGCTAACCAAAGGACTTTTATCATGACGATCAAAGAGCAGATCATCCAAACACTAGAGCAGCTAACGCCTGAGCAACAGAATTCCATTCTGCAACAGATAAAACGGTATGTGCCTGACAAGGTTGGAGGGCATGTTCCTAAAATTGCCCCTTATGGCGCATTGAAAGATTTAGGTCAAGCGCCATCGGCTGAAGATATTGATG
>JBMOFU010000529.1:0-2456 GCA_049318725.1 Phototrophicaceae bacterium | reverse complement strand
CACCATACGGTTAAGTTGTTTCTCAAGGCTTTCCATCGAGTGAGGGATGTCTGGGTCGGGGTGATCTTGGAGGATGTCGTGCAATAGGTCAAAGTGAGAAAGCGCCGCTTGTAAGGGGTTTTTGAGGTCGTGGCTGGTCATCCGTACCATCTCGCTTTTAAGGCGGTCTAGCTCTTTAAGCTGCGTGACATCGTTTAAGACGGCTACCCAACCGCTAATTTGGGTTTCGTGTCGGATGGGCGTGAGCGCACATTGATAGGCGCGCTCATTCCACACGACCTCATAGAGGTGTAGACCAAATTCCTGAATGTGACCTAAAACGGTACGGTAACTTTTGGGGAAAACTAAATACGGCAGTTTCCCCTCCAAAATACTAGGGAAGACTTCCTCTGCGGCGCGGTTGGCAAAGATCAACTGTAGTTGTCGGTCAACGGCAACTACCGGATTCTGTGTACTGGTAAGCAGGGTTTCGAGTTGGTTGCGCGCCGATTCAATTTGCTCTGTCAGTTGACGCTGCGAGCTAAACAACTGACTGTGAGCGATGGCAACCGCTGCCTGTGCGCCAAACAGTTCTAACAGATAAAGGTCATCGCCTGAAAAGGTGCGCCCATGTCGTCCTGTAATGACCATCAAAACGCCAAGACACTCCTGACCATAAATCAAGGGAACCCCCACAACTGCGCCAAAGGTTTCTTTCGCATACGGTAATTCAGCTTCGCCAGCCCAATCAGTAATATAGTTGTGCATCTGTAGTGATTGTAACGTGTTAAAAACACGCCACGCCACGCCGCTAGGCACTGCCAAATAGCCCTCAAATTCGCTTAACAAACCCTGCGCCGTATGCACCCGTAGCGCCTTATCATCCCCCTTTAGAAAGATCACAACCCCATCCGCCTGAAGGAGGTTTTTCGCCTCAATCGCAATTTGGCGGATGACGGTCTCTAAAGCCAATTGGCTGGTGATGGCAAGGCTCATGCCGTGCATGGCCTCAATTTGCGAAAGGCGGCCTTTTAACGGGAGGATGATCTCTTGGCGTAACATCGCTGCGCCTATGATTAACGCCCCCAGCGCCCCTAAAATCACCGACAGAGCAAAGGTGTCTAGTACTGGGTTTAAGACGCTAATCAATTGCCCGACGGCAAAGATCGTCAGCCCCCACTGCAACCCAACTGACTGAAAGCGCGCCCGATAGCGCCACAGCAAGTAAAACGTGGTGATCGTAAACGAAAGATAGAGCAAGATGGCTAAGTTCTGAAACCGATAGCTTGAAAGGTCAGCGAAATTAGGTTCAACGGGGCTGGTCGTTGCCCTTAACGTTACCGCTTGATAAATCACTGGGATCAAGACGCTTGCAAGGGCAATGAGCCGAAACCTCAGGTTTAGGACATTAACAAGGGCAGTTGTAAGAATGTAAGCGGTTATACTAGCGCACACAAACCCCACTTCCATAAATGCCAGTGCAATGGGCAAGAGTGTGCCACCGACTTCTAGCATAAACAGAGAAAATGTAACCAACGTACTGGATGCCCAAACCAACGTGGTAAAAACATAAGCGGCAAAGAATAAGTTGGCTTCGCGTTTGCTGTCGTGCCACAGGATGATGATAAGAAAGCCCAATAGAAGCGGCAAACTGACCGCTACCACCATCCATGCGGTGATTTGTAAGGTAGGCATAGGTTATCCGATGGTTTTCACTTGCTTTTCAAAGCGATACCCCACACGATGCTCGGTCAAAATGTAAATCGGGTTGGCTGCATCAGGTTCAATTTTACGCCGCAGTTGGCTGATGTAAACGCGCGGGTAGTACACATCATCAATATATTCGCGCCCCCATACCTGCTCTAACAAATCCCGTTGGCTAACAATTTTGCCAGCGTTTTCGAGTAAAACAGCCAAGAGCTTAAACTCGGTGGGCGTTAGATGTACCTTGCGCTTAGAAACATGCACTTGCCGCCGTTGTAGGTCTACACTCAAATAGCCGTCATCGTAATTTTGCTCTGGGTCGGTGGCATTGATTTGCACCCGCCGTAGAATGGCTTGCACCCGTGCAACAAACTCGTTCATACGGATGGGCTTAATCAGATACTCATCTGCACCTGCATTTAAACCCTCAATGACATCCTCTTCAGTGACGGCATTGGCAGACAGCATCACCACGGGGGTATCTGCCACTTCACGGATTCTGCGGCACATCGTTAGCCCGTCCATATCGCCCGGCATTACGATGTCTACAATCACTAAATCTGGGTGTTCACTGTGAAACGCCTTTAATCCTTCTAGGCCATCCCCGCGTGTCACCACCTCAAATTGCTCACGGCGCAAGCGGCGGCTGAGGCCGTCACGAATATCAAACTCATCATCCACAATTAAAATCTTAGCTGTCATGGTTTTCACTCATCCTGCTGTCGCCAAATCGGTTGTTGTCCGTCAGGTTAGCGCCTGTTGACATGTACTAT
>JBMOFU010000528.1:0-2469 GCA_049318725.1 Phototrophicaceae bacterium | reverse complement strand
ATTGTGAATCGTCAAAATCCGCATGGGGGTTAGCGCAAAACCGCTTGCCGCAGCCACATTTCAGCGCGTTCTGGCAAGGTATAACGCACAATCGTTTTGGATGCTCCCCGCAACAAGTAGCGCGGGTAGGTAAACATCGCATTCAACGCGCCCGCCGCCTGCTGTGTTTCGCCCTTGAACAGATGACGGAAAAGCGCCTCTAGGTGGGCGTCTACCCACTGCACACGGATCGTCGGCGCAAACTCGGTAGCGCCGTACTGTTGGGCAATGGCAATAATCTCGTTTATGCGCGCCACCCCGCCGCTAAAGGTTTTCGTCTGGCGCGTCCAAGTGATCTTCGCCAGCACTTCTGGCAGGTAGTGGCCGGGGAACTCGCGCCCGATCCGCAAGAAGTATTCCATATCCATCCCATAGTGCAGGTCATCGCGCAGTAGGCCGTAATGCTCAATCACCCCACGCCGCCAAAACACCGTCGGCTGGCTGATATACAACTGCTGAGACAGATACGCCGCATAATCCCATGTG
Organism: Phototrophicaceae bacterium; assembly: GCA_049318725.1. Classification (GTDB taxonomy): domain Bacteria; phylum Chloroflexota; class Anaerolineae; order Aggregatilineales; family Phototrophicaceae; genus CAIRDJ01. Next base: position 1,944 of record JBMOFU010000528.1, on the reverse strand, counting down.
CTGAAGTGGTGATGGAACGGCACCGGTTGCCCATTGCGGTTGATGTATTGGTCACGCCCATACACCCACATCACCTGCCGATGGCTATTAAAGGCGTCTACCGCCGTGCGGACGGTGTTAGGCAGGTAGCTATCATCGGCGCACAGCCATGCAAACACCGCCCCCGTAGCGTGCGCCCATCCCTTATTGATGGCGTCGGTTTGGCCTTTGTCTGGCTCACGGATGTATTTCAAGCGCGGATCATTGGCATAGCGGGCGACAATTTCGGGCGTGTTATCTGTACTGTTGCCGTCTACCACAATGTATTCAAGGTGGGGGTAAGTTTGCCCTAACACCGATTCTATTGTGTTGGCAAGGGTAGCGGCACTGTTGTAAGTGGGCGTGACAATCGTCACAGTGGGCGTGTTTTTGTTCATGCGGTGGCGCTATCCCCGTAGCTTGAAAGCGTCTTGCTTCCATAGTTGGCTTAAGATCGGCGCCAGCGCTTTGGCATCTGGCGCGCTGGCCTGCCCAAAGGATTCCACACGTATGGCCTCGGCGTCAACTGTGAGCGTGATCCGCTTCGGGGTTTTGGTGCTAGGGTCATGCTCCAGCCGTACCCCATTAACTATCGGCTTGACCGCGCCTTTCTTGCCGTCCCACAAGTCTAGCCAAACCGCCGCTTTGCTCATCGTCGCTTTGCCGTCCGCATTCGTCTTGAAGGTCGGCAGGCTATGGCCGACAAAATAGCGCTTCTTGCCGACCTTGCCGAGCACCCCACCGAGCAAGCCAGCGGGCTTATCGTCCGGATCAAGCGTATTGTCCGTTTGGGGTTCCCCGCCCCACGCGCCGCCGAGCTTTTCTAGCAGCATCCGTAGCCCGTTGAGGTTGGCCTGCGCCCGCTGTTCAATCGGCGCAAATTGGCGGTATAACAGTGCGTTGGCGTCTAGGTCAGCATGGTCAAAGTTCCAGTGGTTGGCGTACCACATCACCATCAGCCGATCTTTGAGTTCCTGCGCCGAATACACCACATATTTGCCGTCTATCCAAAACGTTTCTTCGCCGTCGTTCGGGTCAAACACGATCTTGATCGTCCCCACCGGATAGTCCCCGAAGGCATACGCTAGGTGGATGGCTTTGCCGTCGCGTTCTTCAACGATGGTCGCCAACTGTCCGATCCAGAGGCACAGCGCCACGTAGCCCTTTTCCTCCGCTAAGGGAAAGGCATACACAATCGAGGCGCGGCGGCCTATGCTGTTGTCGGGGTCGTCGTTATCTACCTGTTCCAGTGCGCCCCATTTGGCATACACCCCGCGCAGGATTTCAGCCACAATATCGGCAAAGCGGGAAAAATGGTCGTCGTGCGGGTGGATGTCTGTCATGGCGGCAAATCTTTCGAGAAGTGTGTGAAGAACTGTTGTGGTTAGGGCAAACGCATTTTTGTTGTAGGGGCGCAGCGCGCTGCGCCTCCGTTTTCGGTGGGGCGCCACATAGGCCGCCCCCTACGGAACCATTATTTTGCGTAGGGGCATGGCAGGCCACGCCCCTACAAACGATGACCGTCTAGGGGCGACACCTGTGTCGCCCGTGAAACTGACAATCCATCATCGCTTAGAATTTCTTCCAGTATTTCAGGGGTTAAGCCGTTCGCCTCCGCTTGCTCGCTAATATGGCGAGCGAGCGCTAAGAGACGCTCCACTTGAATCTGGTGCAGCACATCGTCCAGCGCCTGCTCAATGATGGCGCGTTCCTCTGGGGAAGCATCGCTGTAGACTTCGGCGTGTTCGGGCTTGACTGCGATAGAGATCACTTTGCCGTCCATCGTGCTTTTCCCTTATCTATGAAACTCGACTTGACTCTATTTTACCCTACACCCGCCGCCATCACCCACAAATGTTCCGGCGGCAAGTGGATTTCTACGGCTGTCCCCGCCGCCAACATCCCGTCAGATTCAACGCGGCGCAC
>JBMOFU010000527.1:0-2483 GCA_049318725.1 Phototrophicaceae bacterium | reverse complement strand
TTGTAGTGCGTTCATCGGTAACATTCCTTTTTTACGGCAATAAGCCTAAAGACTGTGCAAAAGCGGGCTGTACCCAAATATTGGGGTAGACCTCTACAAATTGTTGTGCTTCTAAATAAGCCAAAAACTCTGTAGGCCCTGCAATGGCCTCCAACGTTCCATAATAGACAGTGGGTTGTTCGCGCACCCAATAGTCGGTGTAGGTTTCGCCCCGCAAATTTATCCCGACAATCTCATAGTCCCCGGTTGTCATCATGTTCACATAGTCGGGCATCCACGCAAACAGGTAGAACTTCAGACTCGTCGCAATGGGGGTTTCTAGAGGGAAATGCGCACGGAGGTACGCTATGCTGCTTTGATGCTCGGCGTAGTTCATCATCGGCCACTCCGTGGGCAATACAAAGTGACGAAGCCCGTTAAAGGTGACCATCACCACCAACAGTGCGATCAGGGCAGGCCGCAACCGTTTGGCCTGTGGCCGTTTGATTTCTGTCATCCAAACGCTGCCAACGGTTAAGGCCAACAGCGGCCAAACATGCGCGCTATAGTGCGGCCAATAGCCGGGGAAAATCACCCCATAGCCGATCAGCCACCCCGCCCACAAGATTGCCAATGGCCGATAACCAGACCGCAACCCCACCCATAACAGCAACGGCAGCAGCGTGATAGTCTCAAACGGGAATACTGTTGCAAAGTGATACGCTGCATATAGTAAAGAAGCCCACCTCGTCGAACCCAGATTAACAGCCTGACTAATGGCAAAGTAGGTTTGCGGGTCGGGCAACACATGGACAGCAATGTAGATCAGGCCAGCAAGGAAGGCCGCACCAAAAAACGCGATAGACGGCCAATGCCATATCCAGTGCCGTGCTTGCCGCAGCGCGCCCAAGTAGCTCACCGCATAGTATGCAGCAAAGACCACCACATAAACCGTAGCGATAATGTGAAACTCCGCCGCGACGATCACCCCCGCCCCGACCAGTGCGTGCCAACCCCAGCCGTTGCGCTTTTGCCCACAAGCGAACGCCCACAACACTGCGCTATAGGCTGCCGCGCCAAAGGCATCCATCCGACCATGATACTGGCTGAAGAACATGCTACTGCACGCGGCAAACGCCACTGTTACCAGTGCCGCGTCTAAGTCGAACCACTCCCGCGCTGCCGCATAGATCAACCCTAGCCCAACAAGCCCCACCGCATAGTTGAGCAACTGTACCGAAAGGATCGAAATCCCAGCCGCTTGCAACACCCACACGAATGGATAGATCATGTAGCCTGTACCGCTGCCTGCCAGAATATCAAAATCATTCATACGCCACATGGCTGGGGTGAGTTTGCCCGTCAGTTGATAGTTGCTGGCAATGCTCAGGTAAAGGTGTGTGTCGGTGTGGATGATGTGCGTGTTCAGCGCCGCCGCCAGCTTGAGCAGGGTCGCCAACGCGATCAACCCCCAAAGCAGCACGCCCCACCGTTGCTGCATCCATGGAATCAGTTTCATCATCCCTGCCCTTGTTCCTCTGTCGTGGCGGGCAATAAGCCTAAAGACTGGGCAAAAGCAGGCTGTACCCAAATATTGGGGAACACCTCTACAAATTGTTGCTGCTCTAAATAGGCTAAAAAGTCGGTAGGCTCTGGGATAATGCCCAACGTTCCGTAATAGACCTGAGGTTGCTCACGCGCCCAATAATCACTGTAGGCTTCCCCACGCAATTCCAGCCCAACAGACTCTAATGAGCCGACACTAATCAGCGCTGGATAGTCGGTCATCCACGCGAAGGTATAAAAGTCTGTCGTTTGGGCAATGACCGTCTCTGGCGGAAAATGGGCTTGCATATAAGCAATGGCGGCTTGATGCGGTGCATAGGTCACCAGTGGGAAGCGCTGCGGGAGCAGCAATTCGACGACGCGCAAGCCCAGTATGACCGCTAAAAAGACGATTGTCCACCGATAGAGCGTTGCCCGAAAACGGCCTTGTTGCCGCATCCAATCCCAAAGGGCGGCAAAGGCAATGGCGATCATCGGCCATAAGTGCGTGGTGTAGTGGATGCCGAACGATGGAGACACGATCCCTAGCCCAATGGCCGTCCCCACCAGTAACGCCCACACCTCACGCAACGGCTTGATCCGCCACAGATAGAAAATGCCCACACTGAGCAACATAAACTCTAGCGGGAAGTGCAACAAAAACTCTAGCGTTCCCAGCACACGGGTGAGCCAAGAGCGTGGGACTGCCCCTGTGATGATAAAGTAGTCGGCAGGGGCTGGTAAAACGTGCAAGACAAGATAAACACACCCCGCTAAAAAAGCCCCGACGAAGTAGGCAACTGTAGGAACATGCCACACCCAACGCCGCTTTTCTAAGATCAACACCCCCATACGGAAGGCGTAAACACAGGCCAGCGCAATGACATACACAGTCGCCAAAATATGAAACTCTGCGGCGACAATTGCCAACACCCCAACCAGTGCGTGCCAGCCCCAAA
>JBMOFU010000526.1:0-2483 GCA_049318725.1 Phototrophicaceae bacterium | reverse complement strand
GGTCGTGGTGGCGGTAGCCGTCACATTGCCGCTGATCGCTATGACGGGAACGCCGCCGCCCCCCAAATTCCCCGCGCCGATAAGGGGCTGAACAGAAATCCCTAGCCCATTAGACGCGGGCAACCCAAAATTCAAGCCGGGAAATCGCGTCTTACTAGAAAGCAGGCTCAAGAGTTGTTCTTCTGTCAACTCGTTCGGCGTTTCAGTGGGGCTGGCTTCTGGCGTGGGGATCAAACTTTGGCTGGTGGGGCAACCATCCACCGTAAAGGCGAACTCGGCAGGGCAGGCATCGGCACCATCAGGGATGCTATCGCCGTCGCTATCGGCTGGATTAAAGCCCGTTAGCAAACCGTTGCCATTATTTTCAGTGAGGGCATCACACACCGCCAAACCGCGCCCCACAATCGCCACTTTGATGTGCCATGCGGTGCTGTTGTCATACACTTGGCCGTCGGCAAGGGTGATCGTGTTGGGGTCATAGCCTAGATTTGCAAAACAGTAGGGGAACAGCGTGTCTTCCCCGCTCGGATTCGGCGGATTTTGCCCCTGCGTCAGCCAGCCGTTTTCCAGCCAATAGCGCATGGCCTCACACGGGTCGGGCGAATTGAGGATGCCATACAAGTAACCCATCGGTGGGTTGGCCTGTTGCAGTTGGGTATACACACCGGGCGGCTCTGGGGGTTCTTCTGGCTCTGGAACCCCGCCGGGGATGATTGAGCCGAAGGTATCTTCAACGGATTGCTGCTCTGCCTCATTAAACGCTTGCTCTAACTCTGCACCCACATTGGGGAGGCCGAACAAATTGCCAGAGATGTCACAGTATTCAAAGCCTGTGGTTGGCAGTTCGGGGGCTTTAGGTGCGGTATCTGCGCCAGTGAACACGTTACAAAAATCGCTCGTGGGCAACAGCAACAATTGCGCCACGAATATATCATTCTCGTCAAGGACTTTGACCAGCACGAAGGCGTTGTACCAGTACATCACCGATTGCGGATCATTGCTGGGGATGGCGCACTCGTCAAGGTAACGGGCAACAAACAGCGATTCAAACGGCTCTAGTGGGATGTATTGGTTCAGAATATCAAACAGATAGCAACCGTAACTGACGCCTTCATTTTGCCCACTGGCAAGCAGTTGCAAACTTTCTTGAGTAATCCCCGACGCCAACACAAAGCTAATCACCCCTTCAGGGTTGGGCGTGTTGCAGGCCGTGACGAGCAAGGCCAGAAAATCGGCGCTAGGCGGGGTGAGCGCCCGCGACGCCATCACATTGCGCGGAACCGCCCCGCCGACCTGCACGCCAAGCGCCTGTACAAACTCTACAGGAAGCTGGCCGTTGGCAATGATCTGGGCAAAGCGGCAGGAATTTTCTGGCGTCATCACCCCGTTAAGGATGCTCCAGCCGTTGGCGGCAACGCTTTGATAGCGCGCCATAAAGCCGACGAGCGCGGGCATGAACTGCGGGCAATCCGCTAGAATTGCGTCGGTATTGGCCTGAGCAAGTTGTTCAGGTTCAACGGGGAACAGCAAATCGGTGAGCAGCGTTTGCAAATAATCACACGGGGCGACGGTGCGCGGGTAGCTCACATCCAGTTGCAGGTGAACGGGCAACTGTTGTGCGTCGCGCAGCAGTTCGGGGCAATCGGCCAAGACCTCTGTGAGGTCAAAATTGCTCGCGGGCGGCTGTGCTTGCCCTAAGGTAGAGCAATCCCCGCCTAAGCGTGCTACACGCTCTGCGACCCATCCGCCTTGCACTTGATACCAAGTTTCGCCGTCTATTTCGGTCACATTCAACACGGGCAGGATGTCATCGGGTGTGAGGCGGTTGACAATGGCGGCGTTGGCGTTCGGCTCTTGGCGAACATTGACGGTATCGGTGCCAGCCGTCGCCAATACACACGCGCCGCTGGTGGGCAAGGCAGCGCGTTGTACGCTAGGGGCAGCGGTAGATGCAGCAGGGCGTGTGGCTACAACAGCAGGGGCAACCGTTGCGTTAGTCGTCGGGGCGGCGGCACAGGGCGGCACACCACCTGCCACAAACGGGCATTGGTCAAGGCCGTCTACTGTGCCGTCGGCGTCACTGTCTACGGGGCAACCATTGGCGCCATTCCGACCGCCGAATTGGTCGCCGCGCCCAGACTCAAACGGGCAGGCGTCCGGGTCACCGGGGTTGCCGACGCCGGGGATGCCGTCTCCGTCAAGGTCTTGGCTGCCCTGTGCGGGTGGTGGTTGTTGCTCTGCGGGCGGGGCAGCTGCCGGGCATCCGCCATTTCTGGGGTCGCCTGTCACATCGGGGCAAACGTCTGCACTATTGTCCACAGTGTCGTTGTCCCAATCGCCCGGCGGGCAACCATCTGGGCTTTTGTCATCGTAGTAGGTGGGGCAATGGTCATTTCCATCGAGAATGGCATCCCCGTCTTGATCTTGTTGTGCCTGTAGCACCGACACAGGCACTAAAATAGCAAAGAAGAATAGCCCTAGTA
>JBMOFU010000525.1:0-2488 GCA_049318725.1 Phototrophicaceae bacterium | reverse complement strand
TGCCGCGTTGGGGTCGGATGCTGGCTTAGTGGTGGGGATGCAAAGCACGCTTGCGTCTACTGCTGTGTTGATTGTCGTCACCCTCACGGCGATGGTTTCTGGCGGTCTTGTCGGGGGGGAGTTGACACCCGCAGGGTTTTATGGCGTGGCAATCGCAGCGGTGGGGATGCTGTCTGTCATGGCGGTTCATCTGGCGGTCAATAGCGGCGCGAAAATAGCAAATAGCACGCTTAATGCCTCATTGCCTGATAGCGGCTTTTCGATAGCGAGTGTCACCATGAGTACGCTGGCTTTGTTGCTGGCGTTCATCCAAGCGTCGGGCTTGACAGCCGTTACCCTGCCGTTTGCTGATAGCGGTGTGTTGCTGCGCGTCATTAGCGGCTTGATGTTCGGGGCGGGGTTGCCCTTGAGCTTTAGCGCACAAATCTTCTGGGGTGCGAGCCGTGTCGTCCGTCAGGTTGCCAGCCTAACGGATGATGCCCAACGGGTTGGGCAGGTGAGTATGACCAGTGTGCTGGCAGAAATGCTCGTCCCTGCGCTGATTGCAACCTTCACGCCCATCTTAATCACGCTGTTGGCCTTGTTAGGCAAGGGGAATTTACTCGGTCAACTGTTCGGCGCAGAAACGCTAGTTGGGGCGTTGTTGGGCGCGTTATTGACCAGTTTCCTGTTAGCGGTCATCATGTCTAGCGCCGGTGGGATGTGGCAACACGCCAAGTTACCACTCAATAGCCTGCTGAGGGTGATGGCAATGGTTGCGCTGCTCTTGGCGCCGCTGTTCGCACATTACTGACCAGAACATAACAAGTGCAAAGTCAAAAGGCGACCCCCGCCTGTTGGAAAAAGGATTGGATGACCCGCGATTTGGGGGCAAGCCGTTTGGGGTCAGGCCACTTGAGGCAGATCATCTGGGAATAACAGGGTGTATCTGCTGGAAGATGGGCTGGGTTCGATTCGCGGGTTGGTCAATGCTCAAGGTAGCCCCACCGAAACGACGACCTACACCCCCTTCGGTCAACCGGAAGGAACACGACTAAGTGGCACAGACTTCGGCTTCACAGGCGAACACACCGATGAGACCGAATTACTCTATCTGCGGGCGCGCTACTACGCGCCGAACGCGGGGGTATTCACTGCGCTCGATCCGTTTGAGGGACTGCATTGCACGCCGATGAGTCTGAATGGGTACAGTTGGGTTGAAGGTGATCCGATCAATCGTATTGATCCGACAGGGCGTGTGGCAACTAGACAGCCTCGTCTTTACTCAAATTCAGTTGAGCTTGCTCGAACCCTAAATGGAGGTTCGTGTGGCTCGACTCTCATTTCGTACCAACCCGGTGACGAGGAGTTGCCAGAGTGGTGGACGACAGGATGTGCTATATTTGGTGATGCAGATGAGCAAGTTGGTAGTGTTACAGGTATTCCTGTAGAAACTATTCTTGATGCGTATCGAGACACTGCACAAAGGTATCCCAATTTTAACACAGCACAGAAAGATACCTATATCTCACTGGTTAATAATCCTTCACTGGATAGGGTTTTAACCGGTTTGGATGCTGTTTCCAGTGTAACAGATATTCTTAAAGCAATTTGCGAAATCGGAGAAGGTGATTTCTACGGTTTTGTAGCAACGCTAGGTCAAATTGCGGCAGAGCAAGCGATACCAGGGTTCGGAATCGTTTTGTGGGTTGTTGATGTTGGTGCTTCTGCTGGATTGTGGCCTGACTTCGTTGATGAAGTTACAGAAGAATGGGATAATGATCTTCAGGATAGTATCCGATTCGCAGCGCAAGCTATTCGAAACACAGACCCAGTAACACCCAGCGGCCCGATACAGAACGATTGCGGTCCGAATTCAAAACGTTTTCCACTTAGATTTGATACACCATTCGGGTCAATTCAGGGGCTGATTTGTGTTCCTTGGCCAGAGATTCCCTTCTAGAGTCCACACCCTAAACTTCAGTTAAAATAGTGACTGGTTGTACCTGATCCTTTACAGGTCAGTCAGTCACATATATGGACATTCACCAATCAATTGGAGGCAACATTGTGGTACAGAAAATTGTCACAGTTGTACTGCTTCTGCTAGGGACAATGATTACTACATACCCTGTTCAGGCATATCAGATCACTGATACATGCAATAGTGTCATACTAGCTAATCAAGACGGATCTACAGATTACATAAACTGTCTGCTTGATTTGGTTGATTTTTCCGGGTCGACCATTTACGTCGCACTGGGTATGGCATATGAATATGAAACGGAATCTAATCGAACCGCAGCTATAGATAGGTTTTCAGAGTTAATTGATGAGAACCCTGATCTAGGAATACTTTACTCGGAACGTGGCTTTGCCTATCGAGCAGAGCAAGAATATGAGTTAGCAAAGAATGATATTGCAAGAGCTTTAGAACTCAACCCGGATATATATACAGTCTATCTTGAGCTATTATCATCGATTGACATTGACGCCGATACATTAACTC
>JBMOFU010000524.1:0-2491 GCA_049318725.1 Phototrophicaceae bacterium | reverse complement strand
TGCACATAGATCGAAAGCGTATAGCGCGGCGCGGCGATGTTCGTCAAGGCGCGCAACACCACAAAGACGGTGAACAGCCAGACAATCGGCTGTTTGAGCGTTTCGCGGCGGGTCTGCTTGAGTAACATTGGCCCAATCAGCACCAAGATAATCAGGTTGCCGAAGGCCAAAATCCCAAAGGTGGGTAGCCCGCTGACGGTTTGCAGGTAGCGGCCTAATACCGGATACATGCCCCATGCGATGTGGGAGCCAAGTGCCACACTAATCCACCCCCAATTGATGTCGGTGGCTAGGGGCGTGTGAGGGGCGTTCGTCTGTGTGAGTTGCGTCAAGGGTGGTTTATCCTGCTGTTAAGGGTGGTACAATTGTCCAATAGGTTAGATATACCGAACAAAGCGTTACTTACGCCTTGTGAAGCGTATCACAAGCGTGCCGCACACGATAAGGCCAAACCAGTCCAAAATGTCCTTGATAAAAGTGAGTGACCTCACCAAAACGCAAAAGAGCGTGGTAGAAAGTGTGCCGCGTGGGATCAAGTGGCTGCACGGCCCGGCGGGAACGGGCAAGACCACCGTTGGCGTGCGGCGGATGTTGCGCCTGTTGAGCAAAGATAAGGTATTCGCCAACCAGATTTTAGTGGTTGTGCCGCAGCCCGTGCTAGGCTTGCCGTACAAAATCGCCGCACGCGACCCCAAACTTGAAGCCGGCGGGCGGATTACCATCACCACGTTAGGCAGTTTGGCGCAAGATGCCGTGAAGCTGTTTGCGCCGCTGGTGATGCCAGAACTCGGTTTTGCCAACCCTTACGCCGCGCCAACCTTTTTGAGCCTAGAAACCGCGCTGTATCACATGAGCGAAGTCGCCGGGCAGATCATTGCCGAACGCGGCTACTTCGACACAGTGACAATTGCCCGCAACCGCCTGTACAGCCAAATCATAGATAACTTGAACAAGGCGGCGGTGGTCGGCTTCCCCCACGAGCAGATTGCCACGCGCTTAATCGCCGCGTGGGGCGATAAAGACCCCGGCCAAGTGACGCTTTATCAGCACGCCCAAGACTGTGCCGAAGCCTTTCGTCAGCACTGTTTGCAGCACAACCTGATTGATTTTTCCTTGCGCGTAGAAATGTTTAGGCTGTTGTGGCAAATGCCGCCCGTGCGGGCGCACTTCGTCCAGAAGTACCGCCACCTGATTATCGAAAACGCCGAAGAAGATACGCCCGTTACCCACGACATTCTGCTGGATTGGCTGCCAGAGGCCGAATCTGGGTTGATTATCACCGACAGCGACGGCGGCTTTCGGCGCTTCTTGGGGGCAGCACCCAACAGCGCGGCACGGCTCACACAGGGGCTAAACGCACGCGATAAAATCGTCTTTACCGCCGCCGACAGCTTTGTCACGCCGCCCGCGCTACAAGCGCTCACTGCGGACTTTGCCACTAGCCTCAACCAAGCGGTTCCGATTGCCCCAATGGATGACCCACGCGCCGCGCTCGGCCATGATACCGCCCGCTACTATACCGAAATGGTGCGGAACACGGTCAACCATATAGCAGACTTGATCCATGGGCAGGGCGTGCCTGCGGGTGAGATTGTCTTGTTAGCGCCGTTCATCTCTGATGGGTTGCGCTTCTTCTTCGCGGAAGAACTGAGCAAGCAGGGGATCACACTCCAATCGCATCGGCCATCGCGTGCGCTGCGCGAAGAACCCACCGCTGCCGCGCTGTTGACGTGGGCGCAACTGGCACATCCGCACTGGCAGATGACGCCTTCCAGCCAAGAGGTCGTACAGGCGCTACGGCTGACGTTGCCCGAACTTGACCCTGTGCGGGCGCAGTTCGCCTTATTGCAACTGTACAAGGGCGGGCGGCTTGGCGCATTTGATGCGCTGCCGCCGGGCGTCCAAGAGCGGATTAGCTACCGCATCGGCGCAGGGCTGCAAACGATCACTACATGGCTTGAGGCGTATCAAGCTAACCCGTTAGACGAACTTGACCTATTTTGGAGCCGCCTGTTTGAGGAAGTCTTGGCACGCACGCGCTACGGGCTAGTGGATGACAGCCCATTAGCAACGGTGGCGGCCAACTTGATCGATTCGGCGCGCAACTTTCGGCAGGCCATGGGAGAAATCCCCCTGCGCCGCGCACTCGGCCATGAATACGTGCGGATGGTGCGCGGCGGCGTGCTGGCTGACCAATACCTGCGAACGTGGGAAACCCCGCCCGACGACCATGTGTTGATGTTGCCCGCCTACACCTTCTTGATGATGAACCGTCCGGTGCAATATCAAGTGTGGTTGAACTTGGGCAGTTCTGGCTGGTGGGAACGGCTCTATCAGCCGTTGACGCACCCTTACGTGCTAACCCGTGAATGGGACGCTAACATCAGCGGGCAGGTGTGGACGGACGACGACGAGTACAGCACGCGCAATGAAACCCTGTATCGGCTGTTGTTGGGGCTAGTGCGTCGTTGCCGCACGGGGATTTATTTGG
>JBMOFU010000523.1:0-2497 GCA_049318725.1 Phototrophicaceae bacterium | reverse complement strand
TGATGGGTTTACCAGATGAGATCATCGAAGCTGCGCGCATGGATGGCGCTTCGGATTGGCGCATGTATCAACAAATTGCCTTTCCTCTCACGTTAAGCGCCCTCGCAGGCGTGACCGTTTTCACATTTTTGACGACATGGAATCAATTCTGGTGGCCCCTCGTCATCATCTCCAATCCCGAGATGCGCCCCATTACCCAAGCCGTTGCAATGGCATCCACCAGCTTGGGGCGCCGAATTGATATTCTAGTCGCCGGGGCAACGATTGCGGTTGTTCCTATCATCATCGTCTTTGCTCTTGCGATGAATCAGGTTGTAGCCGGTATTGCATTTAGTGGTTCTAAAGAAGGTTAATCATGGCTTTTGATCGAATGAAAGACCGTGTTGTCATCGTCACGGGTGGGTCACGAGGCATTGGGCATGGATGTTGTCAGGTTTTTGCAGAAGAAGGCGCCAAGATCGTCCTCGCAGATATTGACGATGTCAACGGGCAGAAAGTCGTACAGGAACTTGCCAGCATGGGAGCCGACGCACGATTTAACCATTGTGATGTTGCCGTTGAAGATAACATCCGCACGGTGGTCGAAGAAACGCTGGCAGCTTATGGTCGGATTGATGTGTTAATCAATAACGCAGGCGTCGAGCTTTTTAAGCCCGCGCTCGAAACATCTTCCGCAGATTGGGAACGAACCATCGGCGTAGATTTGCGCGGCGTGTTCATGTTCAGCAAGTACGTTCTGCCAACCATGCTGGAACAGGGTAAAGGCGCCATCATCAACATTGCCAGTGTTCATGCCGTACAGACCATCAAGAACATCGCCGCTTACGCCGCCGCGAAAGGGGGCGTTACCTCCCTTACACGGCAAATGGCTTTAGATTACGCGCCCAAAGTACGCATTAACTCTATCTTACCCGGCTTCATCGCTACCACGCTCTGGGATCGTTTCGTGGCAATGGCGGATGATCCTGCCCAACTCGTCGCGGATACTGTGGCACTGCAACCGATGGAACGACTTGGAGAGTCTCGTGACGTTGCACAAGCCGCACTGTTTTTAGCCAGTGACGAAGCGAACTGGGTAACGGGAATTGCCATGCCAGTGGATGGCGGATTGACTGCGCGACTACACAACTAAAGACTAGGATCGTTTAATGAATATCTCTTTCAAAAATACTGTGACGCTGGTGACTGGTGGTGCCAACGGTATTGGTAAAGCAGTGTCACAAACTTTCAACACGCTTGGGGCGCAGGTCGCCATTTTTGACCGTGACGAAACGGCAGCCACCCAGACTGCTACTGAGTTGAGCAAGCTAGGGCATGTACCGTTGGTTATTGTTGGCGATGTGAGCAATGCTGCCGACTGTAGGCAGGCGGTAGACAGGGTAGTGGAACAATTCGGTCGGCTTGATGTCCTCGTTAATTGTGCAGGCATTTCTAAACCCATCCCTTCGGTAGAAATGCCAATCGAAGACTGGGATTCTATCATCGCCGTAGACCTAAACGGCGTTTTTTACTTTAGCCAAGCAGCGGCACGTCAGATGATTAAGCAAAAGAGCGGGAATATCGTTTCTATATCCTCAATTTCCGCAGCGTTGGGCTTTCCGATGCGTGCGCCCTACTGCGCGGCAAAAGCGGCGGTTGAGGCCTTGACGCGCGTGCTAGCGAGCGAGTGGGCAATTCACAACATTCGCGTAAACGCCGTTGCGCCGGGTTATATCATGACCGAACTGGTCAGTAAAAATGTAGAAAGAGGGGTAGTAGACCTCAAAAGTGTGGAACAACGAACGCCGCTAGGACGTTTGGGGCAACCTGAAGAAATCGCGTCTGTTATCGCCATGATCGTTTCAGAGTATGGGGCATATATCACGGGCGAGACGATCTACGTGGATGGGGGTTACACCGCCTCGGCAGCCGCAGAGAGTTCATCCCATGCTTACTAAACTAGACGCACCGATTGAACAGATCAATGCGTTCACCGTGAGGATACCCCTGCAAAATCCATTACGTGTTTTTGGTTCCTTAATCACGGAGCGTGAATTCGCCTTCGTAGAGGTACACAGTAATGGCAAGGTCGGGCGTGGCTACGGTCTCAGCCGTAATATGCCGATTACACCGCTGATTGAGAGGCACATCGCGCCTTTTCTAAAGGCTCAACCTGCTGGCGCGATCCGCGCAATATGGAATAAGGTTCGCCAATCCGCGAATATGATTGGTGAACATGGGGTTTTTGCCCGCGCGCTAGCGCTTGTAGATATTGCCCTATGGGATTTACATGGGCTTTTGCTCAACGAACCGTTGTGGCGCTTGCTGGGCGGCGCACAAAACAATATTCCTTTAATTGCAATTGCAGGGTATTATCAAGATAACGCCGTTGAAACGTTGCGACAACAGATTGAAACGCTACTGAATGCAGGCTATCGCACATTCAAGATCCCTTTTGGGCTGGATGTTGACCTCGATCAACAGCGTTTAACCGCCTTCAGGGAAGTCGCTGGCATGG
>JBMOFU010000522.1:0-2503 GCA_049318725.1 Phototrophicaceae bacterium | reverse complement strand
AATCACTGATTGAACGGATCACGCACGCGCCGTGCGTCGTTACCTCTAGTGTAACCTAAAGTGAAGCGAATCAGAAGAAAATACCCTAAAAGCTAGGGGGCGATTGGATCAAACAGGGGTGACAAACGGGGATGATATGCACAGAATCTTTTGTAGGGGCATGGCGCGCCATGCCCCTACAACCTTCACCCCAGCAATAGATTAGGCATATTGCACAAACTATATGCCATATAAATAGATAATCCGCACAATTTTCCCCTAGACTTCAATTCGCGGCTCCCCTAGACTAAGGGAACTCAAGAAATAGATTGCGTTTCAGCGTAGCACAAACACGCTGGAAAGCGTCCCTTTACTACGAAATTACGGCATTTTAAGGAGCTACCTTTATTATGGTTGCCACGTTAGACCCCAAAGCCAAGTTCCAACACACCAGCAATGATGAAGCCTACCGCACCGCACAGCGCCAATTTGACCGTGCGGTGAACTTTTTGCCGCTCGAAGACGGCATTAAGGAATACCTGCGGGTGCCGCGCCGCGAATTTACCGTGAACTTCCCGGTACACCGCAAAGACGGCTCGATAGAGATGTTCACCGGCTATCGCGTCCATCACAGCACCGTCTTAGGGCCTTCTAAGGGCGGGATTCGCTATTCGGCCAATGTGAATCTTGACGAAATCCGCGCGCTTGCCATGTGGATGACGTGGAAGTGTTCACTCGTCAATTTGCCCTACGGCGGCGCAAAGGGCGGGGTGATTGTTGACCCGCGCACGCTGGATAACCGCGAGCTAGAAAACCTCACGCGGCGCTATGCAGCAGAACTCATCCCGCTGATTAGCCCCCATGCAGACATCCCCGCGCCGGATATGGGAACCGACCCGCGCATTATGGCGTGGTTTATGGACACCTACAGCATGACAGTCGGCTATTCCGTCCCGGCGATTGTGACCGGCAAGCCAATCATCATCGGCGGGAGCGAAGGCCGCAACGAGGCCACTGGGCGCGGCGTGATTATCGCCATGATGGAAGGGATGAAGTCTCGCGGGTGGATGCGAACTGACGCCAAACTGGTGATTCAGGGTTTTGGCAATGTTGGCTCTAACGCGGCAATTTACGCCCACAGCCTCGGCTACCGCGTGATTGCCGTCAGCGATATGTACGGCGGCATCTATCATGAGGGCGGGCTAGATATTCCCGCACTGGTTAGCCATTTGAAGGCCACTGGCACAGTACAGAACTTCCCGAATGCCCAAAATATCAACAATGCAGATTTACTTACGCTCCCATGCGATGTGTTGATTCCGGCAGCGCTGGAAGGGCAAATTACCGAAGCCAACGCACCACACATCCAAGCGGCGATGATCGTTGAAGGTGCCAACGGCCCCACCACCCCCGAAGCCGACGAGATTTTGCAGGAACGCGGTGTCTTCTTGATCCCCGATATTCTTGCCAACAGCGGCGGCGTGATTGTCTCTTACTTCGAGTGGGTGCAAGACCTGCAAGCGTTCTCTTGGGGCAAGGAAGAAGTCTTCCGCCAATTAGAGCGGATTATGGTGCGGGCGTTTGACTTCACCATCAGCCACGCCGAAGAATACAACGTAGACCTGCGGACGGCTGCTCAAATTGCCGCCATTAAGCGGGTGGCCGACGGCCTGATGACACGCGGCATTTACCCTTAGGCAAGAAGCCAAAACGAATGGACAGTGATAAAACCTTGCTTTTTCAGTTCTCAAGCGCCGTCCTGTTTGACCCCGAAATAGCGAATGGCTATATGAAGCACTATGTTCCGGTTCCTGAAACTGTGGGCATCGCCCTTGAACAAGCCGGTCACAGCCATGTAGAGGGGAAAATCAATCATTCTTCGTTTCGTCGCGTGATCCATACCCGTGTGGATGGCTCGTATTGTCTCAAATTTGGGATGACATGGCTGAATCAAGTTGGCTTAAAGGTCAATGACCCCGTTGATGTTGAACTGCGCCCCGATCTTCAGCCCGACCGCATTGATATGCCGCTGGAGTTGCTGATCGAACTTCAGCGAGAGCCGGCAGTTATGGAGGCGTTTTCAGCATTGGCTTTGGGTCAACAAAAAACTTTGGCCTATTGGGTGGCTCAGGCAAAAAAATCTGAAACACGGGTCAACCGTGCCAAGAAAATCGTTCAAGACCTAACCCTTTGATGTGCCTTGCTCCCCTGATGGATGGTGAATGGGGGGCAATGGTGAACGTTGTTACCCCCCTTCACGTAGCTATAGCTGCACATCCCCCTATAAAATGCCATTAATATTTTCAAATGTTGGCTCAAAGCTATGGTCTATGTGCTGTTTTATCAGTCGTTACTACAACAATAAGCCAATGCCTATCCCCCTTTAGCTATATCAAATTTATGATGTATAACCCAACTAGCTTGACATAGTAGAAAAACACAGCTATTGTGCTAGGGAGTTTCTGAAACAAAGGGTAAATCACTGTGCAATTCCTATTTATCCCCATTTGTTGTGTGTGTCGCG
>JBMOFU010000521.1:0-2512 GCA_049318725.1 Phototrophicaceae bacterium | reverse complement strand
GTTTACCTCATCGCCGCGTGGAAGCCGCGTGCGCTATTGTGGCTGGCGCTTGCCAGCGTCGGCGCGTTGATCTTGGCCGCCCCGCAATGGATCCCCACCCTAGAGTTGATTGGGCAGGGCGCACGCAGCGGCGGGCTAGACCCGTGGCGGGCGCTGTCGTTTTCGCTGCATCCGGCGTTGATTGGGCGGGCGCTGCTGCCGAACTACGACGCCCGCCTGTTCACCGAATATGTGGCCTATACGGGCGTCGGCGGGGTGATGTTGATGGCCGTTGGGCTGTTTTCGCGGCAGGGCAAAGGGGGCTTTGCGGTGCGGCGGGCGTGGCTGGCGGTGCTGGTGATCGGCCTGTTTTTGGCAATTGGCCGCTATAACCTGCTTAACTGGACGATCATCCAGTGGCCGGGCTTTTCACTGTTCCGTGTGCCAGCGCGTTGGCTGGCGCTCTATGGGCTAGGCAGCGCGATCTTGGCCGGGTTAGGCGCCGATGCGCTGTTAGCGGGGCGCACGCGGCGGCGCGGCCTGTTGTTTGGGGCGGCGCTCACGGGGCTGTTGATCGGCTTGGCTTTGATCGTTGGCCGCGTGCCAGTGGGCGATTTTGTTGGGAATCCTCGCCCGCCGCTGTGGGTATTCGCGGTATGGCTCAGTGCCGGGGCAATCGTGGCGGCGGCGTTTTGGATGCCGCAACGCTGGCGCGGGGTGGCGTTTGGCGTGGTCGCGCTAGAACTGATCTTTGCTGCCCAACAGATGCCCTACAGCGACCTCATCCCGCGCACGGCATGGACTGCGCCGCGCTTCACCCAACAACAATTGGCGGTCTATAACGCCAGCGACCCTAACGGACTCAATGCGGCGGGAGTCCCCCCCGGCAGGCTCTTGAGCGTTAGCGGGCTACTGTTCGACTCTGGCGATAAAGCCACGCTCGAAGCGCGGGCGGCACAATTGCGGCTTTCCCCAATGGAATTAGGCTATATGCTGGTTGCCGAAAAGCTCAAAGAGACGGTTTCGCCCAACTTCCCGCTGGTGTGGGGCATCCCCTCCGTAGATGGGTTCGACGGCGGGTTGCTCCCCACCGAGCGCTATAACGAGCTTTTGCGCCTGATGGAACCCGAAAACGCAGACATCCCCGGCGATGGCCGCCTGCGCGAGTTCTTGGCCTTGCCGCAATGTTGGGGCGCGTGCATCCCCGCCGAGCGCTGGCTGCAATTGATGGATGTAGATACCCTGCTCACCGATAAAGTGTTTGACGTGTGGCATGAGGGCGTTGCCTACGATACGACGCTGCCCGCCACCGACTGGCGCGCACCGTATCCGTTTGAGGCGGACGAAGTGCGGGCGCTGTTCGCCTGTACCAGCAATGATTGCCCCGTGCCGACGCTGGACAGCCGTCCAGCGGCCAGCGTGACCTATTCCGTAACTGAAACGCTGGCGTTGGCCGCCTTCCCGCTAGAGGCGCTCACCGACGCTCAAGACTGGTCAACGGCAGGCACGGAAGTCCGCGCCGTCACCCTGCTAGACAGGCGTGACGGCAACTTCTTACAAATCAGCCCGTCGGGTTGGGAGCGTGTGCTTTCCAGCGATATTGAGCTATACCGCCAGCCCACAGACCGTGCCAGCCGTGCGGAATTTTACACACAAGTGCAGTTCGTCGCCTCTGTAGAGGCAGCACAGGCCGCGCTCATTGCGCCAGACTTTGACGCAACCACTACGCTCGTGATTGAAAACGCCCAAGCGGATGTGTTCAGCCTCAACGGGGAACCCGCAACGGCGCAAATCAGCTTTGAGGAATACCAGCCGACGGCGATGACGCTCACTGTTGAAAGCGAAACCAGCGGCTACCTGCTGCTGAAAGACAGCTACTACCCCGGTTGGCAAGCCCGCGTAAATGGGGAGTTGGTGAAGATTTGGCCTGCGAATGTGAACTTTCGTACAATTCAGTTGCCAGCAGGGACGAATCGCGTTAGAGTTGAATATCGCCCCGTGTGGTGGCCGCCGATTTTATGGGGCGGTTTGCTCGTGTGGGGTGTTGCACTTTTCTTGATAAGCCTACGACGGAGAGACGTGTCTGATGACTAACGGAAATCCCCCTACGCTACAGGACAATATCCGCCTGATTTCCCAGATATTGGTTAGCATGGTTCGTTCATTCCCTGCCCCGCTATTGTGGGGGATCGGCGCAGTAATCGTCCTGATCGTGTTCTTTGCGGTACAGGCCGCCACCGCCACACCCACCCCGACGCCCACTGCGGTGGGCGTTGTTGAAGGCATTACCGCAACGCCTACCCTGATGGAGGATGTTACCCTCGAAGTGACCGACGAAGCCACTGCTGAAGTGACCGCCGAAGCCACTGCTGAAGTGACCGCCGAAGCCACGCTTGAAGTGACCGCCGAAGCCAGCGCTGAACCGCTGATCGCGCAGGCCGCCACCGTTGAACCGACGACGGTTGCCACCACCGAAGCGACACTTGAGCCGACGACGGTTGCCGCTACCACCGAAGCCACCGTTGAAGCGACG
>JBMOFU010000520.1:0-2514 GCA_049318725.1 Phototrophicaceae bacterium | reverse complement strand
TATTTATGTTAATACTCCCTGAATCATATTCCGTTAAGCACCACTCCCACACGTTACCGCTCATGTCTACCACCCCAAACGGACTATCGCCCACTCCCTCATATTGGCGCACGGGTGTGGTTTTAACGATACCGGATTCGTTTGTATTGGCGCGTGTCGCATCAAAATCGTTCCCATAGGGATAGGTGCGGTTATCATTCCCCTGTGCTGCGCGCTGCCACTGCTGTTCGGTGGGGAGCAGCACGCGCAGGCCGTTTTCTGGCTTTAGGACGTTGTTCAGCCAGTTGCAGTAGGCGATGCACTCATACCAACTCCCCCCCACCACCGGATGCTCTGTACCATTCCATTTGGCATCGTTCCAGTATGCGGGTTGCGTCCACTTGTTTTTTTGGCACTGTTTCCAGCCATCTGCCGTCCAGTAGCGTTGGGTGGTGTAGCCCTTGGCCTTGATAAACGGCTCAAATTGGGCGTTGGTCAGCGGGTACTTGGCGATGTAGAACGTGCCTACGTCAAACGTCGTGGTTTCTTCAAGGTAGCCGCCAGCCTCTAGCGTCACCTTGCCCGCCGGAATTTCGATCCACTCAAACGGGGCGGGCAATAGGTCTAGTGTGCGGCGGGTCAATTCAGTGGACGAGGCAAGCCTCGTCCCTACAGCGGGAGACACGATAGGGAGAGGGACTTTTTGCCTCGCTACGGGGTCGGGTTGGATCGGCGTTGGGGCGGCGGACGAGGCAGGCCTCGTCCCTACAGCGGGAGACTCTGTAAAGCGCGGGACTTTCTGCTCCCCCTCTCCCGTAGGGGGAGGGGGTTGGGGGGAGGGGTTCACGGGGGATGTGGGTTGCACGTCAGCCGCGCCGTTGCGCGTCCCTACCGTGAATTGCGCGGCCAAATCATCGGGGTCATAGGACGCACATGGGGTTTTCTGGTAAGCTGCCCATGCACGGCGGGCTAAATCCGCAGAATTGCCTACCATCACTTTCTTAATTTTGGCGTATTCCTTACCGCAGGCCGCTAACGCCTGTACTTCTTGCAGCTTTTCAGCCGCTACAATCCCCAATACACCGTCATCCTTCTGGCTGACTTCTTCCAGCAGGCGGATGGCTTCGGCAAAGTTGCCGTTGGCGGCGGCATCTTCAGCGATCAACATCGCTTCGGCGGGGTCTTGCTCTGCGCCCGGCTTATTCGGGAACTTTACCTCGTAGCGTTGGGTGATGGTGGCCGCTACGTTTAACCCCCGCCCCATACGGAACAAGACTTCGTACAGGCTCATATTATCCCCTACGACCAAGTATTGCACGTTGGCATCACTCAAGCGTTTTGGGAAGTCACAGCGTTTAAGCATCAACGGCAAGACTGGTACATTGCGGTCTAACGCATAGTTCAGTTCCGCTGTGCAATAGGGGGATTCAATCGCTTTGGGTGACATCACATAAATAAAACAGTCCGCATCACGGATGTTGCTCAAGATCGCTTCCCACCAGTTCGCCACTGGGTCAATAAACCGATCCATCCAAGCGTCATAGTTTTCATCGCGCAGGGCTTGCCACAACAAGCTCACCCATGCTTTGTCATCACGGGAATAACTGATGAATAATTTTTTCATTGAATATGTCCATATGGGTTTTACAAGCACGCAACGCGCCTATTATGGCGAATCCGTGCGGGTTGTGCAACACGGGGGATAGATTCAATGGCATCCGTAGGGGCGACCCGGCGGGTCGCCCCTACCCTCGGTCATGCGGCAGATCATCCTCACATTTCCCCTGCCGCTGCGCTATAATCGCCCGCTATGATACTCATCACAGGTGCAACAGGCTTCATTGGGCGCGCACTGCTCCCCCAACTGCAACGGACAGGTCAGCCGTTGCGGGTGTTACTGTCGCCGCGCCAAGTTCCCTCCGCAGATTGGGCAGGCATCGAAGCCATACAAACCGACTACAGCGACCAAGAAACGCTCTACCGTGCGGTGACGGGCGTGCATACCATCATCCACCTAGAAAGCGCCCAATGGTGGGGCAGCCCGCGTGACCTTGAACAGATTGACCTCTATCACACGCGCGGCCTGCTAGACGCCGCCCGTGCCGCCCGCGTGGGACGGATCATCTACCTCAGTCACTTGGGCGCGACGCCTTCCGCCGCCTACCCGCTATTGCGCGTCAAAGGGCAGGTAGAACAGTTGATCCAGTCCAGCGGGCTGGCCTACACCATCTTCCGTCCGGGCGTGATCTTTGGCGAAGGCGACGCCTTCATCAACCACATGGCGATGATCTTAGCGCTCAATCCGTTCTTTTTCTTGATGCCCGGGCGCGGCGAAGTCGTGCTGCATCCGCTGCACATCACGGATTTAGTCGCGGCGCTGTTGCAATCTTTAGAACACCTCGACACGCTCGACCGGGTGCTAGACATCGGCGGCCTAGAGTACATCACGCTAGAGGACTTAATCCGCACGGTGATGCGCGTGTCGGGCTTGTACCGCCCCATCGTCAGTGTGCCGCCCTACGCGCTGCGCTGGCT
>JBMOFU010000519.1:0-2516 GCA_049318725.1 Phototrophicaceae bacterium | reverse complement strand
TCCAAGTGGAGCGCAACATCCTTACTTTTTCAGTGCGGATCAATGAGATGCCGCTGGAAAATGTGCAAGAGGTCAACACAGATTTACCCACTGGCGACTTATTCGCACGCATCTTCGATTACGGCACTGTCACCTTGAAAAACGCCGCCGCCAACGGCGATATGATCCTAGACATGGTTCCTAACCCCGACGCCATTCAAGAGGCGATCTTTGCCAACCAATCTAAGCGCCGCGAACTGGCGGCTGCCAGCAAACAGAGCGCGATGCGCGCTGAAATCGCAGGTTTGTTGGGGCTGAGTTCCGCGACGCAAGCGGAACCCAACGCCGTCCAACGCCCTGTTGACGACATCCCAGAGCGGCAAGGGTTTGCGCTGGCACGGATGCGTTACACCGACGATAACGGCGATACCGTCATCCGCAAGCATGTCACCGTCTGGCTAGGGGCAGTCATCCCGCCGTTGTTGGTGATTTTGGGGAGCGTCGTGATTGCCGCCGTCACGCTAATTGCGCCCAACTGGTTGCGGATCGGTGGGTTGCCGTTGGCCGCGCTGATATTGGTACTGGGCGGGCTATGGTTGTGGTGGGCGGACTGGGACTGGCGCAACGACCTCTACATCATTGGCGACACTAAAATCACCCTGATTCACCGCCGCCCGTTGTGGCTGCAAAATGAAGTTGAGCAAGTGTTGATGAGCCGCATTGATAATGTGGTGTCTGAAACCAGCGGCCTGCTAGATACGCTGTTCCAGCGCGGCGACGTGCGACTGTCACTGATTGGTGAAACCAAAGAAGAAGCCAAAGTATTTCACAAAGTCCACCGCCCGCAAGAAATCCAAGCAGAAATCTCGCAGCGGCAAGCGTCGGCGCGGCAAAATGCCGAATCTGCGGATGATGAGCGTCAACGCCAAGCCATTAGCGACTACCTGAAGGTCTACCATGAAGTGGTCGCGTCACAAAATCCAGTTGCTACACCCCCGCCGCAACCCGCTGTCGGGAAGAAAGACCCGCTGGTACAGCCTGCCGAAAGCCCAGACCATTTGCGCCCAAAGCGTATTCCGCAACGCAAAATCCCTTAGAATGCAAGGTGTTCTAAGGTCATTGCATCCATTAGAATAGAGTCATAAAGGCAATTTGTTGAGTGAGAGTGAGTAGGTGAATGGCTGTTCGTGAGATAGTGCTAATGACGGATTCGCAACATAGCACCGTGTTGCGTAAGCGGGCGATCAAAGTCACAGATTTTGGGGCAAAGTTCCAAAAGCTGGTGGACGATATGGTAGAAACCATGCTGGAAGCCCCCGGCGTTGGCTTGGCCGCGCCACAGGTGGGCGTGAGTCAACGGCTGATTGTGGTACGGCTGCCCGATGATGAAGACAGCAAAGAAGAATATGGCGAGCAAGCGGGCGTGCTATATGTGGTAGCCAACCCCGAAATCATTAAGGAAAGCCGCGAAAAGGTGGAAGGCGTAGAAGCCTGTCTTTCGATCCCCGGCTATTATGGCGAAGTCCACCGCGCCGAAGAAATCATTGTGCGCGGCCAAGACCGTCAAGGCAAAGACATCCGCATTAAGGCCAAAGGCTGGCAAGCGCGCGTCTTCCAACACGAGATTGACCACCTGAACGGCCAACTGTACATAGACATCGCCAATGAGGTCTGGAAGGCGAAGGCTGAGGGTGAAGGCGAAGACGAAACTGAAGAAGTGCTAGAGTAGCGAAAGTCAGTTTGAATAGCTGACCCCACCCTACGATTGCGGTGTGGGCGTTGCCTCTGGCGGGGTGATCCCCCACACCTGCACCGACCCGCTCGCCTCAATCAGCGCTAAGGTGCGGGCATCTGGCGACCAACCCACATCTAAGATATTGTCCTCAACGGGCAAAATCGCCTGACCAATCCCCGCTTGCGGATCAGAGAGATTCCATACATTGACTTCGCCCAAGAACACCGCCGTCACCAACAATTGACTGTCTGGAGCAAACGCCACCGCCACCGATTCGCCGTTGGGGTTTGGGAATGCGGCAAACAAGCGCCCAGTGTCCGCTTCCCACAGGTTAATCGTTTCGCTGCTGCCAGCATTTAAGATCAGCTTGCCGTCTGGCGAATAGATGAACACATCATCCACGCCGCCTGCACCCGTTGCCAGCGTTGCGCTAAGTTCGCCGCTTTCCAGTGACCAAAGCGTCGCGTCAACATCCGTCGCAGCGGCTAATTGATTACCGTTGGGAGAAAACGCCAACCGTGCCACGCCCTTAGCAGCGGGCAAGCTGAAGGTATACAGTAGTTCCTGTTCACGCCACGCCCACACGGAAATCACCCCACTATTAGACCCTGCCGCCAAGCGTTCCCCATCCACAGAGAATGCCAGCACGCTCGTCTCGGTTTGCTCGCCTATCAGGGCAGTGACCGCCTCACGCTGGATCAAATCCCACACACGCACTTCGCCAGCGCTACCACTCACCGCCAGCAAGCCAACCAGTGGGGCAAAGGCATAGGCCCCGCTATAGCCTTCCTGTGCGCTAAAG
>JBMOFU010000518.1:0-2519 GCA_049318725.1 Phototrophicaceae bacterium | reverse complement strand
GTTCATGGGCGTGGGTGATAGATCACAAAGTCAATTAACGAAGGAATGGTATCCATGAAATGTTGTTTTGATCCGCAAAAGGGGAGAAATCCCTCCCTCTCCGTTGAAGGATAGCAAGCAATCGTGCCGTACCCTCTTTGCTCGCTCACCGTTGTATTGTTCCCCATGAATCCACAAATGCCCAATCTTGGTAATGGGGTGCCGTGACCATGAGGTTGTTGATCCGTTTTGGCACACGCGGCTCATTGCTGGCGCGCTGGCAAACCGACTATGTGATCGGCCTATTGGAAGCCGCCGTCCCTTACATTGTGT
Organism: Phototrophicaceae bacterium; assembly: GCA_049318725.1. GTDB lineage: Bacteria > Chloroflexota > Anaerolineae > Aggregatilineales > Phototrophicaceae > CAIRDJ01. The sequence continues at coordinate 2,207 of JBMOFU010000518.1, read as the reverse complement.
GTAAGGTCGAGGTGTTTTCGACGCGCGGCGACCAAGTGTTAGAAACGCCGCTCCCGTTGATCGGTGGCAAGGGCGTATTTACGGCAGAGCTTGAAGCCGCGCTACACGAAGGTCGCATTGATTGCGCCGTTCACAGCTTGAAGGACTTGCCAACGGAATCCCCCGACGGACTAACGCTTGGCGCGATCCTAACCCGTGAAAACCCCGCCGACGTGCTGGTGAGCCGTCATCACCTGCCCTTAGATGCCTTGCCACAGGGCGCGACCATCGGCACGAGTAGCCCGCGCCGTGCCGCCCAGTTGTTGACCCTCCGCCCAGATGTCACCCTCAAGGACATTCGCGGCAATGTAGACACGCGCATTCGTAAGGCGCTAGACCCCAACGGCGGCTATGATGCGATTGTCTTGGCTTACGCAGGCGTTTCCCGTTTAGGGCATCTTGACGCCATCACCCAAGTGCTGCCGCTGGATGTAATGCTCCCTGCGCCGGGACAAGGGGCGATTGCCGTGCAGTGCCGCGCCGATGATGCGGTCAGCTGGTTATTGGAAGCCATTCATGACCCGCTCACCGCCGCGTGCGTTGCCGCTGAACGCGCATTCCTTGCAGGCTTAGGTGGCGGATGTTCCGTGCCTGTGGCTGCGTATGCTGCCTTCGATGGCGAAATACTCACCTTGCGCGGGCGGGTATTGAATCCGGACGGCACACGCCAATTCGACAAAGTACTGGTAGGGGAGGGGTTCATCCCCTACCGCCGTATAGACGATTACACCGCATTGGGTGTCAAATTAGCACAACAGGCGCTCAACGCGGGGGTGCATCTGTAATTGAGTGTAATATATTTCACATGACCATCACACCCCTCCTCTAAATCCCCTCCCCCTGTGGGAGAGGGGACTTCTTCTCCCTTTCCCCCACAGGGGAAAGGGTTGGGGATAGGGGGCGACACACAAGGACAATTCCTATGACCCACGACCCAACCGCAATCACCATTCAACCGCCCACCGGATTGCGCCCACGTCGCCTCCGCCGCACGGCCAACCTGCGCCGGATGGTACAAGAAACTACGCTTTCGCCAGCGGATTTCATCTATCCGTTATTCGTTCGGCACGGGGACGGCATTCGTAACCCCATTCGTTCCATGCCGGGGCAATATCAATTCTCAGTAGACACACTGGTGACTGAAGTGTTGGCGGCGCAATCCGTCGGTGTTCCGGCGGTCGTGCTGTTCGGCATCCCCGAGATCAAGGACGCCTGCGGCACAGAAAACTACAATCCCGACGGCATCATCCCGCGTGCGATTCGGGCGATTAAGGCCGCCGCGCCAGATATGCTGGTGATTAGCGATATGTGCTTCTGCGAATACACCGATCACGGCCATTGTGGGGTGATTAACACCCCCGATGATGTTCACTATACGCCTAACCTGCCTATTGGAACATTGCTCAACGACCCGACGCTAGAACTACTGGCACAGGCGTCGCTGGTTCATGCCGAAGCCGGCGCAGACATCATCGCCCCATCGGGCATGATTGATGGCATGGTCGGGGTGATCCGTAGCGCGTTGGATGGTCACGGGCTAACCCACGTCAGCGTGATGAGCTACGCCGTCAAGTACGCCAGCGGATTTTATGGCCCCTTCCGCGATGCTGCCGAAAGCCCGCCGCAATTTGGCGACCGCGCCGAATATCAGATGAACCCGGCTAACAAGCGTGAAGCGCTCAAAGAAGTGGCGCTAGATGTCGCTGAAGGCGCAGATATGGTCATGGTCAAACCTGCCTTGCCCTACCTTGACGTGTTGAGCGCCGTGCGTGAACAAGTCACGCTACCTGTGGCGGCCTATCAGGTCAGCGGCGAATATGCCATGCTGCAAGCCGCCGCCGCTAACGGCTGGCTGGACTTACACCGTTGTGCGCTTGAAACGCTCATCAGCATTAAGCGCGCTGGCGCTGATATGATCTTGACCTATTTTGCAAAGGATGCCGCCACATGGATCACGGAAGCGTAGCCGAAACTGACACGCCCATTGCTTCCCCACTAGATGCTACCCGCTTTATGCGGGCGTGCCGCCGTCAACCTGTGGATGCCACCCCTATTTGGCTGATGCGGCAGGCCGGGCGCTATATGGCCGAATACCGCGCCTTGCGCGAAAAATACACCATCTTGGAACTCATCCACACGCCCGAACTGGCCGCCGAAGTCACGCTCCA
>JBMOFU010000517.1:0-2521 GCA_049318725.1 Phototrophicaceae bacterium | reverse complement strand
TTACTGTTTTTACTGTATTTCTTCGTCTGGCTCTAAGAACTGTTGCCAGCGGCCATCCATGCCGGCTTCGCTGACGCCGTAGAACACGCGCAGCTTGCCGTTGGGCGCACGCATCACCAGATCATAGCGCACGTCGGTGCCGCGCTTGTAGTGACGCCATAGGCCAATGTCGCCTTCGGCTGACCAGTGAATCTTCGTCGGCACCAGCGGGTTATTTTCCTGCTGGAGGATGGCGTAATGCCACAGCCGCCGCGCAGACTCTTTGGTGACGTTGTGAACAATATTGCCGTTACGCAGGTCACGCATGATAAAGTAGCCGGTGCCGTTGCGCTGTTCGGTGCCGATGATCTCTACGCCAGCACGCGGCAAGCCGTTTTCCAGCGGTGCGGGCGTTTCTTCCTCTGTCAGTAGTGCGGCCACTGGCGCGGGCTTGTTGCTGCGCGGCTTTTTGGCCTGTATTGGATTGGTCTCGAATGTGTCTTCTTCATCCAAGAGCGGCTCTAGCACGGGCTTGATAGGTGCGGCAGGTTCAGCGGGCTTGCTGACCTTCGGCTCATCGGCAAAGGACATCCCGCGCTTGACCAGCCCGACAATCTCATCACGGACGGCAAGGTTAGTTTCATCTTCGCCGCGCACATAGATTTTGTACTCATCCACCACATACGGCGGCGAACCGCCACGCGGCACTTGCACGCGCACGATCGTCTTACCGTCGGCTTCAAGCGTGTCTAGGTCAATATGTAGCTCTGGCGTAATCATCCGTGCCACGGCATCTTCTAGTTCCTTGAGCGCCTCTACTGGCTCGGTGATTCCGACCACGGGTTGGGTGGGGTCTTTGCTCAAGCCCACATAGACCGTGCCGCCGTTGGTATTGGCAAACGCACACACATCCGCCACAACGGAATATTGGCTGCCGCCCTTGCGCTGCATCATCTCGTGGAAGGCTTGCACGATAGATTCGCCTTCTTCACGGGCAGTCAACACGTAGTTGGGCGCTTCGACGCCAGTGTTCCCTTCAAATGGCCGCGAGCGTGAAAAGTCGTTGCTCTCGAACAGTTCGACCAGCGCCTCAAAAGAGCGCTCGCGCAGTTGCATTTCTGTCGTGCGTTCGCCCACGCCAAGCGTAGTGACCTTGCCGCGCCGATCTGTAATGGTGTCTAGCGCGTGGGCGTCACTGCCTTGAATGCAGCGCATCTTGCGCGGATATTCTGACTTGATGCCGTTGAAGAAGCGTGCGGTGCTTTGGCGGCCTTTGCTGCCGAGGTCGGTTACTTCTAGCGCGTGCAGGTTCAAGTCTTGGGTATAGGCGATGCGCGTTTGCCCGCCAAAATCCAGCCCGCGCATGGCGACCCCGTGCGCGGCGTTGACGTGTGCGGCGATGACGATCCCTCCGGCGCGGCGGATGGCTTGATAGGCCGTCAATACGTCGGAAGACGCCCCTACTTCAGAGTTGCCTTCATCCACTGATTGCATTGGGACGTTCAGGCTGAGTAGCAGGTGTTCTAGCTCACGGATGGACTTGGTTGGCGGGAAGATTCCCAAAATGTGAAAGCCAAAGGTCGCGGTGAACTCAAAGCCGGGGAGTACCAAAATTTTGTCCAGCAGGCGGCGGTATTCGTTCAGCCGCGCTTGTTCTTCTTTGGTTGCTCGCCCAGACTCTTGAAAGACGGTCAATTGTTCAATTTCGTGCATCATACGGGCGTACCCGTTGACAGTGTTGTGGTCGGTGAAGGCCATGATCGCCAAGCCGTGTGCTTCAGCGCGCTTGAGGATGTCTAAATAGCTGGCCTCTGGGTTTTGATAGTCAATGGAAGCAGGGGTGTGCAAGTGGAGGTCTACGTTATACCACTGTTGTTGTTGCACTTTCGGTGTTGTTTTTCGTTTCGCCACGTCGGGGTCTCTCCCATAAGTGAGCAGGCACAACACAATATCAGGCGCGCCTGCCCTGTAAGACAAACAGAATGATTATCGTGGCGGTGGGAGCAGCGATGCCAATCGCACGCGGGCGTTTAACGCTGGATCAAGGCGTTAAAAATCAGCGGAAGCTGGTCGGGTTCAAACGGTTTGACAAGAAATTTATTTGCGCCAGCGGCCATCACTTCGTCCTCAACATCCATCCCAGAGGCGATCACAATCGGCAATTGGGAAAATTGAGGGTGGGCGCGCAGTTCGCGCAAGACATCTATGCCAACCATGTCTGAAAGGTGATAGTCCATTAAAACTACGTCTGGCAGGTGTTGTGCCACCATGCGCGACACTTCTGCGCCGCTGCCGGTAGCGATGATCTCAAAACCGTCGAGTTCCAAGAGCGTCTTCAACAGCATGACTGTTGTTTTATCGTCGTCTACCAGTAGAACCTTAGCCAAGGCGTAATCTCCAATATCGTCCGGTCAGTAAATTTGGCACGGCTGAATGCACCGTCAAGCAGGATTATAACCTAAATGCCATGCGAGGGCTATTATATCTATCGAAAAGGCAATTGCCTGCTTGCTCTCATGCCCTGCGATCTGTAGGGTGAGAC
>JBMOFU010000516.1:0-2540 GCA_049318725.1 Phototrophicaceae bacterium | reverse complement strand
CGCCCCATGCCTGTAAAAATAGGGTTTTAATCTTTCCGAAGGGGATCGTTATTGTCCGTTTTACCCCTATCCCCGACCCTTTCCCCCGTCGGGAGAAAGGGAGAAGGGCAGTTCACGAAGGTGAAAAGTCCCTCTCCCTTTTGGGGGGGAGGGATTTAGGGAGGGGTTGTGCAACGCTGAGAACTTACTTTTGACAGCGATGGGGGTGCAGCGTGTCGCGCCCCTACATAACCCCCGCCTTTGGTGCAATCCCCCTCAGGCCGATGATGCCACCGTTGCCGCCAATGGGCGCATACGCTATCATGCCCCTTATTCTTTTTGCAGGATGTAGTCCAATTGAGAGCGTCGCCATGCGAACGGTAACAATGAAATTTGGGGGAACTTCCGTCGGTTCACCGGAAGCGATTGGGAATGTCGTCGGCATTATCAAAACCGCGCTCACAGAAGGCGACCGCCCAGTGGTGGTCGTGTCTGCCATGAGCGGTGTTACCGATATGCTGATTAAGTCTGTAGCGGCAGCCGTGAACCGCGACCGTTGGGAATATGAGTCGCTTTCCCGCGCAATTTTTGAGCGCCACCGTGAAGTCATCACGATGTTGATGGGGCCGGGCGCCCGCCGCGAAGAAGCTTTACGCCACACCACTAGCTTGCTAGAGCAACATGTGCAGTTGTGCCAAGCCATTAGCGTATTGGGCGAAGTCACCCCGCGCATTATGGATGCCGTCGTTTCGTTTGGGGAACGGCTCTCTAGCCGTATGGTGGCCGCCATCATGCAAGAAAACGCCATCCCTAGCCAGCAGTTCGACGCCACCCATTTGCTGGTCACCAACGACGACTTTCAAAATGCCGAGCCACTGTGGGACGCCACCGTCCCGCAGATTCAAGAGCGCTTGATGCCATCAATTGAGGCCGGGCGCGTGCCAGTGATTACCGGCTACATCGGCGCGACGGCAGAGGGCATCGTGACCACGCTAGGGCGCGGCGGCAGCGACTACAGCGGGGCGATCTTTGCCGCCCATACCCACAGCGATGAACTCATCATCTGGACGGACGTAGACGGCGTGATGACCACAGACCCGCGCATTGACAAGCGCGCGCGCGTCTTACCGCAGATTTCCTACCAAGAGATTGGGGAACTGGCGTTTTACGGCGCTAAGGTGCTGCATCCCAAAACCGTCCAGCCGATTATCGAAATCGGGACGCCCGTCCGTGTGCGGAACACCTTTAATCCGTCATTTCTTGGCACGCTCATCACTGCCGAAAGTGAACCGACCTTTACCGTGATTAAGGCGGTGACGGTGGTTCGCAATATCAGCATGTTGACGGTGGGCGGGCGCGGGATGATTGGCGTGCCGGGCATCGCCGGGCGCACGTTCATGGCGACCGCCCGCGCCGGGGCCAGCGTGTTGATGATCTCTCAGTCGTCCTCAGAGCAGAGCTTCTGTTTCATCATCCCTGCGAACAAGGCAGACATCGCCCGTCAAGCGATTGAACATGAACTCTCGCGGGAAATTGCCAACCGCGACGTAGACAGCGTACAAATTGAAGGTGATGTCGTTATCGTCACCGCCGTAGGCGCGGGAATGCGCGGTACGCCCGGCGTGGCTGGGCGGGTATTTATGCAGATGGGGCAACATGAGGTCAATGTGCTGGCAATTGCACAAGGTTCCTCAGAGTGCAGCATCTCGTTTGCCATCCATGCCGACGATACCGAACGGGCAGTGCTGCGCTTGCACGACTTGGCGTTGGCTGGAATATAGTACAATCAAATCGGGTAGCGGCACGACTGGTCATACCCTACTCAGCCTATTTATTCTGGATGGTGGAGCTTCTCGATGACAATCCCTGAACTTTCACTCCCGTTTTTTCTTTCGCTCTGTGGGCTATCGGTGGTATGTGTCGGCTCATTCGTCTTGCTGCTGTACTTTGTCTTGCGTGCCGTCAGCGGGGAACTGTTTGGGAATGGCAAATCTGGGCAGGAACGCCAAGCCGCCAGCGCCCCGACAACCGCCAGCGCGCAAGCGGAAGCCGCTGTGGGGGCGCGCCCGAATTTGCGCGCCAGAGCAGACCGTTACCGCAGCGATCTTGGCGGTGCGCCTGCCCCGCAAGCGGCCAGCCTGCCTGCGCCGGATCCGTTGGCAGCGCCGCCGCCCGCCACGTTCACCGGCGATGCACGCTCACGGTTGCGTGAACGCGCTCAAGAGTGGAACCCCAACGCGCCAAGCGAACCCTTCCCGCGCAACATTGACGACCGTTATAACCCCGGCAGTGATAGCCGCATCGGTGGACGGGATCGGCGTCATTCTCAGCTAGGGGAAGGCCGTAACAGCGCAGGGGATAGCTTTAGCAATGACCTAGACGCCCCACGCACGCCCAATCGTGGGGAATTAAGCGCCCGCCGCCGTGATGAGATGTTTGGCGGTTTAGATGATAATGGCGACGGCACCCCAGATGTCTAAAAGCAGGAAAGGCAGTAATGAGTACCTCAGGGATGAGTAAGGGCAGTCACGAGGGCTTCAGCCTCACGGACGAGGCAGGCG
>JBMOFU010000515.1:0-2545 GCA_049318725.1 Phototrophicaceae bacterium | reverse complement strand
GGGCGCAAACCATTGCGCCCCTACGTCAACGCACTTCGATGCCGTTGGGCAACACGTATTGCCGCCCGGCAAACTCACCGGTTGCCTCAAAGAATGTCGGGCGGCGGGTGATGTCGCAATCGCGATCCTCTGGGCAAACTTCTAGCGAAACCGCGATCAAATAGCGGTCGGCGGGCAGGTCGGCGGGAATCTCAATCCAGTGGGTATCGGCCACGTAGCGCCCAATCCCCCAGCGCGTCGTGGGGTACCCGCCCGGATAGCGAACCACAGCCTTTGCCAGCCGTGTGCTGACCGTTTCACTGTAAAGCATCACCTGCACGTTGTAGAGCGTTTCTAGCGGCAATAGTGTATTCCAGTAGAGCGTTAGCTCTAGCGTATCGCCTGCCCGCAAGCGACTTTGCGCCAAACGCATTGCCAAAAGGTTGAGTCCGGCGTCGGTGCGGCTGCCGATCAAGGTTGCGTTAACCAGATCATTCCCCGCCAACGCCCGTGCGGAAAAGGTCGCATTCGGGCTGGCGGTGAATAAGACCACCAATGCGGTAAACCCCCAAACGGCCACCAACAGCCGCGTTTCCGGGATCGTCAACAAGGCCGTCTCATGATAGCGCTCTGCGGTGACCTGTGCGCGGCGGCGCGTCCAGCCAAGCAAGAGCAACAGCACAACCCCGCTCATGCCCCATCCCCACAGGCGCGGCGGCGTTGATCCGAGCCAAACGCGCAACTCCCCGCGCAGGATTTCTGGCAACGCCACTTGAATATGCTGGCTTTGGGGGTCTACCCCCACCTGCAAGGGATTGCCGTTGAGTGAGGCGCGCCAGCCGGCAAAGTTCGCCAACAACAAGGTGAGTTGGGTGGGGTCGGGTGTACTCACCTGATACGCTTTTTCGTGGCTGGCTTCGCGCAACGTGCTGATCTCGGCGGAGCCGGGCGTTTCATCGGCAATGCGGTTGATGCTCCCCTGCCCGTAGCTGAGGCGCAGCGTGCGGTCACTGGCAGGCAACGGATTCCCGTCGGTCATCGGTGTGGGGTAGCTCCAACCGGGCGGAACTGTCGCAATGCCATAGTGACGTTCTTCATATAACACTTGCCCCAACGGAGAAAGGTCTAGCGGCACGGCTTTAGGGAGCGGCGCAGGCGTCAACCACGCGGGGGCAGAGGCCCCTAGCACGACCAATAAGGCGCAAACCAACACCAAGCGTTGCCCCACCCACCCTAGCCGATTGCGGAGCGCTAACGCCCGTGCGCTCAAGCACGCCACCCCAAAGCTAATGCCCCCCAATAACCCATGTTGCGACGGGAAGCCATAGAGGGCTACCGCGCACAGCGTCACGGTCACGATTAGCGCGAAGCCACCAAACGTCCGCCATTGACGGTCTAGGATCAGCCGTAGCAGGCCAAGCGCGGCAATCCCCCACCGTAGGAGGCCAAGCGTCAACGTCACACGCGGGATAGCCGCTGAGGGGTCTACTTGGCGGAACGGGGCAAACAGTCCGTTCAGGTTCAAGAATAACGGGCGTTCAGTGGGGATGAAACGCGCCCAAGTGATCGGGCGCTCTAGGAGGGCAGGCAGGGTATAAAAGCTCGCCAGTAAGACGCCTGCACTCAACGCCGCAATCAACGCTACAAGGCTGACATGGGTCACCTTAAGCCAGCGCTTCCAGCCATAGAGCGCCAAGACCAAGCCCGCGCCCAATACAGCCATCGGCGGATGGGTCAAGATTAGTAACACGACGGCCAACGCCACCCATAGCGCATCTTGCGGGTAGTTTTGGCAGATCAGCCGATCTGCCGCCCAGAGCAACATCGGCAGCAACCCAAGCCCTAGCGCAATTGGCAAGTTTCCGAGCAAGTGCGGCACAATCAGCCCCACATACGGGCTAGTCACGTAGACCACTGCCGCCAAAACACCTGCCGCCGCCCCCTCTTGGCGGGTGACAAAGCTATAGGTTCCCCAACCCGCCAAAGCATAGGCCAGCAAAAAGCTGTAGCGGATGGCAATTGACGCTTCGCCGGCAAACAAGAGGTGAATATAGGCCGTCAGCAATGCCGCGCCGGGCGGGAAGAAGTTGGGGAACGGCGCGCCAAAGCCGCTTAGGGCGTGCGGCGACCAACGCGGGTACAAACGCCCTTCAAGGATGGCTTGGGCGGTAGTTTCGGTGATGAACAGTTGATTTTCAATAGCAGGGGCGTCGGGCAGGTTCGGCCCCACGATAAAGAACCACGCGACCAACAAACAGAACCCTAACGTCAACAGTGCGCCGTAATCGTTGCGGCGCATGGCGCGGCGCATCCATGTGGGCAGGTCTTGGATGTTCGGCAACGGCGGCGTAGGATGAGAGGACACTAGGACACCTGAGACATTTCACAAGGGGATGACGTATTGTAAACGTTCAATGGATCATTTGCATTTTGTGTACTTATCGGGTATTTTATCCTTGTCCATGTGCGCTCGTCAAAGCGTTGCGGCGGCGTCACGGACTGGCAGCTTAACAGCGGAATATACGCGGTTGCTCCTCAAACCCGCGAGGAGCGTAAAATATTCAGC
>JBMOFU010000514.1:0-2549 GCA_049318725.1 Phototrophicaceae bacterium | reverse complement strand
AGCGTCAACGAACGCAGTTCCACGCCTGTGGTTTGGCTGATGCTGGCCTGTAACGTGCCATCCAGCGGTACGGGGTCACCGCTGACAATCACCCCCGACGGCGCATAGAGCGTCAGCGCCGCGCTTGGCTCGGCCAGCGCTGCCGTCACTTGCTCGGCGTTATAGCCCGTGATGACCCCGCCAACCGGTTGCCCGTCTAGCGCTAGGGGGACGCCTAAGAACAGCATCAGGCCGTCGGGCGTTTCTGCCCATCCGACGGCGGTATCGCCCGCCAGCACACTCGGCACGATGGGGAGCGAATCCAGCGAACTGCCGATGCTGCGGGTATTGTCATCGCTGGTATTGCTGGCGCGCAACACGCCTAACACCTCATCGCCGGCGCTATCGGTGAGCAGCACCGCAGAAAAATCGTTTGCCAGTGCTTCAGCTTGGATCGTATCTTGCAGCGCTGTCGTTTGGCGCGCCGCCACCGCCTGCGGAACGCCTAGCGTAAAGGCAATCCGTTGGGTTGCTTGGGCGTGGGCGGCATACAGGCGTTCGCTGCGGGTGAACAGCCCATCGGCTAAGGCGACTAAGGTACGGTCTTGTTCGGCGCTGGCACGGCGGGTGATGAGCTGCCCCAGTAGATAGGCCGCAACCAACGCGGCGGGCAACAACAGCGCTAACAACGGCAGGGTGATCCGCCAGCGCCAAGAGAAAAAACGCCCTAGCATGATCGGTATCCTCGTGTGGCAAAGGTGAACGGGTCGAGCAAGATGTCATTCAGCCGCGTTTCATAGTGCAGGTGCGGCCCCGTGCTGTTGCCGCTGTTGCCGCTCATGGCGATGGTCGTCCCCTTCGGTACCCATTGGCCTAAGGTGACCAACAGTTGACTGTTGTGACTATAGTACGTGACAAATTCACCCGACTGCAAGATGACCGCATAGCCGTAGCCGATCTCGCTCCAGCCGACGAAGATCACCTGCGCGCTGTGGGTCGCTTGCACGGGTGTGCCTTCATACACGCCCAAATCCACAGCGGGATGGTAGGCATTAAAGCGCTGCGTGACTTCTATCACATCGCTTACAGGCAAGCCGTCCGGCGCGCAATTGCGCGGGAATCCGTTAGGCGCGGGGATGGCGGGCAACTCATCCGTTGGGTAGGGGGCGGTGGTCGGGTAGGGGAACGGCGTCGGTAGTGGCGTGGCGTCAGGATCACGGGCGGCGTTATCGTTGGGCAGGTAGCGCCCTAGCGTTTGAATCTGTGCCGTTTGGCCGATCCAGTCATAGCCGAACGCGCCTGACTGGGCATAGGTCGGGTTGAGTGCCTCATAGGTCACAGCAGGGGTAAACAGCGGCGCAACCGTCGCGGCCTGTAGCATCACCGTGCGCGTTGAGGGTTGACGGCTGGCACTCACCGCCAGCGCCGCCAGCCCCAACAGCACCAGCGCCACCGCTGCACTAACGATCAGTGTTGTCAGCCACACCCCAAAAGATTTTCGCGTCATGTTTGCCTTGCCAAGTCCAAGCAGTGTTGATGGGCATGATGCCATTTTACGCACGTTATGGATTGGGGTGTAGGGGCGCAATATGTGGGGTACAACAAGACGGAGGGGACAGGATTCGAACCTGCGAGGGCTTGCACCCAACACGCTTTCCAGGCGTGCGCCTTAAACCACTCGGCCACCCCTCCATGATAGAGCGAGAACGTAGTATATTGTAGCTTTTCTGAAAAGGCCAGAGTCATTCATCAAGTGAGGCAGGGGAATTGCATCCAACATGGGTTTGACACCCCAAAACGATATGCACAGGTATTGGTAGGGGCGCAGCGCGCTGCGCCCCTACAAAAATAACGATTTCGTAGGGGGTGACCGATGTGTCGCCCTGCCGAAACGGAGGAACACATAGGTTCCTCCCCACGTAAAATGTTTTGTGACCTTTTAAGAACCCCCACCGTTTTGATGCGATTGCCCTGCTCATATTGGATGTTGGGGTTTGGTGGCTGGTTTCCCCCGTCGGGAGCAAAGCAAGTCCCTCTCCCGCAGGGGGAGGGATTTAGGGAGGGGTTAACGCCGCAATCAGCGCGGCGATGCTGTGATGGGTGCTGGTGTGGCCGTCAACGTGCAGTTGCCAACACGGATCACCGTCGCCGTTGGTGATCTCAATGCGGATCATTGCGCTATCGCCCGCTTCTGCCACACGGTAGCCCGTGCGCGTGAGGGCGTGGCGCGTCCAGTGCTGGGCGATGCCGTCACCTACTACCGTCACCGCTTGCCCACGCGGAACCGCGACACTAAAGGCTCCGCTGGCGCGGTCAAAGCGCACACCATCGGCACGGAAGGCGGCCTCAAACGCGCCGCGCAAGACCAAATCTTCAGGTGCGCCGACCTGTATCCCGCGGCCTGCCATCAGCCAGAGCGTATCTGCTGCACGCAATGCCAAATCTAGGTCGTGGGTAGAGAGCAAAATCGCGCGGCCTGTGGTTGCCGCCAAGTGACGCAACAACTGCATGATCTCGGCGCGGCGCGGCAAATCCAAGAAGGCCGTCGGCTCGTCCAACACCATCACCGC
>JBMOFU010000513.1:0-2553 GCA_049318725.1 Phototrophicaceae bacterium | reverse complement strand
TTTGCCATTTTAGCCATCTATACCAAGTACATTGCCGCCTATGCGCTGTGGTTGCCGTTTTGCGCGGTAGTGATGTTGGTTCGGCGGCGCGGCTGGCGACCGATGCTCGTCTGGCTGGCGGCGATGGCGGTGTTTTCTGCGGCAACGGCCTATTGGCTCTTGGTCGTGCATGGCGCGTTAGGGCTGCAAAACACCGAAACCGGGCGCTTTGCCGAAAACGGCCTTGCGAACCTCACCTCACTGTCGCGCAACCTAGATAACCTATCCTTCACGGTGGCGCACACCTTTGGCATTGCCCGAACCCTAAGTGGAATCGGGTTAGGGGCGTTGGCCTATCTGTATGCGCGGCGGCGGGGCAAACATCGCACACTCGCGCTAGGCTGGTTGGCGGTCTTGCTACCGCCCGCGCTGATCTGCTTACTATTGACTTCCAGCGTGGAGCTTATCAGCCAGACCGATCCCTACTGGCATCGAATCCGCTATATGTTGCCCGCCGCGATGATGTTGGGCTTGGTGTGGGCGTTGGCGGTGGCGCAAATCAGCCTGCTATTGCCGCGCCGCTTTGCCCTGTTGCTATTGGCGCTATTCTTGCTCTACGGCGTCCCCGCTGTGGCGGAAGATGTCGCGCTGGTGCGCTACTTCCGTCAAACGCACACGCTGCATAACGTTTGGGCATGGAGCGATGTTAACTTATATCCCGCAGATGGCAAGCTGTTGATGCCGTGGAGCAGTGCGTTAGCGAGTGCGTGGAACCGCCCATGGAGCGGCTATCAGGGGATCACGACCTTTGATTGGAACTACGACGATGCACCGTCTCACAGCACGCCGCAACAGTTCTTTGAGGATTACGGCATCGGCTACTTGATCGTCACCGACCGTGACCGTGCAGGCGTTTACAACACGCCCGAAACACTGGCCTTCATTGACCAACTATTCCCCTTGAAAATGGTGACGGCTGGCGAGGTTGAGCCGTTCACCACCACGTTCTACCGCATGGTTCCGCCACAGAGGATGACTGAAGCGACGTTTGGCGGCCAAATCACGCTGGTGGGGGTTGACCTGACGGTGACGGAAGCAGAAATCACACTGCGCCCGTTTTGGAACGCGCCCACCGTCCCGACCACAAACTATTCGATGTTCGTGCATCTGCGGGCGGGGGAATCCGCGGTGCCGATTGCTCAAGCTGACGGCTCCCCGGCCAATGAGCGCCGCTTGCCTGTGACGTGGGATGACCCACAAGAGGTCTTGATCGGCCAGACGGTAACGTTACAAATCCCCGCCGATGCCGCAGCGGATGACCTGTCATTGGCAATAGGGCTGTATGACTTCACCACAGGCACCCGCCTGACGCTTGACGACGGTGCAGACGCCTATGTGATGGGGTTAGCGCGTTAACGGTTTGTTTGAACGCTCTGCTGGCCGATGCTAAAGATGAACGTCAACAGGCGGTCTATCACACGCGGCGGGAACACCCGCAACAGCAGGGCGAACAGGCGCGCATCGTAGCCGACGAGATAGTGCGCTCGCGGATGGCTGACCATCAACGCATGGGCGATCTTTTCGGCAACGACTTGCGGGTTCGCCCCAGCCTGCTCGAAGATCATCAAACCGCGATCCAGCGATTCCATCTCGCGCCCATAGCGTGCGCGTGCCTCATCAGACAGGTTTTCGGTCATCGTGGCAGTACGCTGGCGGGTCATTTCCCAAATGTTGGTCTTGATCGTCCCCGGCAGCACGCTAATCACATCCACCCCCCAGCGCAGTAACTCACGGCGGAGCGTGTCGGTGACGGCCTCAAAGCCGGCTTTAGAGGCGCTATACGCCCCGTTGAAGGGCATGTACAGCCGCGACCCAATCGAGGTGATGTTAATCACGCGGCCTTTGGTCTGGCGCAACAGCGGTAAAAACGCCTGTGTGACCGTCACCTGTGCGATGAGGTTTACTTCGATCTGATAGCGGAACTGGTCGGCGCTCATTTCTTCTAATGGGGCGGCGGCTACCACCAACCCTGCGTTGTTGACCAGCCCATATAACCCCTCTTGGCCGCACTTGGCGCGTGCGTGATCCAATGCAGCGGCGATGTCTGCGGGTTGGGTGATGTCGAAGATCAGCGTGGTTAAGCGGTCAGAGGCTTCTGAACGCAAGCTATCGGCGTCTGCGGCTTGGCGAACGCCTGCAATCACATGGTAGCCGAGTCGGTCAAGGTGCAGTGCGGTTGCGCGCCCAATCCCCTTGCCTGCTCCGGTGATAAGGACATGATAGTTATTCGGCATCGGGTTGTTCTGCTTCCTCAAAGTGGACTTTGCTGTATAAATCGGCCAATGTGATTTTTACATCTACGGCGGTCAACTGTAAAACGCCGTTTTCGCCAAAGATCGGGCGTAGCGTCCATAGGTCGGGCGCTTGACGGGTATAGTGTTCCACGCGCATTTGATCTTGTGCCACCAGCACATACTCTTGCAGTGACGCCACCGTTTGGTAGTGTTGGAACTTCGCACCGCGATCAAAGCGCTCGGTGGAGGGCGACAGCACCTCAACAATGATGAGCGGGTT
>JBMOFU010000512.1:0-2556 GCA_049318725.1 Phototrophicaceae bacterium | reverse complement strand
CACTTGCAAATTGCCATTGACGCGCTTCAGCCGCCGTTGACCCGCGCAGATTTGACCATGCTACGGAACTTGGCGTCGGCCTACAGCGATACCCAACAGCTAGAGCCTGCACAGGCGCTTTATGCCCGTGCGTTGGCCGCCGCCGAATCCAGCGGCGACAAACTCAGCCGCGCCGAACTCCAGCGTGATCTTGGCTTGATCGCCTTCCAGCACGGGAACGCCGCCGAAGCGTTGCAACAGTGGTCAAACGCCTTGAGCTACTTTGAAGAAATCAACGACTACAACACCGCCGCACGGCTGTACTGCGATGTCGGCAATGTGCGCCGTGCGCTCGGCCAAAGCGGGCGGGCAGTGCGCGACTATGAAAAGGCGTTGATGGGGCTAAACCACATCACCGACCTTGCCACACGCGGGCTGGTGCTGGCAAACGCCGCCAACATCTACAGCGATCAAGGCGACACGCAATCTGCCAGCGCGTTCTTCACCGAATCCATTGATATTGCCGAGCGTCTCGGCCAGCATGAGGCAGAATCCACACGGCGCGGCAATTACGGCTGGTTCTTGATTATGACCGGTGAAGCCCGCCGCGCCATTGAAGTGCTGACCAAAGCCATGCTCATTAGCCGCACAAATCGCTTGGCGCTGCCGTTGGCCGTGCAAACCGATAATCTAGGCTTGGCCTACGACGCGCTCGGCCAGTACAAAACGGCGCTCGGCCACCATGAAGACGCGCTGCGCCTGTTGGCGGATGTCGTGATGCCCTCCCCGCGTTGGGAAGCCGCCATCAAGATCAACATCGGCAAGACGCGCCTAGCACTCGGTGAGCCAGAAGACGCGCTGCGCCTGTTTGATGAGGCGTTGGTGCTGGCACGCCAAACCAAAGACTATGAAACGCTCATCGGCGGGACGATTGCCAAAGCCCACGCCCAACTGCGGCAGGGCAACTCGGCAGATGCGTTGATCCAAGATGCGATTGCAATTGCAAAAGGGGCAGAAATGCGCCGCCTCACTGCGGATGCGTTGGCAATGGACAGCGAATCCTTAGCCCTGCGCGGAGAGATGCCCGCTGCTCAAAAGCGCTGGGAAGAAGCCCGCCGCCTGTATCTGATGCTCGGTGCGCCACAGGCCAAACAACCTCCCTTTTGGCTGAATAGCGCTTCAACGGAACCCGCGTAACGATGGCGACAATCTGGTGTGTGTCTGCCCCACTCTACAGCCATCTGGACTGGGGCGGCTTTCTCAAGACGGCGCAAGCGTTGGCCGGTCACGGCCATGATGTGATCTGGGTCAGCGGCGAAGCCCTGCGTGCGCCTGTCGAAGCGGCGGGCTTGCGCTTTGAACTCATCCCCGAAACGGGTTGGTTGTGGCCGCCACCGCCCCAACCGGATGTGACCAAAATCCCGCCCACAGAGGCGGTGATGTTGCGTTACGTGCGCGCACTAGACACATGGTTGACCGAAGCGCTCGTCCGCGACGCCACCCAAGCGCTGATAGACCTTGCCGCACGGATCGGACGGCCACAGGTGATTGTCACCGATCCGTTTTTGAGCGCGGCGGCGTTGGCGGCAGAAGCGCTCGATGTGCCGTTGGCGGTGGCGGGGTGGCCTGCTCAAGCCGATATGGAAGAAGAATATCTGTATCCGGTGCAGCGCAAACTGAGTGAGATCAGCATCGCCCGCATCAATGGGCTGTATCAGCACTTTGGGCTAACAGGGGTGAATTTTTCGCACGGCGCAACCCCCGCGATTTTAAGCCCGCATTTGCATTTGACCTACTTCACGCCGGAATGGTACAGCGCTGAATCTGCGTTGATGTTGGCACAAAATGCCTTTGTCGGCGGCACGCCCGCCGCCGCTACCACCCCGCCCCCCGCATGGCTGGAAGCGATCCCCGCACAGGTGGAACTGGCCTTGATTACGCTCGGCAGCACATTCACAGGCGACTTAGGCTTTTTCAGTTGGTCAGCCCACGCCGCGATAGCCGTTGGGTTGGTTCCGGTGGTGGTGATCGGCACCAATCCGTTAGACCCAGACGACAAAGCTGAACTCGTCCGCAACTTGCCGCGTGGCAGCCGCCTGCTCAATTGGGTGGATTTCGCCCATCTGTTGCCGCGTTGCCGCCTTGCCATCCATCACGGCGGGATGGGGACAACGCACGCCATTCTGACGCATGGCGTGATGCAGATGGTTGTGCCGCACGCCGCCGATCAGCGCGGGCAGGCCAAACGGGTGGCACAGGCCAAAGTGGGGCTGAACTTGAGCGCGCATGATGTGCGGAACGGCAAATTATTAGAGGGCGCGCGGGCGTTGCGTGCTGATGTGCGCGTGCAGCAGGCCGCAACCGACTTCGCCGCGCAGATGGCCGCGCTCGGTGGGGCAGACGCCGCCGCCCAGATCATCATTACAACCTTTGGGCTGTAGGGGCATCTATTGCTGTAGGCATTCATCGCCACATCATGTTACGTTTATCCGCGTCGGTGTAGAATAAGACCAAACCCGCCCGCTGATAAATGAAGGATGCCCCCACGATGAAATTATTCATGCGCCCGTTGATCCG
>JBMOFU010000511.1:0-2574 GCA_049318725.1 Phototrophicaceae bacterium | reverse complement strand
TAACTGAACAAGTTCCGTACCATCCCCTGTTTGTCCTCATCGTCGGCACTATCCCACAGCGTTTCAATCGAACGAACCGCCTCCATGCACATGCCAAACTCAAGGGCTAACTTCTGGGTGTCGCTGTTGCGGGCTTCCCAGTGGGCGATTTCGCGCTCTAACTGCTCCCGGCGCGATAGATAATCCTCACGGTCAATCACCCCATCGCTGTACAGATTCACTGCCGCGTTGATCTTGCGCTTGGCAAGGGCAATGGCTTCCGTCCGCTGCTGATCGAAGTTGTCGTTGCTCGTATTCCAATTCTGGTCAATCTGGATTGCCATTTCGATCATCAGATTGAGGGTATTTTCGTCTACGGACAGTTGCTTGATGAGCTTCTCGAAATCGGCCAGCACATCTTCCTCTGGCACGGAACGATTGGTACAGCCACACTTCACGCCCGGCTTGTGCCGATAGCGGAATATGCCGTTCATCTTGGTTCCGCTGAGGGTTGAACGCAGTTGCGGATCGTCCTGTTCATGGGCAAGCCGCTCGCAGTGGGCGCAGTAGGTGATGTTGCTGAGCGGGTAGAAGTGAATCTTTTCCTTCTTTTGGCCGTTATCCACCGGTTTCACCGTGCGCGTCTTGCGGACTTCGGCCACTTTTCGCAGCAGGTCAATGGGCAAGACGGCGCGTTCTTCGTTGAATTGAATGTCCTCACTGTCGCCCATCTCATAGGCTTTGCGGTCTTTGCTGCGGGCCTGCGTCATGATGCCGCCGTATTTGTCCCAATTGCCGACTATGCGGCGGATGTCATCGCCGTTCATGGGGCGGGGAACCCCATTGCGGTCACGGAAGGGAAAGCCCTCCTCATTCATCTGGTAGGCAATCCGTTCAATGCCTAACTGATTCTCGGCATATAGGGTAAGAATGCGACGAACTCCGTCAAAATAGCTGCGCCAAATCGCCGCCTCTTCTGGGGATTGATCGGGGGTGCCGCTGATAAACTTTCCAGTGGGCAGTTGCCATGCCCCCTCTGGGCTAGGGATCAAGAACCCATCCTTCTTGACCGTGCCGTAGGGCGGGATGCCGATGGCTTTCCCCTGACGACGGCGGTATTCGGCACTGTCCTTTGCCCGCTGCGAAATGTCCTCGGCATAGTATTGGTCAAGCATGGCGGTGAACTGGATGAACATTTTGCCCGTTGGGGTGGCAGTGTCTACTTCGCGCCCCGGCGCAGCCAACACTAAGGCGACGTTGTGCTTTTCAAGGTGTTCAAGCATGTTGCCCACCCGCCAGCCCTTGCGATGCAACCGTGAGAGGTCATTGGCAACCAATGCCACTACATCAGGGTCACCTAAGCGGGCTTGCAAGGCCAACCAACCGGGACGGTTCTTAATCTCGCGGCCTGACTTGTGGCCTTCCGCGTCGGTATACCACTCCGGCTCCCAGTGATTTCTTTTACAGACCAATAGGATGTTGTCGCGTTGGCGTTCGGGACTGTTGGTGTCGTTCTCATCGCGGGTCTGCGATTGGCGGATGTAGCACAGCGCAACATTGGCGTTTTTATGTTTACTCATGGCGGTCATGGCAGTTCTCCTGTGGGGTGAAGGATTTATTCCGGTGTTTGAGTTGGATACGAATCACGGTTTTGAGAAAGCGCGAAAACTCGTTGATCTCACTTTCTTTTGCCCATGCGCTATCTCGTTGAGCCAGCAACAGACAGGCTTTACGGGCAAACAGTTCAACCTGTTCTTCAGGGGGAGCAATGTAGACGGTGGTGGGTTTTTTCAGATATTCCTTTCGTTTAGCCTAAAAATTGACGCGCATAGCCTTTGGGATAGACTTTCGGCGGGGGAAAGAGCAGCGTTTGGAAGGTACGAATCCAATAGGCGCATTCCAAAACATTGGGGTAGCCGCGTTCATAAACGTCCAGCAAGGCCAAAATGCTACTCAGACGGCGTTCGTAAGCTATCAATCGAATCCGTTTGCGGTTTGCCCAACCTAACAGCGTTTCGATACACGCCTTGCCTGCAAGCAGGTAAAGGACTAAGGACAAGTGCTTATAAAATCTGGATAGAGAATATCCAAGGTCGAGCAGGAATTTATTCGATAATGTATTCATGCAATGATTTTATCGGATAGAGCCTGTTCAGTCAAATAGCAGTTTGAAACGCGGTGCGACTAGGGGTTTAGGGTTTCGGAGATGCTTTGAATCAGTTGGATGGCGGCACGCCGCAACTTATCATTGGGGAGGGCATGAAAGGCTTTGAGGAGGGAAAGGTCAAGGTCAGTCGGATGTAAATCGGTGTCTTCAAAGAAGGTCAGCAGGGGAACATCCAGCAGTTTCGCAACGGTGGCGGCTTCTTGCACAGTCAGGCGACGTTTGCCCTGCTCTAGCTCAGAGATCGCCCGTTGCCCAAGATTGAGGGCATGGGCTAATTCCACTTGTGACCAGCCCTTGCGTTCGCGGGCGAACCGTATGCGCTGGCCGATAGAAGTCGCTTCCAAGATAGGATCATCCGATAATCGCATGGTGAGTGTTGTCATCATACGATTTCTGAAGTACACTGCAATGAGGTAAAACGGATAATC
>JBMOFU010000510.1:0-2591 GCA_049318725.1 Phototrophicaceae bacterium | reverse complement strand
TAGGGCGTCAAAAACGTTTCGATGTCATTCCCCACCAACACGACGACATCGGCCACCGCTTGCCCGTCACTGCCCGTGAGGATGCGATCTATGGGTAGCCCCATCACCGACGCGACATAGCGCGCTGTGTACGGGTTGCCCGTATAGTCACGGATCACGGTTTGGCTATTGGTGGGCGTTGTCGCATTGCCGACGGTTGCCACGTTCACGCCACGCGCCGCCAGCCAATCGCGGGTACGGGTGGCGATGCCGACGACTTCCGTATTGTTCAGCACGGCGATGCTGGCGCTTTCGGCTTCCGCCCGCCCGCGCAGATCATCGCTGGTCAGGTTGCCCTGCGGATTGAACGTCTCTTGAATCAAGACCGAAATCGCCGACGGCACAGGGACAAGAATATCTGCGCCGCTTTCGTCCTTCTGGAAGGTGACATACAGGTTGTCAATCACCGCCGTCTGGATATTGTCGCGGTCTATGGTGCTGGCGATGAGCGCAAGGTCAACAGCAGTTTGGAAGTCTAAATCGGTGCGGAGGTTGCCGCTCAGTGATCCCCACAGGGCGGGGGCTTGCGTCAGCAAATTGGTGATGCCGCCCGCGCTGATGACTTCGTTCTGGATGGCGGTAATCACCTGTTGCTGGCGGCGGGCGCGGTCAAAGTCGCTGCCCTGCGTTTTACGGGTGCGGGCATATTGCAGCAAGCGCGTGGTATCGAGCCGTTGGCAGCCCGGCTCAAAGCGCACTTCGATGAATCCGTAGCCTTCATCGGGGTAGGTCGGGTCGTAGATCGCCTCTTGGATGCAGACCTCAACGCCGTTCGGGGCAACACTATCCACGACGGTTTCAAAGACTTCAAAGTTGACCAAAACGTAATGGTCAAGGTCTAGGCCAAGCGCTTCTTCAACGGTACGCATGGCAAGCGCAGGCCCGCCGCCGGGCAGCCTGCCAGAATCCCCCAGTACGTTAGCGGTATTGATCCGTGCAGCGGTAAAGCCGGGGATGCTGACGTACAGGTCACGCGGGATCGAAAGCATGGCGGCGCTACGGCGCGCAGGGTCTATCTGCAAGACGATCATGGTATCGGTGCGGAAGTATTCGGTAGCGGCGCTTTCGACGGCGCTGCGTTGGTCAATCCCCAACAGCAACACATTAATCTTGCGCGGCCCCACGCGGCCAAGCGCGGCGCGGATGAAGCTATTTTCGTCGGGCGGGAGCGTGGCAACGTCCACAGGGGCGACCAATGTCAGCGTCGGGACTGCCGTCTGCCCGTTCACAGGGGAAACCGTCGGCGGCGGGGTCGGGCTTGCCACCTGTAAGATGGCCGTCGGCGCAAGCTGCCCGTTATTGTGCGGGATTCCCAACTGGGGCAACGGTACACCATCCACACCGTTGCTGACCTGAATATAGCGGCCTGCGGCGAACGCCCCACCCGCTAAGGCCACCGTCCCCACGAACCAAACGAAGATTCCCACCAGAATCAGCCAACCGGGAACACGCATAGATTTCACCCTTTATGCACACAACATATCAGCGGGCGATTATAGTGCATCGCTCAATGGGTGTAGAGGGGTGGAAATTGTAGGCGCGTGCGGCGCCCATACAGAACCGTTATCACCTATTGGCCGTTTTTGTATCTAGCTCACTGCATCAGGTTCTGAGTCTGCTTGCTCACGGGTAGAAATCAGCGTGCGGTGATAGTAGCCGCCGCGCAACGGGAACGCGACATAGTTCCAGACCCAGTTTAAAAACACGCTGATCTGGTTGCGGAAGCCCAATAACGTCACCAAGTGTAGCCCTAGCCACGCCATCCACGCGATGAACCCGCTCACTTCTACACGGTTGAACAGCCACGCCACCGCCCGCGTGCGGCCAATGGTCGCCATGCTGCCACGATCAAAGTAGCTGAACGCGGCTTGCGGTTGACCTTGAATCTGGTTGAGGATGTTCTGGGCGGCGCGTTTGGCCTGCTGTTGCGCCACCGGGATCACCTGCGGGTAGGCCATCCCGCTAGGGTCTTTCAGGTAGGTAATATCCCCAACCGCGTAGATATTTGGCCTGCCGATCACCTCTAGGGTGGGTTCAACCGGAATCCGCCCACCTGCCAACAGTTCCACGCCAAGTTTGGCCGCCAAGCCAGACCCCTTCACCCCCGCCGCCCAGACCAGCGTGTGGGTGGGGATGACTTCTCCGTTGTCCAGCGTGATGGTTTCTGGCGTAATGCCCACTAACTTTTGGCTCAGGCGCACGTCTATCCCCATTTGTTGCAGTTGGTGGATGGCCGATACCTGAAGTGCCGCCGGGTAGGGGCGTAATACCGTGTCGGTGGCTTCGATCAAAATCACACGCGGCGGAATGCCCTTGAGTGTGTGATATTCGCGCTGCAAGACCGTCTGATACAGTTCATAGAGCGCGCCTGCGGTTTCTAGCCCAGTGGGGCCGCCGCCGACTACGACAAAGGTCGTCATCGCTTGCTTTTTCACGGGGTCGGGTTGCCAGTCTGCGCGCTCTAATAGCCCTAAGATGTGGCTGCGTAGCCGCACTGCATCTTCTACGGTTTTGAGTCCGAAGCCGTAATGGTCAATTTGCGTGTTGCCAAA
>JBMOFU010000509.1:0-2592 GCA_049318725.1 Phototrophicaceae bacterium | reverse complement strand
GGACGCGCCAGTGGCACGTCCCTACAGGTCACAAGGGTTGTGTAGGGACGACCCTTTGGGACGTCCGCCGTTTGCTTTCTAGGCATCCGTTGGCGACAACAGGCATTAATCGGTGTACGCAGGCCAATACAGCGCGGCGGTATCTGGGGGTAGGCCGTACAATCCCGCTAACGTAAATGGGGTTTCCCCAACGGTAAGCACGGCTTCCCCGGCACTTGGGGATTCCACCAGCGCACAAAGCGCTTCATGCGGCGGCGCAGGCAACCCCCCCGATGGATTTTGTACCGCCACATGGGTCACGTTCACCTGCTCTATGCTCCCCCACAGCGGATATTCCCAGCTATCGCCGTTGAACAGCACCCCCACGCTACGACAGCCTGACGCTTGAATCGCGGCGGTAACGGCCTGATACGGTTCACGCGCCCCCGCACGGCTGTTGAACATGACCTGTGCTTCACCCGCCCAAATCGGCGCACGGTTACAGCTAAACGGTAGCCCTTGCCCAGACACTAGCGCACGGTTGCAATGAAATGCTAGATACGGGACGGCTTGCAGCCACAGCACAACGGCGACAATCAGCAGCAACCCGCGCAGCCGTTCTAGCCGCAAGGCCATCCATACCCCCACACCGATGAACAGCGGCAACAACAGGCGGTTGTTCCAGACTTGCCACTTCAACAGGCCGCAAAAGAGCGCGAAGGTCAGCAAAATCAGTAAGGGGATTGCCCACCGACGCGGGTTGAACCACGCTTCCCCGTGCGGATGGCGCTTCAAGACATCCCCCACCAGCGCAACCCCCACCGTAATCCAGACGATGAAGAAGTGCAGCGGGCTAGGGGCAACATCTTCATTGGGGGTGATCTTCAAGACTTCATAGTCAAACCCCAAATAGGTCGTGCGCGGGTCGTCCAGCGCCAACTGTAAAACATGGATGTGCGTCCAGCGCACGGCGCGCAAGATGAAGGTGTTTACAGGGTCGAACGGGGTGACGGCGTTTAAGTGCAAATTGCGTAGGCTGTTGCTGGCAAGCGCCGCCGGAGTGAAGATTGCATTGCTATAGCGTTCTTCAGTGTAGATTGGGCTGCCGAAGGCGCTCCAGTTGCGCCACCAATGGCCGCCGTTGACCAGTACAAACAGGCCGACCACCAGCGCCACTTGTTGGAGGGTGCTTCCCTGCCTTTGAGGGACGCGCCACAGCATCCACAACGCCCGCCCGCCATAGATCAAGCAAAGCGGGAAGGCCAACAGATAGCCTGTGCCTTTGGTCAAGACCGTTAGGCCAAGCGCCACCCCAAAGGCCGCCGCACTGCTCAGGGTTGCGGGCAAGAATAATGCCCACCCCATCAGCACCCACCACAGCGCCACCACAAGGTCATTTTGCGTACCAGACGCTTCTAAGATGGCAAGCGGCACAGTGGCAACCCAGAGGGCAGCAAAGCCCATAGCACGCGGGTTTGCCCCCAAACGGGCGCTGATTTCTGCAACGGCGACCATTGCGCTGATCCACGCGAACGCCTGTATCAAGTTTGGGCTGTTGGCTGCGCCGGTGAGGACGATCCAGTGCAGGGCGGCATATTCGGCAAACGGATTTTGGTACAACTGGCGGATGATGTGGGTGGGGTAATGGTCAAGGCTGGCGTGCGTCAACCACTGATAAACACGCGGTAGGTGATAGGTCATCGAATCCCAGTTATTGATGGGGGAAGCCAACGCCGCCAGCGCTGTACCGCTAAACAGCAGCCCCAACGCGCCGATCAACGCCCACCGTTCTGCACGGGGGACTGCCCTAGCGTCAGTGGCGTTTGTGTGCTGTGGGGTCACAAGCATTAGACCGTCTTGAAACCGTTTTCTAACGGTTTTTTGACTGGCAAAGCCGCCAATCAAGGCTACCAAGAGCGCACCCCAGCCCACACTCACCCCGACCGGACTCAACAGCCCGAACAGGCTAAGTCCTTCGGTCAGCCCAACCAAGATCGCCCCCAATAGCAGGCACGCCCATAACCAGCGTTGACGCCAATTGCCTACGCTTGCGCCCCACAGCAGGGCAAATACTGCCATCAGCAACATCTCAACGCTCCGTATGTAGAAGGAAGCCGGCTAACTTGAATCTAAAACCGCGTTGATGGCTTGCACAAATGTCCCCCATTCGTGCAGGTTGGCCTTCAGTTGGTCACGCCCAGCATCGGTGATTTGGTAGTAACGCCGTTGACGCCCACCCACAGGGTTATCATACCCTAAAATTAACCCATCTTCCTCTAGGTTATGCAGTGTTGGGTACAGCGTTCCCTCTTTGAAATCCAACACACCGTCAGATTTTGTTCTGATCGTTTTCCCGATTTCATAGCCGTGCTTGTCGCCCAACGAGAGGGTGTATAGCACTAAAGTCCGTAAACTCCCTTTGATGTTCATGATGCTGAACAATCTCCCTATGCGGACTATAGGCCGTGTATTGTTTTTTACCGTACACGTAATAGCCGTCTTTATAGCTTGAACCAGGGGATTATCTTAACACTTCTTGGGGAAATTTGGAAATTTTATTGACATACTCCCCACGCCTAAAGGCGGGGGATTCTTAACTTCAAACAAGGCTGC
>JBMOFU010000508.1:0-2593 GCA_049318725.1 Phototrophicaceae bacterium | reverse complement strand
CTCTGGCCCAACATCGGTATCTGCGTTTGGCTCCGTATTGAGTTGTAGCGTGATGCTACGGCTAAGAATGCCGTTGATTAGGTAGGGCGAGCTGTTATCCACGCCGTAGTCTTGGCTATCAAGGTCGGCGGCACGGGCAGTGGTCGGGTCTGGACTGCTCCCATAGCCCTCTAGCAGGGCGCCGCTGGTGAAGTTGCTGGCATTGATGCCGACCACATACCGACCGGGTGCCAGACCATCAAAGAGATAGTAGCCCCCTGCGGATGTGGTTGTGGTGGCAAGGGCTGTGCCGTCTGGCAGGCCATTCCCATCATTGTCGCGGTAAAGGCTGAGTGTTACGCCCGCAGGCGCGCCCAATTCATCAACGTCACGGATACCGTCGCGTGGGCTTGCACCTTCATCGAACCAAATGCGGTTGCCGAGGCTCATCGTTGCGCCAGTAAAGCCAAAGTCTACCGTCAGGTTACTGTTGGCGTCGCTTTCGCTATTGTTGCCGCGATACCCATTGGATGCACCATCCGCCGCGTTGTTGCTCACGTCGGTGTCGCTGAAGGCATTGCTATTCACCCGCAGCGACACAGTGTTGCTACGAATGCCGTTGGTTTGAATATCGGTCAGGTCTATTGCGTTGATGCCGTTATCGTTGAGGTCAACGTTATCGGCAAGGGATGGGGTACTGCTGGTCAAGCTGACAAGCGCCCCGGTACCATTGAAGTTGGTAGCGGCCACCCGCACCACATAGTCACCTTCGCCTAACCCATCAAACAGATAGTAGCCGTTGGCGTCTGTGATATCGGTGCGCGCAACCAAAGCAGCATCTAATACAGGCGTCAGCACCCCGGCGGTATCACGTAGCAGTTGCACGGCTACACCGGGGATGCCGCTTTCGCCACTATCGCGCAGGCCGTTATTGTTCGTGTCTAGCCACACCTGATTACCGATGCTCAATGGGCGATACAGCCCAAAGTCTACGGTTAGGTCGCTGTTGATAGTCGCCCCGCCCGCGCCGACAGTGGGGCTGTCTGCAGGGGCTTCGTTGGATGGCGTTTGATCGCGCACCAGCACCACGGGGGAAGATAGCATCCCATAGGTGGCATTGCGCGGCTCACGACCGTTGTCGCGGTTATCATCGCGTGTAAAGGGGGCGACAACTGGCGTTGGGGTCGCAAAGTTGCCTATGCTCCCCAGCAAGCCGACTAACGGGCCACTGCCGGTGAAGTCCGCATTATTTAATCCCACCAAATAGCGGCCCGGTGCAAGGTTGTCGAACAGGTAGTAGCCGCTTGCGTCGGTTGTGGTCGTGCGGATGGCGGTACCATCCGGTACACCAGTGGTAGTAGGGGTACCAAAAACTTCGTCGCGGTAGAGGCTGACCGTGACACCGCTAATGCCTGTTTCACCCGTGTCAATGATGCCGTTATTGTTCGGGTCTAACCACACGCGGTTGCCTAAGGCCATCAATTGCCCAGTGAAGCCAAAGTCTAAGGTCAGGTTGCTGTTGCGGTCTTCTTCACCATTACGCCCCGCCCCACGAATCGGATCGAGGTCAGTTTCTGGCGGTGTGGCGCTGATGGTTGGCTCACTATCCAACACCAGCGGGATCACCGCACTGCGTAGCAGGTTCGTGCTATCGGCCACGCCAATGCCATTGTCGTTGTTATCCACACGGGTGATTGGGGTAACCCCGACACCTGTATTGTCTACCGTGCTGCTTAACCCAAGCAACGCCGCTTGTCCGCCCGGGATGACCACCACATAGCGCCCCGGCGTCAAGTTATCGAACAGGTAGTAGCCTTCTGTATCTGTCGTGACGGTATAGGGAGCGCCACTGCGTTGATACTGGCTATCTTCGGTGGCGTCGTTCGTAGTTTCTAACCAAAGTTGCAACGTCACACTTGGGATCGGCGGTTCGCCAACATCGCGCAGACCGTCGCCGTCCACGTCTAGCCAAACGCGGTTGCCGATGCTCATCGGCTTGTAGAAGCCGAAGTCTACGGTTAGGTTGCTGTTGCTGTCGAGCCGCTTATCCCCGCGGTAGGTGAGGTCACCATCATCGTGAGCAGGATTCAGGCTTAAGTCCGTCTCGCCAATCCGCTCGCTGTTCTTGGTTAGGCTAATCAACGGACTAACCACGCCGTTGACTTCTGGAGCAGGCTTGGGGCTACTCGGCGGCGGAACAGCCAACGTTGGGTAAACGCCGTTATCGCTGCGGTCTAGGTCGTCTGTAGCGCCAGCGAGCACATCATCGTCCAGCGGGGTGAGCGGCAATTGGCTGCTGTAGTAGTTGAGCAATGGCGCACCACTGCGGAACATCAACTCGTCAATCCAGACAAAGTAATTGCCCGCGGACAAACCATCAAACAGATAGTAACCGTTGGCGTCCGTGGTCGTCGTTGCAACCAAGGTATCAGAAGTTGTGCGTTCAAACATGTTGTTGCCATTGTCGCGGTAAATGCGAACCGTTACGTCCGCAATACCCGCTTCATTAGCGCCTGTGGCAGAGGTCGCAGCCGGGTCCCACACGCCGTTATTGTTCAGGTCATACCACACGCGGTTGCCCAAGCTGAACCGCGGCGCAGGGAAGCCAAAGTCT
>JBMOFU010000507.1:0-2596 GCA_049318725.1 Phototrophicaceae bacterium | reverse complement strand
GGCATTTGCTTCTGTTACAATAAGTGCTGATAAGTCACTCACATGCAACGGCCTCTCACGCTAGGATCACGATGTCTACACCATCTTTGGGTATACAACACCTCACCTTACGCGCCGCCGAAGATGTCTATGAGGTCTTTCGCCTGCTCGGACACACGATTGGCGACCCTCAACCGTTTGAAGGCGATGACCTAGCTGACTTTGAACTGGAGGACGCCGAACGTGCAGTGGTGCAGCGCGCTTACATCGTGGCGCAACGCGATCAATACACGGTCTACCTGTATGAGGTGAGCGACCTACGCCAAGCCCGCCTGCGGGGATTGGCCTTTCATGCGTTGCAACGCGGCACAGGCTTGATTGTTGTGACCCGCGATTACCGCGAAACCGTCTTTGTGGATCCGCGGGCAGTGGGCAACTTGACCAAGAGCCATGTGCGCGTCAATAAACTGAAGCTGCTTTCCAGCGACCCGACCCGCCATGACCTAGACACGCTCAACGCGATTCACGCCCACCGCCGCACCGGACAGCAAATCTACGACGCGCAGGCCGAAGCGTTCAACGTTGCCACCATCACCAAGAAGTTCTATGAAGAATATCGGCGGCACTATGAACGCGCCCGTGCGGTGATCCGTCAGGTCAACCCCGGTGTGGCCGAATTTCAGAACAGCGACCAAACCGACAAGTTGCACGCCTTCACCCAGCGGCTATTGGGGCGCTTGATGTTCCTTTACTTCCTGCAACGCAAGGGATGGCTGGGCGGACGCCAACGCTTTCTCACCGAGATGTACCGCGAAACGCAGCGCCAACATGCCCATGAATTAGACGGTGATAGCGAAACCTTCAGCTACTACCGTGAGGTATTAGAGCCGCTGTTCTTCAAGACCATGAACCTCCAGCGACCCGACAACATCACCGATTGGCCTGGCATTCGCATCCCCTATTTGAACGGCGGGCTATTTGATGAATCCCGCGACCCCAAAGGCCCCATCCTCATCCCCGATGGGCTGTTTGACCCGAACAGCAATGAGGGCGTGCTGGCGTTTTTCAACCGCTACAACTTCACCATTGAGGACGACACCCCGCTAGAGCAAGACGTGTCGGTTGACCCCGAAATGTTGGGCAAGGTCTTTGAGAACATGCTCGAAGAACGGGATCGTGGGCAGTCGGGCAGCTTCTATACCCCGCGCGCGATTGTGGCCTATATGTGCCAAGAGGCGTTAGCGGGCTACCTTGAAGAAAGCGCCGCCGTCCCGCGTGAGACGACCCGCGCCCAGTTCGACCCCGACGCGGAAATCCGCTATTCACCTGCCGAAGCCGAACGGATCAACGCGGCGCTGGATACCCTCACGGTGTTGGATCCGGCAGTCGGCAGTGGATCGTTCTTGATCGGCATGTTGACCGAAATCATCCGCTTACGCAAGGCAAGCTATGCCGTGCTGAACAGCGGAACCGATGCCCCTAGCACTGTCGTGGCGGACTGGAAGAAAGCCATCATCCGTGACACGCTCTATGGGGTAGATATCAAGCCGGAAGCGATAGAGATTGCCCAACTGCGGCTATGGTTGGCGCTGGTGGTGGATCAAACGCTTGAGCAAGCGCGCCCGTTGCCCAACCTTGACTATAAGCTGATGGCCGGCAACAGCCTGATTGAGACGATAGACGGCCAACCGATTTTGAGCGCCAGCGCCCAACGCATCCTCAACAGCGCCGCCAAGCCCGAACAGCCGACCCTGTTTGAAATCCCCAACGAACACCCGACCTTTGAGCAACCCGCCCTGTTTGAGGTTGCAGGGGAAGGCGCTACGCAAGACGCCCTCAAGCTAGACGCCCTCTACCGCGAATACTTCAATGCCAGTCCAGAGCGCCGCAAAACCTTGCGCGCGGATATTCGTCACCAAGAGCGCACGGTGATTCAGGCCGGATTGCAAGACCTGTTAGCGCCCATCGAAACCGACAGCGCCAAGATCACCAAGAAGTACAAAGAAGCGGGCATTGCGTGGAGCAGCGCCGACAGCCGCAAATACGCCGCGCTGATCGAAAAGGCCGCCCGCCTAGAGACGCTCCAGCGTGACCTGTGGCGCGATGGCGCAACCCTGCCCTTCTTCCTGTATCGGATGCACTTTAACGATGTGTTCGCCCGCAAAGGCGGCTTTGATATTGTGGTGGCGAATCCGCCGTATGTGCGCCAAGAACTGCTTGGCGACCAGAAGCCCGAACTTAAGGCGTCCTATCCGGCGGTGTATGCGGGGACGGCTGACCTGTTTGTCTACTTCTTTGCGCGCGCCTTTGATGTGTTGCGGCCAAAGGGACAGGTAGCCTTCATCACCCCGAACAAGTTCATGCGGGCGAACTACGGCAAACCCTTGCGCGAATTCTTGAGCGGTTCGGTGCGCCTGAATACCCTAATTGACTTTGGCGACTTGCCTGTGTTTGATGCGACCACATACCCAATGATTACGCTGGCACAGAACGCCAAGCCGACCCCTGATGGAATGATCGCTGCAATAACCTTACACGACATGGCGGTGATGGAGCATTTGCCCGCCACTGCTGCCCGCGCGGAAAGACTCCCGCAAAGCAGTTTAACCGCCGACGG
>JBMOFU010000506.1:0-2621 GCA_049318725.1 Phototrophicaceae bacterium | reverse complement strand
TACTAGAGTAGTTGCAAATTAAAATATCAACATTTATTCACATCAGTATGCCTTTAGTACGTGGGAAAAGCACCTCTTGTTTGACATTTCTTATACTCTTGTTTCATAATAAGGCTTAAACAACAGCTAAAGGAGAAATAAAATGCTTGCTCCCCGTCGTGGCCCCCGCGTGGTGAGTGAGGGGCGCATTGTAGAACGCACCGGAAAAACCACCGAGGAGTGGAAGGCGATTCTCGATGCCTTTAATGTCGAATTGAACGGGCATGGTGCAACGGTCAATTTCTTAAGAGCCACCTATCAGTTAGATGGCTGGTGGGCGTTGGCAATTGCAACGCGCTATGAATATCAGGTAGGCTTGCGCCAAGAGCCGATCTTGCCTGTATCGCCAGACAACCTAGACGATGCCCCACCCGATGCCAATTGGATTGAAACCTCAGCGGCGGCAGACCCCAATGCCAACTGGATAGACGAGTTACACCGTCCAGACAGCCGCACGAACTGGATACTACAACACCTGAACGCAAGCCCGTAAGCGTGGCAGGGAGGGGCGGTCAGTGGCCGCCCCCTTTATTGAGATCGTCTAAATCGTCTGGAATAACACCGCAATAAACGGTGAAATCGCTAGGCCACCTAAAAAGAAGGCCAAAGAGACGTTTTGTTCTACGATCAATTCCCGCCGAATGTACTGCACTACATTTTCGCCGGGGGTGGGGCTCATCACCCGATAGGCAATGTAGAAGTTGATCCACGTTAGCACCATTGCCAGCACAAACGCGCCGATGATCCAGCCCGCACCAACCAAGTAATCTTGAGTTGTTGCTTCAAGGGCGGCAGCGTCTACCGCGTAGCCCGGTGCGACCTCTACCGATGCACTACGCACGGGCGTAAAGCCTGCCGTGACGAACATCCCAATAAACAAAGAAACCGTCAGCGACACAATGAAGAACACCGCGCCCACTGCCGGGTTCTGCACATCTTCAATCTCTTGGGTGAGTCGGCGCGGGGACAACCCCAGCCACGCCATAATCAAGATGCTCGTCCCCTGAGACACCAATACCGAAACCACAGACCAAACCACTGCCGCTAGAACAATGCTAACCATGCGCTTTCCCCTTTGGTAAAGTCAAAAAAAGACTGTGTATACACCCGCGTGATGCCTGTCTCTAGTGGGTAGGTGTGTTGGCTCCACCAGTAGAGACTATTGTAAAATATCCCCCAAAATAACGCTGTGACGGGGGTTTCACCGTTCACTGCCGGGAATTCCCACGCAAGCTGGCGGGTATATTCCGCTTGCGGCCACGCCAGACAGCGCTGGCACGTACTCATACCAAAGCGATAGCCCTGCGCCGTAATGGATTCACGCCGAAGCGCGCTATAGGGGACGCTACGCCCGCGAAACCCGCTGGGTACAGGCACACAGGCAAACACCTCTGCGCCGATCACACAGCCCGCCCGCGCAAACGTCACGGCGTGGCTTTCCCCAATGATCTCGAACTGGATTTCCCACTCGCCAAGCGTGATCTGTTCAGCCACCAAACGATGAAGGGAAATAGTTGGTGCACCCTGCCACAAGGTCAGCGTCAGGTCTTGGGGATGTTGCAAAACAGGATGCTGCATCATGCGTTCCTAAAGGCCATCTTGAATCTTTAGTATATTGGCGGAAGCAAGGCTGTGCAATGTTTGCGGCAACAATAACAAATCCTATACACATGCAAACTCTGTGTAAACTTTTTGCCCACAACCGCAAAGGTATGTTAGTATCGTTTTCAGGTAGTGCTTAAACAATCGTTCTATATGAGAAACGGATAATAAACAATGTCTTTCTACTGGCGTACCCTGATTGGGGCCTTAATGCTCGTTGCGCTGGTTGGGCAACCGAGCTATGCCCAAACAGACCCCAACTGCCCAACGGCGTCCTTTGTAGATGTTTCCAGCTATGTGCAAACCCAAGCCTATCCAGAGCCGATGCTTGCCGTGCGCTGTGCCGGAGACACCCTTATTATCGAGTCCAACACCATTCCCAACTTTGAGTTTGTGGCAATGACCCCTAATGCGCTGGTCGAAGCCCAACGCACCTACGAAATCCCGCTCACCCCGACGATGGCCGACACGCCAAGTGACATCCCACTCTTGGGGCCGATTGGCGTTGCTGTCAACGGCTTGCCGATTAACGGGCCAAATGAAGCGCAAGACTTAGGCTTTGGTGACCCCTACACCGACGGCCTGCTGGATTTTTGCGGCGGTCATACCAGCCCACAAGAGTATCACCTCCATCGTCGGCCAGATTGCCTGTTTGACAACATCGAAGGCAACCCAGACTTGATTGTGGGCTACAGCTTTGACGGCTACGCGATCTATGCGCCGTTTGTCTGTGAAGACGCCGCGTGTACCACCGTGCGCGAAGTCCAGAGCAGTTGGCAACGTACCAGCGATGTCACCGCCGCTTGGGATGCCCACGAATATGTAGCCGGTTCGGGCGATCTTGACGAATGTAACGGCATGATGGGCGATGACGGCGTATATCGTTACTTTGCCACAGATACCTTCCCCTACTTCTTAGGCTGTTACGTCGGTGAGCCTTCTAGCTCTGCTTCAATGGAGCAGGGCGGTCAGGGCGGTCA
>JBMOFU010000505.1:0-2667 GCA_049318725.1 Phototrophicaceae bacterium | reverse complement strand
AGCGGGGCGGGCGGGTACGCCTGCACTGGGATAAAACCTATACGCTCAAGCTGGAAGGGGGAACGACATCATGACGCTAACCGAAGCAACCCCACCCCAAAAGCGGCCTAGATCGTTCACCCAAGCGGTAGCGACGTTCTTCTACCTGCATCCGGCTTGGTCGTTTGTTGTGCTGCTGCTGCCGATCCTGCTGTGGCTCGGTGTGGTATATCTCGGCTCGATTTTGGCCTTGCTCACCCAAAGTTTTTACAGCCTAGACCGCTTCACGGGCTTGGTTAACCGCGAGTTCACCCTAAGCACCTACGCGGAACTGTTCACGCCCGCCAATGTGGAAATCTTCAC
This sequence comes from Phototrophicaceae bacterium, assembly GCA_049318725.1. Lineage (GTDB taxonomy): Bacteria > Chloroflexota > Anaerolineae > Aggregatilineales > Phototrophicaceae > CAIRDJ01. The sequence goes on along the minus strand of JBMOFU010000505.1, from coordinate 2,325 downwards.
GCGCACGGTCATCATGGCTGCGGTGGTCACGTTGACTTGTGGAGTGGTGGCCTTCCCACTCAGCTACTATATGGGGCGCTTTGCCAACCGCCGCATCAAAGGGATTTTGTACCTGATGGTGCTGTTGCCGCTGTGGTCAAGCTACATTGTGCGCGTGTATGCGTGGAAGCTGATTTTGGCGCAAGAGGGTGTCTTTAACTGGGTCGTGAGCCAACTGCATTTAACATGGTTGCTCGACAGGGTGCTTGACCTGCCCGTGATTGGGGGGCCTTCGCTGTCTATTTCGTTTATCGGCACCTACTTGGTATTCGTGTATATCTGGCTGCCGTACATGGTCTTGCCGATTAACGCTGCCATTGAGCGCGTGCCAAAATCACTTATCCAAGCCTCTGCCGATTTAGGCGCACGTCCGGGCGTGACCTTCCGCCGCGTGATTTTGCCGCTGGCCTTCCCCGGTGTAGTTGCTGGGTCAATTTTCACCTTTTCGTTGACGTTGGGCGACTACATCATCCCCGGTGTGATTGGCAATTCGCGCTACTTCATCGGGCAGGCGGTGTATGCCCATCAAGGCACAGCCGGGAATATTCCCTTAGCGGCGGCCATGACAGTGGTGCCGATCTTGATTATGTTGGTTTACCTGCTGGTGGCACGCAGACTGGGGGCATTTGATGCGCTCTAACGCGAACCGCGATGAATCACGGGCGTCATGGGGGTTGCGCTTGTCTGCGGCGGCAGTGATCGTATTTTTACACTTCCCCGTGTGGATTATCTTCCTCTACGCCTTCACGACCGAAGAAGCCTCATTTCGCTTTCCGCCGCCGGGCTTAACCACAGAATGGATTGGCGTCACGCTACAGCGCACTGATTTTTGGGATGCCTTTAGCCTGTCGTTACGCACGGCCAGTTTAGCAACTGCGGCGGCAGTCGTGATCGGCACATTGGCGGCGCTGGCATTGGCACGCACCCAGTTCTTTGGCCGCGAGCCAATTTCCCTGTTAATCTTGCTGCCGATTGCGTTGCCGGGCATCGTCACCGGGATTGCCTTGCGCTCTGCCATTGGGTTAACCGATGTTGACTTTAACTTTTGGACAATTGTGGTAGGCCATGCCACCTTCACCATTGTCACGGTGTATAACAACGTGGTGGCGCGGCTACGGCGCACATCCTACTCGCTCAGCGAGGCCTCTATGGATTTAGGCGCAACGCCGTTCCAAACGTTTCGCTATGTGGTGCTGCCGAATATGGGATCATCGCTGTTGGCGGGGGCGTTGCTGGCCTTCGCGTTGTCGTTTGATGAGGTCATTGTGACGACCTTCACCGCCGGGCAGCAGCAAACCCTGCCCATTTGGATCTTCAGCCAACTCACACGCCCGCGTGACCGTCCCGTGACCAATGTCGCGGCGTTGTTGGTCATGCTGGCAACCTTCATCCCCATTATTTTGGCTTACCGCCTAACCCAAGAGCCAAACCAAAACGACGAGTAACCTAAGCGGGCAACCTCACTCGGTTGCCCAGTTTTGTCTCAAATGTACCGAAAACCGCCCCGCCGGGGTGGCTTTAGCAAGTGTGAAACGTGATCCCTAGCCGTAGCCCCAAACAGGCAAGGGGCAGGCGCTCACTCAAGAGCGGATAAAGCGTCACGCCGCTCAAGCCAATCACGAGCCGTGCATCGGCAGGGATGGGCTTGTGGCAATATGCCGAGTAGACGCTATACTTAGCATCAACCAGACACGGACGCTTAAGGGATCAGGGGCAGGTTATGGCGCGGATTTTCATCTCATACAGTCATCGCAATATGCGCTTCAAGGATCAGTTTGTCAACTGGTTCAAGGCTAACCATCCTGACCACATCATCCGTGATGACACGCACCTGAAGGGCGGCGAAGATTGGTGGCCGCAGGTGCTACAAGAGGTAGCCACCTGCGATGTGTTCGTCTACTTGGTCAGTAACAAGTCGTTGAAGTCCAACTACTGCCGCCAAGAGTTCGCGCAGGCAGTGAATCAGGGCAAGCGCATTCTGCCGATTTTGATTCACGCCAACATCAACTGGAAGCTGGCGGGTGAGATTGCTCCGCTGCTCAGAAAAATTCAGTGGGTGGATTTATCCAAAGGGCTAGAAAGCGCATCGGGGATGGTGCTGCTAGACCGTTCGCTCACCTACTTGTTGGCGGGTGGCGACAAGCCGAAAGAAACCAGCGGCACGTTCAACACGGCGGATGTCAACGCGGGCTTTGCCAACGTGGGCGGCAAGGTGATTGTCAAAGACGATTTGATCGTGAACTATACGACTCCACCGGATAACGATCCTGAGTGGTATCGTGACCC
>JBMOFU010000504.1:0-2696 GCA_049318725.1 Phototrophicaceae bacterium | reverse complement strand
GTTCCCACATTAAAGGGCTGGGCGCGGCGGCTATTATGGCGACAATCCTAGCGCTGTTCATCACGGCGCCGCTGTTGGCGATCAGCGCCATTGCGGTGTTGAACGTCTTAAGCATGTTACGGCTAGGGCGTGCGCCAAGTTCGCCTGAAGCGCCGCTTATTTCTGTGTTGATCCCTGCACGTAATGAGGCGGGCGTCATTGCACAAACTGTGCGCTCCCTATTGCGCCAAGAATACCCCCACTTTGAGGTGATTGTGCTAGACGACAACTCTAGCGACAACACTGCAATTCTTGCACAGCAGGCCGCAGCAGGCGACGCACGGCTACAAATCATCAATGGGGCGGCGCTACCGAACGGGTGGGGCGGCAAGAATTGGGCGTGCCACCAGCTAAGCCAAGCCGCCAATGGAGATTACCTGCTTTTCACCGACGCCGATGTGCAATGGCAAGACGGCGCATTGCGCGCAGTGGTGAATACGTTACAGCACAGCCATGCAGATTTGCTCACCGTTTGGTCAACGCAAATCACCGAAACATGGTCGGAACGCTTGGTCGTCCCGCTGATGGCCTTTGTGATTTTGGGCTACCTACCCCATTTAGCAGTGAATCACACATCATCAACAGCATTTGCAGCGGCCAACGGGCAATGTATGGGCTTTCGGCGCAAAGCCTATCAGCGGATCGGTGGGCATGAAGCCGTCAAGCGAGAAATCGTTGAAGATATTCGCCTTGCCCAACGGATCAAACGGGCAGGGTTACAACTGCGTATGGCCGACGGCAACCGCCTTGTCACTTGCCGCATGTACAACGGTTGGGAAGCCGTCCGTAACGGCTACGCCAAAAACATCATCGCGGGCTACGGCAGTTTATGGGGGCTGACGGCTGGCACGCTCTTTCACTGGGCGCTGTTCCTGTTGCCAGCTTTGACGTTCGTTTATGGCCTGATCGTGCAAAATACACCGCTGATCCAATGGTCAGCGGCGTGGCTGACACTAGGGATTTTGACCCGTGCGTTGACGGCTGCCGCAACCCATCAACGGGCGCAGGATGCCCTGCTTATGCCCGTTTCGGTGCTGTTGATGACGCGCATTGCGCTACAGGCGGTCTGGTGGCATTGGCACGGTGGCCCGCAATGGAAGGGGCGCACACTTGGCACACAAGGGGCAACCCATGGCTAAAACCGCAGTGGTGATCGGCGCAGGGATCGGCGGACTCACAACAGCAATCCGATTGGCGGCGCAGGGCTGGCAAGTGAACGTCTATGAGAAAAATCCGCAGGTCGGCGGCAAGATGGGGGAATTCCGTGCGGACGGCTTCCGTTGGGATACAGGCCCTTCAGTGATTACCATGCGCCATGTCTTTGAGGAGCTGTTCAGCAGCGTAGGCCGCAAATTAACAGATTACCTCACCCTACGCCCGATTGAGCCACTCACGCGCTACTTTTATCCCGACGGCACCGTATTCGATGCCAGCGGCGATCTTGGCCGCACGGTGGGGCAAATCGGCGCATGGGACGAACGCGATGTAGAGGGCTATTTGGCGTATTTGGCCTACGCCGCCAAAATTCACCGCATCACTGGCCCGGTGTTTATCTACAATGATCCGCCTAAAATCACCGATATATTGCGTGTTCCACTGCCAGATATGCCCGCTGTAGACCCTCTCCGCACCATGAGCCAAGCCATCAACAGCTTTGTTCATTCGCCTAAGCTACGGCAACTGTTGGGGCGCTTTGCCACTTACACAGGCGCAAGCCCATACCGCGCGCCCGCTACCCTCAATGTGATTGCTCATGTTGAACTTAACGGCGGCGTATGGTACCCCGACGGCGGAATATACAGCATCGCCCAAGCCCTTGCACGATTAGCGGGCGAGCTTGGCGTGACGATCATCACGGGTTGCGCGGTGCAAGCCATCTTGACCGATCAGGGGCGCGCTACGGGGGTACGCTTGGCCGACGGAACAACGGTTCCAGCCGATAGCGTCATCGCCAACCTTGATGTGGCGTTGGTCTATGAGCGCTTGCTCCCGCCCAATAACGGGAATGCGGCACAATTACAGGCACTCACAGAGGCTGAACCCTCTTGCTCTGGGTTTGTGATGTTGTTGGGCGTGGCAGGCCACTATCCACAATTGGCACACCATAACATCTTCTTCTCGCCAGACTACCCCGCCGAGTTCATCAACATCTTTGAGCGCGGGCTACCACCCGACGACCCGACGATTTATATCACCGCCACCAGCAAGAGCAACCCAAATCACGCGCCAGAGCAGCATGAAAACTGGTTTGTGCTAGTCAACGCCCCCGCCTATGATGCGCGCTATGATTGGAACAGCCAGAAGGCGCACTATCGGCAGTTGGTGTTAGATAAACTGGCAGGGTATGGGTTTGATGTGCGCGACAAAATCCGCAGTGAACACCTGCTCACCCCGATAGACCTTGAACGGCTGACAGGCGCACGGCGCGGCGCGCTGTATGGGATGTCATCGAATAGCCGCTGGTCAGCCTTTCGGCGTCCGCACAACCGCGCTGAGGAAGTACGCGGGTTGTACTTTGTCGGCGGCACGACACATCCGGGCGGCGGCGTGCCGATGGTGATGCTATCTGGCAAGGCCGTTGCACGCATGATCCAAGCGGATTTCGGCTAACCGTGTTGAGGGATCAGGGCAATCGCATTCTAAATATCAAGGTATTA
>JBMOFU010000503.1:0-2698 GCA_049318725.1 Phototrophicaceae bacterium | reverse complement strand
GGCAAGCCCTCTTCTATATATAGTCGCGCTAGACGCTCCAGCGACTGGCTCAATCCCCAACGGAAACGGGGATTTTCACTGTCGAAGTAGCGCGCCGCCAGCGCGGGTGGCATCTCGACCTGCCAAGTGGCGTGTTCGAGTTCATTGGCCAAGTATGCCCGTCCGTGGGTATCGAACGGCGAGGCAATCTTCCAGATTAGTGGGGTCGGGATCTCGTCCCAGACCTGATAGCCCCGGTTTTTGATGGTCTCCTATAGCTTTTGTGTTTAGGTTTCTCGTTGACGGTTAACGTGCAAAAAACGTACCACGCATGAATTGTTCATGCGCGGTACGTTAACCGTTCTACAACCTATGTGTAGATTGCTTCAGCCTGCCTATTGGTGGGGTAGGGGGTTAGGCGTCTCGCAGTACGTGGATAATCTCCTCAAGGCGATCTGCCAGTGCCCTTCGTTCTTCAACGTCTAGATCAATTGTTGACTTGAGCAACTTGTCAACTTGTGTCTTCCAAGGGTTAGTTGTGGGTGCAATAACCATCGTTGACTTTGCTCGAATAGCCTGTTTTAGTTGAGTAATTGACCATGTGTTCTCAGCTGCCATATTCAACCAATACTGTTGCGCGTCAGGTTCAAGCGCTGCAACAGCACGGTGATGGGTGAACGTCAATTTCTCGTTTCGAAACGAGAAATTGACGTTGCGGCATACATAGGCGTAATCCATCAAGGTTTGATATTCGTAGCCAAATTGCTCTGCGACCTTTTGATAGGTTTCCCCCCACTGGCGGTTTTCCCCGTAGGCCAACCAATCCCCCAACAACCAGTTAAGTCGGCTCCCCATGTCCAGTAAAAATGCTCCAAGATCACCATATTCTTGTTCATTAAGGTCGTCCGGTACAGTAATTCCAATCCGCCCAATCGTTACACGCCCAAAGTGCCAACCTTCATCTGATTGCACCAATAACCCATCGGCAACCGCTTGCCGCACTCGCTGCGTATCCGCATTAGCAAACATACTCGCCGCAAATGCGCTTAAACCGCCGTCATCACTTCCCTCAGAGACAATACTGAACTGTTTCTTTGCCATCATAGCTCCTTAACACCCGATGCAGCACGCACAAACTGCCATGCTTCCTCCGCCGCAGCGGAGTCCGGAGCATAAGCAAACACAGTCATGCGCTGTGCCTCGGCCTCCGACCAAACTACACGGCGCGCCATCGGCGGCAACACTTGATCGTGGAACCTCTCAGTCAGTATGTCCAGCATGTTTTGCTCTACAATCTGGCGCGTGTTGGCCGCAATCGGTTGGATGCCTAATACTTCAATTTCAGCTTGCCCCATCCCCTGACGCATGACATTTGCGGCTTGTCGCCGTCCGCTCACGGTGATGACCCCGCTTACCGAGTCAGCCGAGAGTGTTGTTGGGTATAGTATCGCATCCCCCGCTACATAGGTCGCTACATGTAACATGGTCTGTTGCGGTGCCGTGTCAATAATGATGTAATCCATCATGCCATTCAACGGTTGAATGGCCTCAAATACCACATCGACCGAGGATACCGAGTTGGCAATGTGCATGTTTTGCTCGTTGCCGGGGATAATGTACAACCCCCCACGCACCTCTGGCGCAATTCGCTCACGGCTGACCTCGCGCACGACTTGCTGCAATGTAGCCCCGCGTACCATTAGGTCATAAAATCCGCCAGTCGGTTCTTTCCGCAGTCCCAATCGCGTTGTGGCGTTGGCCTGCATGTCGGTGTCAATCAGCAACACTTGCTTTCCCTGTATTGCAAGTCCTGCGGCTAACGTGGTAGCAAGCGTTGTCTTACCCACGCCACCTTTCTCGTTTAGTACCGTAATCACCTTCATTAAATCACTTCTCCTTGTCTAATGGATTTCAACGACCAACAACTTGCAATGCTTTCTCAACCGAGCGGACGACGTGCTTATCCCCCGCAGTTTGCCAAGCTCCCCAGAACGCCACTTGAGCCGCAGTGAGATGTCCATTTTTCGCCTTTATCACCAGCAATAGGTATTGCCATATTGCTGGTAAGTATACCAATAAATCGGGCAGACCTTTACTGGTATGCCCTTGATAAAATAGACATTGTTATTGCCTTCGATGAGGCAAAAGACCTCACTCCACATATCGGATTACTCTTTTTCCAATCCCCGCTTGAGCGCCTCAACAGTATAGGGGTTAGGGTAGCGAAACTACGGCCTACTGCAAGATTGTTAAGAATTGATTTCAACCCAAGAGCCTCATCAAATCGTCTGTAGCTCATGAACTTGTCCTTGAATGTGAGAGTGAGAATTATCAACAGGCAGGCCAGCAAGAGAGCGTAGGATAGCGAGAATAATGCGTGTATTAGGAAGCGCACGATGTTTGTCTCTAGGGAGCGGATCATAATAGGGAACCGTCATGTCGCGCCAGAATTGACAAGTAGTCCACTGCCCACGAAGCTGCAATACACATGCCCCCCATTTAGGTTGAAAATAGGGTAACCGATAATCACGACAAACATGAATCAAAATCGGCCATATAAATTTCATATTGTAGGTAACAATACCTGAGCCAATTTAGATGCTTGCACGGGGAACAAATGCCAGAATCAAGCCACAAACCGCTCAGATTGGGGCGCACGGATGCCATTGAAGCGCACCCAGCGTTGCCACAGGGCTGAAACTAAATCGGGTGAGGGCGG
>JBMOFU010000502.1:0-2710 GCA_049318725.1 Phototrophicaceae bacterium | reverse complement strand
CGCTTGCCTGCTTAGGGTATCCCTCAATGACTGTTTGGCCTAAACCTGCCCCCCAACTGACACCAGAACAGCAACACATTCGTGAAGACTTCTACAACTATTGGCTGACTGAACTGCCCAAGCGCTACAGCGTGATTGAAGAGTTCAATCATGGCTACCCATTGCGGAGCGCACGCACGGGCTTTAGCCGCACACTAGATATTGGGGCAGGGCGCGGGGAACATGTGGGGTATGAAAACCTTAACGAGCAAGAATATGTCGCAATGGATTTGCGCCCAGAGTTGCTTTCGGCAACGGCCAGCCGTTACCCCCAAATCAAAACGCTGGTGGGGGACATTCACGAACGCCAACCGTTTGAGGATGGCTACTTTGACCGCATCTTGGCGATTCATGTGTTAGAACACCTGCCGAATTTGCCTGTCGCGTTGGATGAAGTGCGGCGGCTTTTGGCGAAGGGCGGGCAATTTTCGGTCTTGATCCCGTGTGATCCCGGCTTTGCCTACAGCATCGCTCGCAACATCTCTGCCAAGCGGATGTTCATCCAGCGTTACCACATGAGCTACGATTGGTTCGTGGCTGCCGAACACATCAACCCGCCGCATGAAATCCTTGCGGAACTTACCCAACGCTTTCAGATTGTGCATCAGGTGTACTTCCCGCTAGGTGTGCCGATTATTCCACTGAATTTGGTCATTGGGATGACCCTAGAAAGCCTATAGCCGATGAACACCCCTTGGGTAAGCCAGCGCCGCACAACGTTGACGATTGCGCTACTCACGGCGCTGTTAGGGTGCATCAGCGTTTTAGGCTTAGGTTCACCAACTGTTACGGAGTGGCTCCGCAACGACTATGGGCTACTGGCGCGACACATTTACAGCCTATATACCGCTGCCTTACTACTTGCGGCCTTATCCTGCGCCTTTGAACCGCACATCCGCCGCGAACTGCAATCTGCGGGGGCATTAGCACTGATTGCCCTGCTCACGCTGGTGGGGATGTTCGCCTTAGCTTGGCAACAAGACCCCAACCAAGCCGCCCGTTTCTTCCGCCCATTGCCGATCTATGCTCTGCTGCTGTTGACTGGGGCGCTATTGCTTAGTAGCGTATTGGTGCTGGCGATCCCACAATTCCACGATGCCCCCACCCCACGAATGCGGCGCTATGCGTGGGGGTTGCTGATTGTGTTAGGCGGCGCACTGCTTACGCTGCACATCCTCAGCACCGGGCGTTATGGGCGGCTGAATGATGTCTATGACGAGCTATGGGCGGCCAGCACAATGGCGAATTTTGCCCGCAATGGGGCATTTAGTCCGTCGTTGGGCGCTTCCCCCTACGGCACACCCGACCCCGCCGTCACGCGCTGGTTTTTAGTCAATGGCTATTGGGCGCGCCTGTGGGGAGATACGTCATTCTTCACCTTGCGTAGCGCCCAAACCTTCACAGGCCTTGTATTGGCGGCGCTCACGGCGGCTACCCTGTGGCGTGCGCCAAAAATCAGTCATTTAGGGCGGGCGTTCGGCGTGGTGACGTTGTTGGCGCTGACGACCTTCACGCGCACTTCCCATAACCTGCGGATGGATATCGGCTTTGGCATCTATGGCACGCTCTTGTTGCTCTGTGTGCTAGAAGCCTATCGCGGCCAGCATGACAATCCGCCACAGGCGCTATCGGCTGGCGGGCGCGTGTGGTTGGGGGTAGGGGGGCTGGCGTTCCTGTTGGCGCTGGAAACCATTCCAACGATGGGGTTGATTTTAGGGGTGTGTGTAGGGATGGCGATTATCGTGCGCGCCTTCCGTTGGCCGCTTCAACAGGCAGATTGGGGCGCAGTGCTGGCCTATGCGGGGGGGGCAGTGGTTGCGGTTGCCGCCTATATTTTGATCCACTTTGCCCCAGATTTTGCCGCAAAGTGGGCGATGTTCGAGCGTCACCGCGTGGAATGGTACGCCGCAAGCGGCTCCACTACCTTTGGCGCGCCGTTACAGGCGCTTAGGGGCTTAGGGCTTTTTAGCTTGGTGCTTTCCCCACTGGAATTGCTTGCGGTGCTTGCTGCGGTGGTTGGGTTGTGGTGGGTTGGCACACGCCTAGAGCGCCAATTGCTGATCGTGTTGGTCGCGACTGAATTGTTGACGGCAACCTTCATCGGCGGGAGCTACGGCTATCAGGTCGTCTTTGGCGCGTGGGTCGCCTATGCCGCCGCACGGATAGTAGATCGGCGGCGCGGGGTTTTGCTCGTGGCGGTGTGGGCAATCTTGCCGATGCTCGCCGCCCCAATGCTCCACGATATGAGCAGCGAAACCCAGCTTGACCTCAACAACCGCCAAATTGCCGAGCTAGACCTGCTCACATGGCAAATTCCAGACGGCGCAACCGTGATCGGCGATGATCTGTTCTGGCTGACATTGCACGACAAAGCCAACTTCATCGGCCACAGCGGGGTCGCCCAATACCTCGTTGGCTATCAGGTCACGCGCGAGGCCATGCTCCAGCACGCAGACGCCGATGTTGTCATTTGCCATGAGCAATTGCAGGCATGGCTGTGCGAACTGGCGGATGCTTACTTTAGCAATCCGCCAACGCCGTTTACCATCACCAACGGAACCTATTGGGTATACAGCCGCTAGAATACCTCTGAAATCAGCATTCTTGTTATTTGCCGTATTAAGGAAGGTCAACTGTGGCGTTGAAGCGGATGTTTTCCCCTCTGAGCTTA
>JBMOFU010000501.1:0-2734 GCA_049318725.1 Phototrophicaceae bacterium | reverse complement strand
CGTGAATAGATACGGGGGCGTCTCATGGGATGACTCTACAAGGTTCACAATAGTTTTTATGGGGACATGAAATGTCATGCCCTTACGGTTTTGCTTATATCTTGCTAGGAACCACCTCTATAGGCTTTGTGCGGCCTAAACGCAGGTTGACGACACCAATCCCGGCAAAGACCAATAACGCCCCAATCCCAAGCGCCCATGTGAGCGGCTCATCAAGGAATACAATCCCCAGTACCAAACCGACGACCGGAACCACGTAAGTGACCATGGAAGCGCGCGCTGCCCCTAAGATGCTGACCACAGAGTAGAACAGCGCATAGGCAAAACAGGTATTGAATATCCCCAAAACGATGACGGCAATACTTACCCCTCTGGGGATTTCCAGCAGCGACACGGGCGTGCTGCCTCCGAATAGCGGCGAGAGGAAGGTAATCACGCCCATGATGACTGCTGCGCTGGACTGTGACACCGCCGCCACCACAAGCGGGGCGATTCCACGACCATTCAACACAACGCGGCTATAGGTCGTGAACATGGCGTAGAAAAGCGATGCTAAGACAATCGCTAGTTGCCCTAAAATCACGGCAACGGCAATCTCGCTCCCGCGAATGCTGGGCGCAAACAGCACGATAACGCCCAAGAAGCCCAAAATCATCCCGCCGATGCGTTGCGGGGTCATCCGTTCATCAGCAAAGAAGAAGTGCGCGATCACCAGCGTGAATAGCGAAGCAGTGGCCTGCAAGATGCTGGCAACGCTGCTGTCAATGGCCGTTTCTCCCCATGTAATCAGCAAGAACGGAATCGCGGTATTCCCAATGCCGATCAGGATCAACGGGAATAAATTTGACCAATTCGACGGGAATTTTAGCCCGCGTGCCAGTGCCAACAACATCAGCCCAACCCCGGCAATGGCGGTACGGATGAAAACCACCTGTGCAGGCGGAATGACTTCCACACTAATTTTAATCAGCAAAAATGAGCTTCCCCAAGTAACCCCTAAAATCCAAAATGCAATCCAAGCCCAGCGTTTCATATCGCTTCCCTTTATGGTGATCTGTGTACTGTATCAGCCTATGAGCCTATCCCGATTGTGTCAAACCATGATTGGTCTACTTGGTCTTTATTCTCTATAATCAACCCCTTAGCCCTTCAATGATTCGGACTTCATTATGATTGCAAAGCGCTTTTTGAGGCTATCCGTTTATAGTGTTTGCTTTTTGGTGACGGTGGCCTTATATGCCTATGTCGTGCGGCTTCCCCTGTTTTTAGATGATTTGCCGCAAACCTATATGATCCGCAATCATCCTGGCAGCACGCCCGGCTGGAACTTTTGGGCGGGTGATCCGACCTATCCCTTTTACCGCCCGTTGGTATTTAGCGTGTGGGAATGGAATGGGATTGCAATGGGTGGGCGCTTTGATCCGGCTTTTTTGCACTGGATCAGCGTGTTATGCTTTGGGTCTTCTGCCGCGTTGCTCACCCGTGTGACGGATCACCTTACGCGCAATCGTCTTGTGGCGGTCTTCGCGGGCTTGAGCTTTGCGGTATTCCCGTTTAGCTACAACACCGTGAATTGGATCGGCGCGCAGTTTCATCTATTTGCCATCGCAGGGATATTGTTAGCCGTTTGGGGCGGCCTATGTTGGCAGGGTAAACGTCACATATGGGGATTGCTGTTGGCATGGGTGGGCGGGTTTATCGCCTTGTTTAGCCATGAGAACGGGGTGCTAACGCTGCCGCTGATGTTGGTGGCTTTATGGGTAGCGGGCAAACTCCAACGCCGTCGAGACTGGATCAGTGTGTTAACGCTGGTCGTTCCCTTGACCGTGCTGACGCTCATCTTCCTATACTTATATATGACCGTTCGGATTGCCTCACCGTTGGCCTTTGACTTGAATCGCGGGATGATCCGTGCGGTGGGGCTATTTGCGTTAGCGTTTGCCTATCCGTTGGCGGCGTTGCCGCGCTGGTTGTGGCAAGCAGAAGCGTCTAACCGCTTGTTGTGGGGGATTGGCCTAATTGCCGTTTTGCCCGCTTTGCTCTATCTCTTTGGGCGTAGGGTGCAACATCGCTGGATTGCCGCTTATGGGCTGTTCTGGTTTGGATTGGCGGCCTTGCCTTCGATTTTACTCTTGCCGATCAGCTACATTCAGGGGTCATGGCGTTTGATGTCGCTCTCATCAGTGGGGGCGGCGCTCTTTTGGGCAGTGATCGCTAATGCGCTTTGGGCAAGCCGCCGCGTTGTAGTGCGCGCCGTGTTGTTGGCTGTATTGATCTTCAGCGCCACGGTGGCCTTGACGTTCTTAGGGCAACGCCGCCATGAAGCCCTGCTCCAATCAGACTATTCATGGGCGCTGCAAGCCTTGATGCTGGAACATACACAGGGGCAAACGCCCTATGTGGTCAACCCGCCAGCGTTTTTGGCCTCAACCGACGCCCGCCGTCACTTCCCGGCAGTGGGGATGGGCGTACAGTTCATGGCAGACTATGTGAGTTACTTTCAGATGTTCTGGGCGCACACGGGCGAACCGTTCCCTTACGTCCATGCGATCTTATTCCCGCCCGCGCTGAACTTGCCGCAAACGGTGCAATATGCGCCCTACTATACGCTGCCGCCGGAGCGTGACTTTACGACAGAAATACGCAACGCCAGCGATATTTTTGTCACCGTGTTTGAAGGCGAACACTTCTACCCGATCTATGTCGGTGGGGCAGGGATGCCCGGCAGCAATAC
>JBMOFU010000500.1:0-2739 GCA_049318725.1 Phototrophicaceae bacterium | reverse complement strand
CTCCGTGTTCCCACTGTTGAGGGTTTTCAGTCCCTTGACGCTACTGTTTTCAAGTAACGCAGTCAGTTGCTCCCTTGCCATGCGGCTGAGTTCTTGAAGTCTTTCCGACTGCGGCATCCCTTTAGCGATGTACAGCGCGTTAATATTTTCAAGGTTGGCAAGCACAAGCAGTTGTTCAATGGTCGCAGCGTCGCGCATGTTGCCGCTCTTGTCTGGGTTTGCCTTGCGCCATTCGGCAGCGGTCATTCCAAACAGCACCGTGTTCAGTAGGTCGGCTTCATCGGCGTAAACGTAAGACTTCTGTCTTGGGGTTAATTCTGGCGGGATGAGGTTATCACGGATGGCGTCAGTGTGTATCCTGTAATTCACCTTGGCGAGGATCCGCTTTACATTCCAGTCCAAAGAAAGACGGTTGTTCTCGTCAGCTTTCAGGCGCTGGTAGTCTTTGATAATGTATAGTTCAAACTCTACTGAAATCCAGGCGGCAAATTTGAACGCGATATCTTTATGGGCAAAGGTTGAAGCATAGCGTCCCTGCTTGGATACCATACCAATTGCACCAACCGCCTCGATCCAACGTTTTGGGGTAAGAACAAAGGCGTTGCGCCCCGCTTCAAGTTCAATTACCTCGAATTCGAGGTAATTGAACTCAGGGTTATGAATTCGCTCCCAAAGCCCTAAAAACTCCACTGTACTACGATTACGTAACCAGTTTTGAATAACCTCACTCGGATAATCTGTATTCTTATACCGCGCAATGTCGGTCAGGCTGATGTAATCATCCTCATTCCCCTGCGACAGTATGGTTATCTCTCTCCCCTGTGCAGAAATCTTGCCCTTGAAAGTCTTATCGGCCATCGCGTGTTCCTCCGTTATTTAGGCCGTAGCCCTAATCACTCAATCCGTTTGGTTTACAGGTGGGTCGCTTACTCATTCGCTTCAATTTCCATGATAATGGCGTCAATCGCCGCCCGTAGTTCGCCTGACCGCTGAACGATCCGCTCAATTTCGGCGTTGAGCACGGCGATATCCACAACCTCGCGCTTGTCCTCTTGCTCAACGTAGGTGGATACCGAAAGGTTGTAGCCGTGTTCGGCGATCTCATCATTTGGCACAAGGCGGGCAAAATACGGCACGTCGGCGCGCTCGGTGTAGGCGGTCAAAATCGTGTTGATGTTGGTAGTCGTCATCTTGTTGCTATTGGTCACCTTCACACATTCGCGGCTTGCGTCAATGAACAAGGTCGCGTTCTCATGCTTGCCGCGCTTCATCACCATGATGCAGGTGGCAATTGTCGTGCCGAAGAACAGGTTATCGGGAAGCTGAATCACACAGTCTACGAAGTCGTTATCTACTAGATATTGACGGATTTTCTGCTCTGCGCCAGAACGGTAGAAGATGCCCGGAAAGCAAACAATCGCCGCCGTCCCGGATGGCGCTAGCCAGCCCAGCGCGTGCATGATGAACGCCATATCCGCCTTGGATTTCGGTGCCAGCACGCCCGCCGGACTAAAGCGCGGGTCATTGATCAGCAGCGGGTTGGCATCACCCGCCCAGTTGATCGAATACGGTGGATTGCTAACGATGGCTTCAAACGGCTCGGCATCCCAGTGTTCAGAAGCGGGGTCGGTCAGCGTGTCGCCGTGGACGATGCTGAATTGATGAAAGCCGATGTCATGCAGGAACATATTGATCCGGCACAGGTTGTAGGTGGTGATGTTGATCTCCTGCCCGAAAAACCCGTTACGCACATTCCCCTTGCCGAGAATCTTGGCGAATTTCAGCAGTAACGAGCCGCTGCCGCAGGCGGGATCGTACACTTTGTTGACCTGCGTCTTGCCGACCAGCGTCAGCCGCGTCAGTAGTTCCGATACTTCTTGGGGGGTGTAATACTCACCGCCACTTTTGCCCGCGTCGCTGGCATACATGCTCATCAGGTACTCGTAAGCGTCGCCAAAGGCATCAATCGTGTTGTCTTTGTAACCGCCCTCGCCGAGCTTCATGCTGGCAACGCCGTTCATCAGCTTGACCAGGCGCTCATTCCGCCGGGCTACTGTGCTGCCGAGCCTGGCAGAGTTCACATCCAGATCGGCGAACAGCCCCTTAAAGCTGGCTTCAGATTCCCCTACGGCTGACGCTTCAATATGTTTGAAGATGCCATCAAGTGTGGCGTTTAAGTTTTCGTCCTTGTCGGCCTTGGCGCGGACATTCTCGAACAGTTCCGACGGCAGAATAAAGAAGCCTTTGGTCGTTACCATGTCCTCGCGGGCAGTTTCTGCCTGTGCATCGGACAATTTGGCGTAGTCAAACGACAAATCGCCCGCAGCATGTTCATTCGCGTTGAGATAACTGGAAAGATTTTCAGAAATATAGCGATAGAACAACATGCCAAGCACGTACTGTTTGAAGTCCCAACCGTCCACCGATCCGCGCAGGTCGTTGGCGATGCTCCAGATCACGCGGTGGAGTTCAGTGCGTTCTTGTTCTTTGCGTGTGTCAGCCATTATTAAAATATCCTCCGATGCCTGCGTAGGATACCTTAAAATCCCCATATAGGCACTGATAATTTGATCCAAAGGTAGAGAAGGCGTCACTAGCCGCCACTCCATTAAGAGTAGATTAAATAACGCAGTGATTGTGCAATTCAGAGCTTGAGCTATTTTTACACGTACTTTGGTATGTCTCCATACCTTAGAGATTGAATTCTGACCCGTTGAGAGCTACAATGACCCACATTGA
>JBMOFU010000499.1:0-2744 GCA_049318725.1 Phototrophicaceae bacterium | reverse complement strand
ACCCGCGCCCCAATCAGGCTGTTGCCGTGCTTCAGGTGATGATCCAAGAAGCTCAACGGCGCGCCGAGCGTGAAGGCATCCAGCCACAACGACACTTTCGCCAGTTCTACAGCCATGCCGTTCAGGTCAACGCCGTAGATGCAACGCTTCAACACCGCACGTTTGAGCAGCGCGACCCGCGTTAAGCGTTCGGCGTCAATCGTCACATGTTGGCGTTCCATATCTTCGATGATGTCCTGCCGTGTCTGGTCAAGGAACGCCCACACGGGGTTTTCGCTCCAGCCGTTCAGGAAGTTAATCAGGCGGTTGCTGATGGTGTCTACCACTTCCACCAGAAAATGCCCGCTGCCCATCGCCGGATCAAGCACGCGCACGTTCAGGCAGTCGTCTACCAACTGGCGCATTTCATCGCTGTTCCAGTAAGCGCTGGCAGATTCCTCTTTGCCGCCGGATTTGCGCCGCGCTTCAACCAGCTTGGCGTAGTCACGATAGCCTTTCTGCGCTTTGTGCAGTCGTGCTTCGCAGTCTTTGAACTTTCGATCCAGCACCGGGCCGACGGTATGGCGCACAATATACTTGACGATGTAATCTGGCGTGTAGTAACTGCCAGTGGCTTTGCGCTCTTGCTTGTCGTTTTCGAGATACACATCGCCTTTGGCAAGCGTCGCCAGCGGCTTCTTAACCTTGTTCGCGGGCTGGTAAACCTCTTTGCCGCCCTCTTTGGTCACGGCAAGCGCTTCGCTGGCAATATTCAGCTTGAACTCTAACAGCCCCTCATAGATGCTGCCCAACTGCCGCACGCCCAACGATTTGAAGTCAATGAAGACCAGCGCTTGCGTTTTCTGGTCAACGGCGCGGGTCAGGCGGTCTAAGCCTAGCGCCAGATAGTGATCTGGGATGCGGTAACGAACAAGGAACTTGCCGCTGTCGGTTTCTGGGCTGAACAGCCCGCCGTTGTAGGTCGGCATGTTCAACTCATCTGACCCCAGATCAATAACGGTGAACAGTTCCGTCAAGCGGGCATAGAGGGCGGTGCTGGTGTTGCTGTAGTGCGCTTTGAGCTTCTCAAGCGATTGATCGAGCAGCGTTCCACCTGCCGCTGCGATCTCCTGTTTCATGAGATATAAACTGTGTTCGCGGTAGCCGCGCACCTCGTTAATCGGCACCAGTTCAAGGCTTTCCGCATAGAGTGTGAACATCAACCGATAGAGGAAGGTCATTGTGCCGCTAAAGACGACCTCTAGGTCAATCTCTGCTTCTGGGACGCCCTGCGCGCGCATATCGGCGATAAAGCCCTTGGCAAACTCCGGGAAAATATCCACGAACACGCGGACTTTCAGGCCATCCCCTAGTTCTTTGGCGTAATCCGCACTGTTCTTGAGCAGGTTATCCAGAAAGCCGGTGAATGCCTGCCGCCGGAACATCAGCCACCAGTATTTGAGCGCGGTAATCTGGTCATTGGCGGCAATGGCTTCTTCAAGGTCAATCTCGTAGTAGTTGGTCGCCTTGTTGTTAGCGGTGGACGAATACAACCGCCACAGTTTGCCGTTGGTGACAATCACCCATGGTGCGATTTGCCTCTCCAGCAGGCTGACTACTATTGCACCGGGGATTTCAAAGGGGGTGCCGCGGTCGCGCGTCGTATCCACATCATCAAGGTTGCGGTTCCACACGTAAGTTAGCGCAGCGGCAATCGGCTTGGTCTGGTCACCGGGGGCATACAGCAGATAATCTGCCTCGTCTGCCGCAGATGAGCCTGCTTTGCCTTCCACAAGGTCGAAACCGAGTAGCTTAAGCACCGGCTCGAACAATCCGCTGCGAATGACGGCTTCACTTTGAGGGGTATAGTTTTTGCGGGCAGAGGTCAAATGCCGGAATATCTCTCGACCGATCGGCCTAACATCCTCGCGCCATTCTGGTGTGATTTGTTCGTCCCTTAGCCGTTCTTTCAAATAGTAATCAGAAAACAATGCGCGGTTGTTGAAATATTCCTCAGTCCACTCTGCCAGCATGTAGGCAGAGCGTAGTTTCTCCCATTGGTAAGCTGCGTCTTCTTCGGTGAAGGTAAAGCGCTTCAACACGCGCAGGGCAATAGGATCAGGATTCAGGCGGTTGACAGTCAACGGAATCGGACGGATAGCCTGTTTGAGTGTGGCACGACGGCTCTGGCTCCGTGAAACCACCCGCTCCAACAGAACAAATTCCAGTTCTTGATAATCTTTTGTCAGGATCAGCAGCGCGTTTTCCGGGCGTTCGCGGAAGCGACGGGCAATGTCATTCCGCAATTTCGCTGTCACTGCGCGCACTTCAAATAAGTAAATGACAATATCACCGTCGGCAGGGTCTTTGCCAATCAACTCAATTTTCTGAATGTGCTGGCGCATGTCTTCGCCACTCATACCCAACACAGTGTAATCAGGGATATTGGCGCGTTCGGTGATGTCATACCGCAGGTTATGGAACAGCCCTGCAACTCTATCCGCATTTTCAAGTTGCCGAATGTCGCTATTATCAAGTGGCTGGTCATTTACGCGCATGTCGTCAAGCATCAACGTCTCTTTTCAAACACTTCAATGAATTAGGGTAATAATCTTAATCGCTATTTTACTCTAAAATGCGCTTGAAAGAAATGTTTAGCGAGGCAAATAAACACTTCAAAACGACCTCACCGGTGGGATGAGGTCGTGGTAAAAACTCCGATCTACTGCTCTACCTGCTGCTGCATCTCCCGCAGGCGTATATTC
>JBMOFU010000498.1:0-2766 GCA_049318725.1 Phototrophicaceae bacterium | reverse complement strand
GTTACTGCCTTAAAGCTCCGTGCGATGGCCGCCCACTCTGGCAACTGGAGCGTTTCGGCGCGGCGGGTCGCTTCGACGTTGGCTTCTGACAAAATCGCGCTGACAGCCTCTGCACCGATCCCCAAGCCGCCGTTGAGCGCGTTCTTGAGTTGCTTACGCTTCTGGCTGAAGCCCGCCTTGACCACACGGAAGAACGTCCGCTCGTCGGGGATGTCTACCAGCGGCTGTGGCGCTACATCCACCTGTAGCACGGCGCTGTTGATCTCTGGGCGCGGCCAGAACGCCGCCGCGTTCAGCCGCAACGGGATTGAAGGCGTACCGTACAGTTGCACGCTGACGCTGAGTAAGCTGGCGTCGTTGGGTGTGGCGCAAATCCGTTCGGCCAGTTCCAACTGGAGTGTAATCATTAAGCGTGTCGGGCGCAGGGAACTATCTTGCAGCAGATGCTTCAAAATCGCGCTGCTGACGTAGTACGGCACGTTCGCCACCACGCTATAGGGTTGCCCGTTGACTAGCGCGCCAACGTCCACCGCCAGAATATCGTTGTATATCACTTCTACGTTGTCGAACTCGGCCAATTCGCCGTTGAGGATCGGTGCAAGCCGCTGGTCAAGTTCAACGGCAAAGATGTGCGATTGCGGATACATCGCCGCAAGTTCGCGGGTGAGGACGCCCGTCCCCGCGCCGATTTCGACAATCGTTTCGCCTGCGGGGACTTTCGCCAGCGCTGCGATTTTATGCAGTAGGCCACTGTCTTGGAAGAAGTTCTGCCCCAAGCTCTTTTTCGGGTCAAGCCCGTATTTTTCCATGAGGGTGCGCGGCGAGTGGAACATGAGCGGAATCCTTCTATGCAGGTGAAACAGAGCCTACTATGATAGGGCGCAATGATAATTGTTGTGCAGGGGGAACTTTGTCCTTGAGACGTATTGATACAATTTGGCCGCCGCGCAGTTGGTGGGTGGGGTTGGCTGTGATCTTGGTCGCGGTGGGGGTGCTGCGCTATACCGGCTATACCTTCAGCCTGCCGTATGTTGACCATTCTGACGAAGCGTCTTACACACTCGCTGGGCGCATGATTATAGACAGCGGCAGCGCCAAGCCCTTGGGGATGCACGGTTACCCGCCCGGCATTATCACCGTGAACTATGTGCTGTTGAAGGCGTTCCACGACCCCACCACACCGCCGACCAGCATGATATGGATGGTGCGCTGGTGGAGCGTGTTTTTCAGCATCGGCACGGTGGCAGTCGTTGCGTTATTGGCAGAACAGGTCATGCCGCGTGCTGGACTCATCAGCGCGTTGATTTGGGGGGGGGCGCCAGCGGTGACGACCTTAAGCCGCTATGCCACGCCAGATAGCTTCATCACCTTCTTTGGGCTGTTGGCGCTGTGGCAGTCGCTGGTTGGGCTACAGTTCAACCGCGAAGGCTGGAACTACGCCGCGCTGGTGTCTGTGCTGATTGCGATTTTGTTCAAATATCAAGCTGTGTTCTTGCTCCCTAGTGTGATGGCGTTGCCGCTGTTGCGCTGGCTGAACCCTAACGTCAAGCGCCGTCGCGTGCTGGTGATGGCCGTGCGGATGCTGGTGATTGTGGCGGTTTTCTTCTTCTGGTTGGTGATCCTGTACCCCGGCCTTGAAGCGAATCAAGCGCCGAACTGGAGCGCCGCCAATGATCGCTTCGGCTTCCCTACCCCTGCGATTTTGTGGGCGAACGTCGTGCAGAACTACCGAGATTTAGCCGTGACGCCTGTTTGGGCGGTCGGCTGGATCGGGCTATTGGCGTTGGTCTGGCGGCCTGTGCGTGAGTTGCTCAACCGCACAGCGTTGGGGATGGCAGTGGTTTCGGCAGTCGCCTACTTGGTGGGGATGAGCTTTTATGGCGCACAGGGCGCGCAGTTCTTCCGCCAGTATTTGATCTATGGCGGCTTAATCACGGTGTTGGCGGGCGTGGGATGGGCGGCACTGTTAGCGGTGACTGACCGCTTGATCCCGCAGCGAACGGGGGGTTGGCGCTATGCCCCCATGATGGCCTGTGTTGTGCTGGTGATCGGCATTCAGTGGCCGTTGTTGCGGGCGTCCTATCAAGAAGCGCAGTTGCTAGCGCGCCCAGACCGCCGTAACGCGCTGATGGTCTACGCCGATCAATCGTTGCCGCCCGCACCAATGATCGTCAACCAAGACAACCATAAGACCTTCAACAACGCATGGGGCGGGTACTTCGGCCAGCACGAGTTCCGTACTGAGGTCGGCACGCTCGAATCCCGCCCAATCGCTGAATGGCGCGCACAGGGGTTTGAATACGCGGTGCTGTCGTTTGCCGACTATGAACGCTTCAGCGCAACCGTGGATGAAACCGAGCGCCAGCAGGTGCTTATCCTGAAGGACTATCCGCCCAGTGATGCTTATCGCAGTGGGGATATGCGCGTCTTGCGTTTGCGCCCGATTGACATCCCGCTAGATGCGACGCTTGGCGCTATTCGCTATGTCGGGGCGGAACTGTCTGCAACGACAGTCACGGCGGGGGATCGCTTGACGATTGAATACGTGTGGCAGGCGGATGCCCCGACGAGTGCAGGCTACCGTGTGTTTAATCACCTGCTGGATGCCGACGGCGAACTTATCGCCCAGATTGACGGTGTGCCGCTAGAGGATGAGCGCCGCGCCAGCACTACATGGGATGACCCCACCGAGCGCCTGTTGAGCCGCCCGTTTGTGCTGGATATTCCCGCCGATTTGCCCGCTGGCGAGTATACGCTCGTCAGCGG
>JBMOFU010000497.1:0-2767 GCA_049318725.1 Phototrophicaceae bacterium | reverse complement strand
GCATGATGAAAGTCAAGCAGAAGGTGTCCGGTTGCTTTCGCACCCTCCACGGCGCGCAACGCTTCGCCGATCTGCGCTCCTATACTTCCACGGTTCGCAAACAGGGCGGCAATCCGCTTCACGCCCTCACCGCTGCCCTGCTCGGCCAACCTTTCATCCCTGCTTGGGGCTAGATACCCTCTGAGTAGTTACCATGCCCCTGCTATACCTACCTCATAGACCCGTGCAAAGAAATGTTGTGTCTGTGCTTCACGATCTTAGGGAGCCAAGCCCATCGCGCGCTTGATCGGGTTACTGCCACAGGGTCAAGAGCAGTAAAAGCACGGCGATTTGTGATGCCCACACCACGAATCCGAACAGCAGCGCCCCCAAGCCAGAGCGTAAGAGGGCTTGTAATTGAATGCGCATACCAATGCCGATCATGGCGATAACGAGCAATAACCGCCCACTGCTTTTGATGAAGGTGATGCTACTGGGGGGCAAAATCGCTAGGCTGGCGAGGACGCTTAACCCGAAAAAGGCCACAATGAATGGGGGAATTTGCACTTTATTTTTCTGGGTCGCGTCGGGTTGCAGCCGGTTTGCACGCACACCCAACAAAATCACCATTGGCCCAAGCATTAGCACACGCCCCATCTTGACGGCAGTGGCAACCACAGGCGTTGTACCGCCCACAGTAAAGCCTGCCGCCACCACTTGCCCAACGGCCTGTAAGCTGCCGCCGATCAATAAGCCTGCCTGCGTTTCGGTGAGCTTGAAGGCCCCGATGAGCGCTGGAAGCAAGAAAATGCCCAGCGTGCCAAGTAGGTTAATCACACTGATCGAAATGCCGATGTCTTTCTGTTCGGCGTGAATCACGTTGCTGGACGCGGCAATGGCCGATGACCCACAAATGCCGTTGCCCATCCCCACTAGCAGGCTGAACTTGCGCGAGTAACCCATCCATGCCCCAAGTTGCAGGCTAACCAGCAATGAGGTCGTGATCGAAACGACAATCACCACTAAGGTAAGTAACCCAGACTGCAACAAGAACGAGAGTTGTAATTCCACACCCAGCAGCGCTATCGAAATAGGCAGGATGTAGCGCTCGGCAAAGACTGCGCCCATATTCCAAACGCTGATTTGGGGAAGCAAATTCCCCACACACACGCCCACTATAATCGCAATCGTGACATCCCCCACTTGTGGCAGGCGCCGCCCAAGTTGTGTGCTGAGTAAGCCAAGTGCCACAAGCAGCATCAGCCCCGGCAGGCTTTGTAGCGTTTGTTCACGAAATGAACCGCTTAATGGGGGTGTTGGGGTAGCTGTAGACATCGCACGCGCTCACTCTCGTTTCAGCTTAGTTAGGATGAAGGTCACTAAAGTTGCACGCCAGATGCCGCCAGAAAATCGTTAATCGTGATGACTTGCCCCGTCCGAATGGATTCTTGCGCGGCAGAGGCGACAACCACCGACCATAAGCCCTCTAGCGCACTGGCGGCGTTGCTGGATTCGCCCTTCATGCGGTTGATAAAATTGACATGCTCATAATAGGTTGCCCCGTTGTGACCGCTTTGCTCGATCCACGCTGGGTAATGCAAGCGGGTGTGGCGTGACGGTTTGCCTTCGGCACAGGTAATTGCCATCTCGCTTTCCCATGCTGAGTTCGCATTGAAATCTTGCCGTTCCCACGCCTGCAAACGCCCCTCAGTGCCAGCGATCACAAGTTCCTCGTAAAACATGGGGGCGAACATACACAGGTTAAAGTTTGCACGGATTCCATTTTCGTAGTTGACGATCACCATGGCGTTGTCCAGCACGTCGGATTTTTCGCCGTTATATTCAAATTCCTTGAAGTTAATTGCGGTACCCCCTGACGCATAGACATTGCGCGGGCGAGCTTGTGCAAACAAGTTCATCAGGTCAAAGTAGTGACAACATTTTTCAACGAGCGTGTTGCCGCTAAATTTCGCGAACTTATTCCATTGGTTAACTTTGTCTAAAAACGGAATCCGCGCTTCTTGAATGTGAATCATCTGAATGCCGCCCACTGTTTGGCGGTGCAGGGCTTCATAAATCGCCTCGGCATACATGGCTTTGTAGCGATATTGCAAACCCACCTGAAAGATCGCGGGGTAGGTGTCTGCCATATGCGTAATGGCAGCGGCATCTTGCACGTTGGTCGCAAGCGGTTTTTCGATCAGCAGATGCTTGCCAGATTCCACCGCCACCCGCAATACATCAAGGTGGGTATAGTTGGGGGTAGAAATCACCAGCGCGTCTACATCGGGGTCACAGCAGGCTGCCTCTAGGCTGTCATAAATCACCAGCGGCGTGTCTGGCTGAAATTGGGCATGGGTGCGTTTTGCCCCTTCAACGCTGCGGGGGTTGGGGTCAAAAATACCGTGAACGGTGGCGCGCCCCTCTAAGTGTGTGACGCGGATGTGTTCTTGCCCGTTGATGCCGGTTCCAATCACATTTAATTTGAATTCCGGTTTTGACCTAGCCAGCAAATAGCGGTCAGCGTCCGGCAGGTAATCAAATTGCACGTCATAATTTAAAGCACGATTGTGAACTTCTTTGCTCCGACTCATCGTTTCACCTTGTCGTTCATCAGCCAATCTAAAAAAGGGGAACCGCGTTATGGGGCGGCGGCGGATTCCCCCACGCCACCCCCACACGCGGGGTTAACGCCGTTCGCCCACCCCCAATGGGGTGGCTGGGGTTGTTTGCGGAATACGCCCGTAGGCTTGCGGCAAGGACGCTGTTTTTAGCTGTGGCAACACAT
>JBMOFU010000496.1:0-2772 GCA_049318725.1 Phototrophicaceae bacterium | reverse complement strand
AGCAAGATCCGCAACAAGTTTCGATTTACGCGATGAATCACCTGCTCTACCTAGACTCCTCAGATGTAGAACTTGCCCGCTGCGCCCTGAAGATTCAAGCCCTAGCGCCCGGTTGGTACGGCTCTATGGAAGAAATTGTCGAAACCTATGAGGAAAACGCCCGTCAGAACCTTCGCTAGGGGATTTTGCCCTAAAATCTTTGTATACCTTGACCAACGATTGCCCATTGCTGTAGATA
Organism: Phototrophicaceae bacterium; assembly: GCA_049318725.1. Taxonomy (GTDB): domain Bacteria; phylum Chloroflexota; class Anaerolineae; order Aggregatilineales; family Phototrophicaceae; genus CAIRDJ01. The sequence continues at coordinate 2,534 of JBMOFU010000496.1, read as the reverse complement.
CGCTTGTTCAGTATGCTTCTGCCACTCAATGGATCATACAAGCAGTCATCATGAACTTAACCGCGTTAATCATCAAGCAGAGCAAGAAGCGTAACCCCAACAAAAAGTCTGGGCTTTTTTCGCTTGCTTGACGTGTGAACGCACTCAAACAAAAACGACAAACCCGCCCAGACAGGCGGGTTTTTTGTTGTCTCTTACCCCTATCCCCAACCCTTTCCCCCAAACGGGAGAAATGGAGTAAAGTCCCTCTCCCCTTGGGGGGGGATTTAGGGAGGGGTGAGCATTTACCAGCAACCACCAGAGAGGAACCCACCCCATGACCAGCCCTACCGTAGAATGCCCAGAATGCGCCGCCGAGCTTGCCTTGCCCGCCGGGGCGATGCTCAATGAACTGATGGTCTGTAGCGATTGCGGCACCGAGCTAGAAATCGTCAGCTTGAACCCGCCCGCCGTAGACCTTGCCCCCAGCGTTGAAGAAGACTGGGGCGAATAAGCCATGCGGATTGGAATTTTAGTCACGCACATTCGTGCCGAAGAAAAACTGTTGATTGAGGCGTTCAGCGAACAGGGCGTAACGCCCGATGTGATCCTTGACCGCGACCTGAACTTTGACCTGATCGCAGGCAGTGAACAGCTTGCCCCTAACGGCGTGGCGTGGGGCGAATACGACCTGATTTTAGAGCGCTGCGTGAGTACCTCACGCGGGACGTATGCGCTGCAACTGCTGAATGCGTGGGGCGTGCGGACGATCAACACCTACCAGACGGCGCTGGTCTGTGGCGATAAGCTGGCAACGACCTTAGCACTGGCGCGGGCGGGCGTTCCGCAACCTGAAGCGCGGGTCGCTTTTGATCCCGACAGCGCCATGACCGCCCTAGAAACGCTCGGCTATCCGGCTGTATTGAAGCCTGTCACAGGGTCATGGGGGCGCTTGCTGGCAAAGGTCAACGACGCTGAAACCGCCGAAGCGATCATTGAGCATCGCCAAACGTTGGGGGACTATCAACACCATGTCTACTACGCACAGGAATACATCCACAAGCCGAGCCGCGATATTCGCGCCTTTGTGATTGGCAAGCGCACCGTCTGCGCGATCTACCGCACCAGCCCGCACTGGATAACCAATACCGCACGCGGCGGGCAGGCATCCAACTGCCCCGTGACTGACGAAATCAATACGTTGTGTATGCAGGCGGCCACCGCCGTCGGCGGTGGGATTTTGGCGCTAGACCTGTTTGAAGACCCCGAACGCGGCCTGCTCATCAACGAGATTAACCATACGATGGAGTTCCGTAACAGCAGCGCGCCCACTGGTGTCAATATCGCCGCAGAAGTGGTGCGCTATTCAATTTCACAGGCTGCAACCGTTGGGGTGGGCGCATGAGCTTGTCGGTAGGCATCGTCGGCGGCAGTGGCTACACAGGCGGGGAACTGTTGCGCCTGCTCCACAGCCACAGCGCCGCCCATGTGACCCAAGTCACCAGCCGTAGCGAAGTCGGCAACTATGTCTATCAGGTTCACCCGACGCTGCGCGGCGCCTATGATTTGACCTTCATCCACCCCGACGCATTGGCGGCCTGCGATGTGCTGTTCTTGTGTATGCCGCACGGCAGTAGCTCCAAAGAGATAGAGCGCTACGCCGCACTTGCCCCAACGATCATTGACCTAAGCGCCGACTTCCGTTTGAGCGACCCCGCCGCCTATCTGCGTTGGTATGGCGAATCCCATCCCAACACGGCATGGCTAGAAAAGTTCGTCTATGGCCTGCCAGAAGTCCAGCGCGACGCCCTGCGCGGCGCACACTACGCCAGCGGCGTGGGCTGTAACGCCACCGTCATCAATTTGGCGCTGTTGCCGTTGGCGCGGGCGGGCTTGTTGCACTATGTGGCGGCAGAAGTCAAAGTTGGTTCTAGTGAAGGTGGCGCAGGCGCTACGGATAGCTCCCATCACCCCATCCGTAGCGGGGCGGTGCGGGTGTTCAAGGCCGCCAATCACCGCCACACTGCCGAAGTCGAAATGATTTTGCAGACTTCGGCCAAGCTGCACTTCACCGTCACCAGCGTGGAACTTGTGCGCGGCGTTCACCTGACGGCACACTGTACGCTCACCGAGCCGCTAGAAGAAAAAGCCGTCTGGAAGCTCTACCGTCAAGCCTACAAACAAGAGCCGTTCATCCGCTTGATTAGCCAAAAGACCGGCTTACATCGCCTGCCAGAGCCGCGCTTGGTGGCCGGAACGAACCTGTGCGACATCGGCTTTGTGCTAGATGACGCCGACCCCACGCATTTAGTGGTTGTGGCTGCGCTGGATAATTTGGTCAAAGGGGCGGCAGGCAGCGCCATCCAGTGCATGAATGTGATGCTGAACTTTGACGAAACCGACGGCCTACGCCACATTGGAGTTTACCCGTAAATGACGCTTGAATCGTTGAATATCCCCGCGCCCGAAATTGACTTGGCGAACGTCTTGGTCGTCAAGGTCGGCGGCGGAGAAGGGCTAGACCTTGCCGCCACGATTGCCGACCTTGCAGGCGT
>JBMOFU010000495.1:0-2787 GCA_049318725.1 Phototrophicaceae bacterium | reverse complement strand
GGGTCAAGGTGCGGGCGATCCTTCGCCAGCGGTGCAAACTGCTTCAGGTCGTCTTTCAGGCGTCCCCGCCAAGTGTCCATGTAACTCATGTGATGGCTTGCTCCCCTGCCCAACGGCGGGTGTATCACTACCCCTGTAATGACTAACAGTATACCCAAGCTACCGAGGTTCCGCCAAACACAAGACTAAGATCATTGCTAGGCATAAAAACGACCTCTGTTGTGGATGAGGTCGTGGTAAAAACTCCGATATTCGATCTTCTTCAATCATCAGATTGCCCAGTTTTGGTATGCCCCTGATATGATAGACACAGTAGACTCTCCGCTGAGCCTTTCAGCCAAATTTTGCCTTTGACCCAAACTGGAGAGATCAATGCAAAGCGCTTTGCATTGAATCTTAATATTCCCAGTGTTCATGGCCTAGCATATCCCGGTTTAAGCTGTCACGGAGTAAGCGCCAGTTCGGGAGAAAGTCATCCATCAAGCCCATGAAGCGCTCATTATGATGGCGCTCCAGAAGGTGAGTCATCTCATGGACAACAATATACTCCAAGCATTCGATGGACTTCTTGGCAAGTTCGAGGTTGAGCCAGATGCGTTGGGCTTCGATGTTGCAGGTTCCCCACTTGGTTTTCATCTGCTTGATGCGCCAGTCGGCCACTTGAACGCCCATCTTCGGTTCCCACTTGGCAATCAATGGGGGAATACTGGCCTTTAATGCTTGGCGATACCAATTTGAGATGACGCGCTCACGCTGGGATACATCACTTCCGGGTCTTACGACCAGCTCTAGCGTATTCTTGTTGCGGATACGAAGGCTTGGCGGCTGATCGGCATAGACTACACTGAGCTGATAGCGCTTCCCTTGAAAGTAATGGCTCTCGCCGGAAACATATCGGCGTTCGGTTTGGCGGGCTTGGTCTTGATAGCGTTGTTGCTGTTGTTTGATCCAACTCAGTTTGTCAATCACCGCTAAACGTACCGCTTCATCATCAAAACCTAGCGGGGCAGCCACACGCACCCGCCCTACTGGGGGGTATACAGCAAGGTGAAGATGTTTGATGTCTTTGCGAACCACATCCACCACAATGTCATTGACGTGAAGCTGATGCACTTTAGTATTCCTGTTGATTCTTGAGGATAGCAAAAAGGACACTGGTGCGGTCATGATCCTTCACGACCATGTAGATCGCGGCTTGGATTTCCCGCTCTTTCATTATATCGTCGCGCCAGCTGTGCTTTTTTGTTCGGATCACGGCGTTATGAACCTGATTTACTATCGCTTCATCCTTGAGCAACTCAAAGAGCGCCTTTTTCCCTCGGGTATCCATTGATGCTGGATACCCCGTTGCGGTTTCAGGATTTTGCACTTGTTTGGCGAGGTCAATAATCGCTTCGAGGTAGGCCTCATAGTCTAGCGCCTGTTGCTGGCGTTGCTCGATAAGCGCATTGAGCAGTTTAGACATGCGATCATAGTGGGCTTCGTTGGTGTGGTTCTCTTGGACAATTGCCCGGCGCACATTGTTCTCAATGGTTTCAGCTACGGCTTCGGGGTTTTGACGGATGTCTGGTGGCAATGCTTCAACGGCAGTTTTGCCCCGTTGGACAATGAGCGTGAGCAGGGGGATTTCTGCCAGTTCAGTGACGGCTTGACTTTCATCGGCCTGAATATAGAGGTCGAGCATCCGACGCATATCTGGCTCGTATTGCTTGAGGTCAACCGCGTCGCCACTGGCGAGTTTGATCTGGTTGCGGATGCTCTCGTAATGGGTGACTTCAGCCTCAAGCTGCTGGATTTGCTTGGGCGTATAGCCAAGTCTCGGCAGATCGTTGGCGATGTTGATGTAGGCACGGCTTAAGGCCGTTGTGTATTTGTAGAGGTCTTGGCGGCGTTGTTCTTTGCGTTTATCGTCTTCATCGCCACAGAAGAAATGGATATAGGCCAGAATATCCTTGGGCAGTTGGACAGGTTCGCACAAGAGCGCGATTTGCTCACGGGCAACTTCGAGGCGCTCCAGCCCGCTATCCACACGGTCTTTGAGCAAGCCCGCTACATCCTCACGGTCAAAGCCATCTAACGCGCCAGCGGTGTAATCCTGCATGGATTGCTCAAGGCTCTTGAACAGGTCTTTGTAGTCCACGATGTAGCCATATTCTTTATCCTCCCCATCCAGCCGATTCACGCGGCAAATAGCTTGGAATAAATTGTGGTCGCGCATTTGCTTATCAATATACAGGTAGGTGGCCGCTGGAGCGTCAAACCCGGTGAGTAATTTGTCCACCACGATCAGCAGGCGCATTTGTGCGGGGGATTCGATAAACTGCCGCTTGACCTCAGCCTCAAACTGCTCAACGGATTTCCCATTTAGCATCTGTTGGTAAATGGCGTATTTTTCTTCGGCCTCAGTCTTGCCGCTGCCTGTCGTTTCACCTTTGACATCCCGTACTTGCGGATCATAGGAGGTGATGATGGCGCACTGGGTAAAGCGGCGTTGCAGGAAGATTTCATAGAATTTGCACGCTTCATAGATGCTGCCTGCCACCAAGAGCGCATTGCCGCGCCCATCCTTGAGACGCTGACGCATTTCCATATCAATGATGATATCCTCAACGATGCGCTCTAGCCGCCGCCGTGCGCTCAACACATTTTGCATCGTCCCCCACTTGGCCTTAATTTGTGCTTTGGCGTGTTCGGTGAGGCCGGCGGTCTTGGTTTCAAACCAGTGATCGACTTTATCAGGCGAGGACAGATGTTGCTCAATATCGCGGGCTTCATAGCGCAGGTCTA
>JBMOFU010000494.1:0-2799 GCA_049318725.1 Phototrophicaceae bacterium | reverse complement strand
GCGCGTGTTCGCGCTAATTCCGCTTCTCCCAATCGATTCACTTCTACCCATCATGGGTGAAAGATACTGTAAGTGGGCGTAAACATGACCCTGTAAAGAGGGGGCAAGGGCTTAATCTTTACTACAGTCGCACCACAACTTTGCCAACATAGCGATTGCTGTCAATTCCGACATGGGCATCCACCAAATTCGCAAACGGTATCACCTCTGCGATATTGGTCTTGTAGACCCCAGACTCGACATTTCTCACAATCGCTTGCAGAACCTCCCCGTACTTGGCGGCAGTGACCCTCTCACTAGAGAATATCCGCACCGATGGACGTAACATCGCAAGCATCACCCCCAATCCGAGTGATTGCCCGCTACTGCTCGCTAATGACCCAGCAATGCAAACTCGACCACCACGCCCTTTTATCTTAAGATTGTCATTCACCGTGAGACTGTTTGTGACGGTTTCAACTATGTGGATGGCTCCCCCTTGCCAGATACGCCTCACATCATCTGCCACCGCTCCATCCGCTACAATCACATCGGCCATCCCCGCACGTTTCATCGCTTCAACTTTATGGATACTGCGTGTCACTCCGATGACCTCGCCACCAATGTGATTGACAATCTGTGTAACCGCTAAACCTAGTGCTGACGCCCCCGGACGCATCACAACATGCGCTCCCCGTTGAACTTGTAGCGCCTCGAATAAACATCCCCATGCTGTAAGAAAAGTCTCTGGGATGGCGGCAAAGTCCGTCCATGCAAGCGTCGTATCAATCGGTATAACATTGGCAACTGGCACCACCGTCTGCTCGGCATAGGAACCGTCAAACTTTCGTCCCATGCCTCCCATCAGCGCTGCAACCTTTTGCCCCGGTTTTAGGGATGTGCCGGGGGCATTGATAACCGTGCCAACACATTCAATTCCGATCACACGCGGAAATACGACCGCATTCCCCGAACCGCCCTGACGAGTGACAGCTTCAGCGCGGTTAAGTCCAAATGCAGCAATCTGGATGTGTACCTGCCCATCTGTAGCAATCGGATCCGGGATGTCCTTCAAGGTTAGGGCGTCCGGGGTACCGGGGATAGTAATAACATATGCTTTCATGCGGTCACCTGTGTGCTATTCGCAACCATCTGATTGGGTAGATTGCTAGTTGGGCACATAATTTCAGGGTGATGTGCCCAATTCTCGGTTCTTTTAGGCTGTGGTTGCCTTGTTCTTGCGTTGGGTCATCCACGCTAAGACCAGCACTGCCACCAATGGCGCGGTACTGTCATATAAACCTTCCAATAGCCAACCCACAGGGGAAATTTTGATGTAACCCGCCTGAATCATGTGTGTTGACAAAAACACCGTCAGGCCGATCAACAGACCAACCCGCAGCGCGTCCATAAACCAACCCGTGCCTGTCTGGATAGCGAAACGTGGGTATAGGAGCGCAATACCTAGCGCCATCACCGCTACCCCCCCAAACAAAATGCCAAAGCTTTCTGCGCCTTCACCTGGGAGAAATTCAGGAAAATATGTCAATTGGACGATGCTACCCAGTGTCATCGCAAAGACAATCAGTGTGATCGCCAGTGCGAAAAAACTTACGATAAAGCGTAACCACAATGCCGGGTATTGTGTAGCATTCATAGTCATGAGGCCTTCTACTCTAGCACTTTGCGTAGCGGAATTTGAAGCTGGTGAGGGCGGCGATCAGGCCGATCAAACGGTGTACCATCCACATGCTTTGCCCCCATGAACAACATTCCATGGCTGAAGTAGATTAAATCGTAGTCAGAGACGATCTGATCTTCTACAATATTGAACATCGGGAACGCCTTTTTAAGGATATCCTGTTTTACCCCCACTTCAAACGGCGCAACACCTTCTACTAACCCCTGATTGAGCATGACCGCAGCATTTTCGTGTCTTGGGGTGACGCCAAAGCCTTCGTTCAGCAGGTAATCAATCTCCCATGCACCTTGGGCAATGGGGTGTTGATTCCCCCATTTTAACCCACCCTTAAACTCGAACTCCATCAAAGGCATCTGCCCATAGTTATCGGCAAACAATGTGATCGTACCGACAAACTTTTCCGCATTGAAATAAGTAAAGCGCCGCTTCAGGTAGTTAGCAGTGACAGTGCCGCTACCGGTACGGTCTTCGTTGGGGCGTAACTCAACACTTAAGCTTTCCCATGTGCCAACGGAATACGCCTGAACTTCTTCAAACGTTTGGGGCATTTGTACACGGCGAATGCCTTCTTCGCGCATATTCTCCATCATATTCATAAGTTTAATCTCCCTTGATCTGGTTGAGGTGGGTTTCTTGCTGGCAGGTATGTCTATCAACAACACACAGTTACAAAATAGCATAAAGGCACCATTTTATAAAATAGGTACTTTTGTGTATCATAGACACCTAAAAGTAACTTAGGAGAATGAACCATGGAAAAGCCCGCCTATAACGCGCTTAGTGCTGATTGCCCTGCGCGTCAACTGCTCGACATGATTGCTGACAAGTGGGTAACGCTGATATTGTTTATGTTGTCACAGAAAACCCAACGCTATAGTGAGCTACTGCACGGTATTGAAGGTATTTCTAAGAAGATGCTGACACAAGTATTGCGTAATCTGGAGCGAGATGGGTTACTCAAGCGCACGGTTTACCCTATAGTACCGCCGCATGTCGAGTACAACCTCACTGAACTGGGAGAAACGCTAATCCCGGTATTGGGCGCACTCAAAACATGGTCAGAAACCCATATGGATGAGGTTATTGTTTCACGGGAGTTATACACGCCCTCATAATAG